>JANQOT010000152.1 GCA_028285655.1 Gammaproteobacteria bacterium
TTTGAGCCGGCGGTACTGCCCGTAAATGCGCGCCAGGCGCACATGGAAATGGCCGACACACCAATGGTGGATAAAGGCGGTTATGTATTGTTAGGCAATGATGATTTTTTACTTGGTCTGATGCGCGAAGGCGCCAGCCAAAGCGCCATCAACGATTACGTTGCCTGGATTCTTCATGCCAGCCAATGCATCGGCATCAAAGTGGTAAATGCCGGCGGCATCCATGCTTTTAAATTCAATCAACGACGCCTGGACGTAGATGAAACCGGTCCGGCGAATGTAAATCCACGCCAAATTATTACTGCTCTTAGCAAAGCCGTACACGATCTTGGGATAGCCCATCCATTGCACGTACATGCAAGCAATCTTGGGGTTCCGGGAAATTTTGAGTCAACGCTTGCGACCATGTCGGCGGCCGAAGGCCTGCCGATTCACCTAACTCATATTCAGTTTCACAGTTATGGCACTGAAGGCGACCGTAAGTTTTCGTCCGCAGCATGCGAAATTGCCGAAGCTATAAACCGCCAACCCAATATCACTGCCGATGTCGGCCAGATTATGTTTGGCCAGACCATCACCACGTCCGGCGACACCATGATGCAATATTTCGGCCACGATCACGCGCATCCCAAAAAATGGACTGTAATGGATATCGAATGCGAAGCGGGTTGCGGAGTCACTCCATTTCGCTACCGAGATAAAAGTTTTGTTAACGCACTGCAGTGGGCAATCGGGCTGGAAATTTTCTTACAAGTCGACGACCCGTGGCGTATTTTTCTCACGACAGATCATCCCAACGGCGCACCGTTCACGAGCTATCCGCATCTCATTAAATTACTTATGAATAAATCGTTTCGTAATGACGCTCTGAGCATACTGCCGCCCGACGCACAAAAACTGTCTAACCTGGCGAGCATGGATCGCGAATATTCATTATACGAAATAGCCATTCTGACTCGAGCGGCGCCGGCTAAAATTCTGGGGTTATCAAATCATGGACATTTGGGCGATGGAGCCAACGCCAATATTACAGTCTATCGCAAGCAGGACGACATCGAACAAATGTTTGCCAAACCTGCAATGGTTTATAAAAACGGCACTTTAATTGTAAAAGATGGGGAAATCGTCGAATCCGTTAAAGGAGTGACTCACACGGTTAAACCGGAATTCGATCGAGCGATCGAAAAGCCGCTGCAGAAATATTTTGAAAATTACCAAACGATTGCGATGAGTAATTTCAAAATCAGCGACGATGAAATGGTAGAATCTATAGGCAGCAGCGTCGAAACACATCCTTGTAGTCAGAGTTAGCACATGATTATTAACGGCGTAATTATTGACGACACATTTGCGGAAGCGTTTCCGATGCGTGCAACGCGCATCATTATCACCGCCATCAACTACAAATGGGCGCGTCATGCAGCGGAAACCATGACCGGTTTCGCCACCTCGGTGATCGGCTGCAACGTAGAGGCAGGTATCGAAAGAATAATCGGCAATCATGAAACACCCGACGGTCGGCCCGGAATTTCGGTGCTGTTATTTGCCACCGACAGAAAAACACTGGAACAACAACTGCAGAAGCGTATCGGGCAATGCGTACTCACTTGCCCCACCACTGCGGTATTTGCCGGACTTGAGGGTGAAGGCCAGATTGCATTGGGCAAAAATTTACGCTATTTCGGCGACGGCTATCAGACTTCCAAAAAAATCGGCGACAAACGCTACTGGCGAATTCCAGTCATGGATGGTGAATTTTTATGTGAAGAAACCACCGGCTATCAAACTGCAATAGGCGGAGGAAACTTGTTAGTGCTTGCCCGCCATATTTCGCAAGCTTTGCTTGCCTGCGAAGCGGCTATCGATGCAATTAGTCTGTTGCCGAATATTATTATGCCCTTTCCAGGCGGCGGCGTTCGCTCCGGCTCAAAAGTGGGTTCGAAATATAAATTTTTAAATGCATCGACCAACCATCCCTATTGCCCTACCTTAAAAGGAGAGCCCGACAATGTGTTAGGTAAAAATATAGAAGCGGCAATGGAAATCGTAATCGATGGACTCACCAAAGAAGACGTTGCTCTGGCAATGAACCGCGGTATCGAAGCGATATGCGATCTGGGTAAATCGCAAGGTATCGAGCGAATTACCGGCGGTAATTACGGCGGCAAACTTGGACCTCACCATTTTCATTTACGGGAAATCATGCATGAGTCATACAACCGTTACATATAAAGGCTCGACTCAAGCACGGCTGGATATGCGCTGGCTTAGTGATGCTGCGCAGCGTGCCGAAGGTAATCGCGATATTGCCAATCGTGAAATTATGGCGGGCAACGAAAAAACCGCGATTGGTGAATTATTTGATATTAGGGGTTCATTTACCGACGACGAAATCGTGCTGGAAAATTCGAACTCAAAAATGGATTACATCGGCCACGCTTTGGCTGCAGGATCGACAATTACCGTTAAAGGAAACTGCGGTCATTATGCCGGTGCAGAGTTGACCGGAGGCACATTAAAAGTTGAGGGGAACGTATCCGATTTTGCAGGTTGTGCGATGCGGGCCGGCTTAATCGAAGTCAGCGGCGACGGCGGACATTACGCCGGTAGTGCTTACGCGGGGGCAAAAAAAGGCATGGCGGGGGGAACGATTTTGATACACGGCAACAGTGGAGATTTTACCGGTGATTTGATGCGCCGCGGCACTATTATGGTAGTGGGCAATATCGGCGACTACTGCGGCAGCCGAATGATCGCCGGGACCATTGCTAATTTGGGCACTATCGGTAAACAGGTCGGCGTGGGAATGCGCCGAGGCACGCTTCTGCTTCCGCATAAACCAAAAGACGTAATTTCCGGTTTCCACGATTGCGGCCGGCATAGCCTGGGATATTTAACCTTACTGCTACACGAACTGCGCCGACCTAAGAGCTTATTTCAATCTTTACACCCCATGCGCCGGCGGGTGCAGCGGTATATGGGGGACAGCGCCGTTGGCGGGCAAGGAGAAATGCTGATTTGGATCGGATAATTGATACAATATGTGTACTTGTTGAAATCTGTCCAGCTGTGTAGTTTTCATACTTCGCCCATAACTATATTATTGCGATTGGAGGAAAAAATGCCGAAGTACATCATCGAAAGAGAAATTCCCAATGCCGGCGATTTGACCGCACAGGACCTGCAAGGAATTTCACAAAAATCCTGCAGTATTCTAAAAAACATGGGGCCGCAAATTCAGTGGGTGGAAAGCTTTGTAACCCAGGATAAAGTCTATTGCACTTATATCGCGCCGAACGAAGAAGAAATTCGCAAACACGCTGACGAAGGCGGCTTCCCGGCAAATTCGATTGCAGAAATCAAGTCGGTGATAGATCCGACTACTTCAGAATAAGAAACTAGTTACTGGTATTGCACCGGACTCGCTTCGGCAGTCACGCATGCGCGCAACTGAAAAATCGCGAAGTAAGGCATAATTAATCAGGGGCTGCCAAATATACAACCGTATTCGGTCACTACCACCGGAAAATCACCCAGACCACGCATAGTATCGGCAACTGCCAAACGCTCGAATTGCGATATCAGTTCATGTGGTTCCGGATTTTCAATCGCTGTATACATTACGCGAACAAAGTACGATTGACTTTCGCCACTTAATCGAAAGCAATAACTATCGGTATTGTTTTCTTCCTGGATCGAGCAATCGGGAAACTCTCGCTGTAAAAATAACTGTATTACGTCGCGAATTTCCGATACGTATTCAGACATATGGAATAAAGCAGATAAGGATACTATTTCTAGCTATTTACTACGAATTGCTCGGTTACAGCCAATCGTTCGTATTCTTTCATTACCGACTTTATAAAATTAATCATTTCGTCGGAATCCCATTCACGCTCACCGGTGGCTTTATAAATAACCTCGCCGTCGGGGTTAATCAGAAATGTGGTCGGCAATCCGGATACTTCCCAACTGGACAGCGACATATTTTTATCGATAACCACGTCGAAATCGACCGGATTATCCTTTAAAAACTTCTTAACAGTCGCTAACGCCGGTCCGGCATGAACCGCTACAACATGTAAGCCGTTTCGCCCTTTTAATTTATTATGCAATACATTCAGCGCCGGCATTTCCTTGATGCACGGCGGGCACCAGGTTGCCCAGAAATTAAGCAAAACAAACTTGCCACGGTAATCAGACAAGCTAATATCGTTTCCATGCGCGCTCATTAATGTGAAATTCGCAGCGACAGAATCGTTCGGCATTTTATGCATTAATTGATTGGCCGCAGCTAGCGAGCTAATAAATATCATACTCGTAAACACCGTCCATACGGCTTTTACGCGATATTTGCAGACTAAGTGAATTGGCAATCTAAGTGGGTTCATAGATAGGTAATATTATGTTTATTAACCGGCACAAATATAGATTGTAATTCTATCCTTTAGTTCGTATGAATCTCGACGATTTTCATTGCAATGTCGATGTTTTTTTACCATTCATCAATTCTCGCAACAGATCGACCATACTGGGCGCATTCCATACTCGTGTTCCGACCGCCCGGTAGGCGAAGTTCCCGTCCGGCGTAACTATATAGGTTGTAGGTAGTTGCGGTATACCCCAATGACCCATTTTCAAGTCATTATCCATTAATACCTGGTAGGTCACCGGGTTGGTTTTGAGCAAATCATTTACTTGCGTCAGTTTGGAGCCGGCATGAATAGCGATGATCTCAAAATCATATTCCGATCGCAGTTGCTCATACAAATCCTGCAATACGGAGAGTTCCGCCACACAAATTAAACAATCGGCAGACCAGAAATTTACCAATATATAATTGCCCTTAAACTGCTTTAAAGTTTGTACTTCGCCGGATACTGATGGCAATGAGAAATTTTGCGCTTGCATGGATGCCGGCATGGGGTCCAGCAACCGTTCAGCATTCGCCGGCTGCATACAAACCAGGCAGGTAATTAAATAAATTAAGCTTCTTGGATTCACCCGCGCCCCGTTCAATTACTATATTTCGTACCATGCGCCCAGTTGGGATCTGACTTGCGTAATTCACCAATCGGCGCCGCAAATGCGTCGGCGACAATAGTACGCACATTACTACCGGTAAGCGAATTTGAAAATGGGACTAGCTGATCGATTTCCTGGTCGGTCAGATTCAGAGGACCCATTAAGGGACTGAGTAACTCATTAGGCACGCCGCCGACGTCGTAAAACTCCACGACTTCGCGCAGCGTACTAAATGCACCATCGTGCATATACGGAGCAGTCAAGGCGATATTGCGCAGACTGGAGGTGCGGTATTTCCAGCGATCATATGGATTCTGGGTTACTTCGTACAAGCCTACATCGTTTTCTTTAGGCTTTTGACGTACAGAATCGATAAGGTCGGTGTCTACGTCAACAAATACTCCGGGCGCCAGTTGTACTTTGGTTTTTTCCGGTCTTACTCCCATCGAAACCGCATAACCGTGTCCGGTATTATGCATTTTGTTATCGGTAAATAATGCATATTCCTTGTTTACCAAATGACAGGATGCACAGCGGCCTTTGCCGCTAAAAATTTCAAATCCTTTTTGCTCGTCTTCAGTCAGCGCGTCTTTTTCTCCGCCATAATACCAGCGATCAAACCGTGAATT
>JANQOT010000162.1 GCA_028285655.1 Gammaproteobacteria bacterium
GCTGTCCTTTAAAACTTCCGGAATATCGCCGTCGACAATTTTTTTCGCCAGCCCTTCGGCGATAGCGGTCTTTCCGACACCGGCTTCACCCACCAGCAATGGATTATTTTTACGACGTCGACAAAGTATTTGAATAGTGCGGTCCACCTCGTGCTGACGTCCGATTAACGGATCAATTTTTCCATCAGCCGCCAATTGATTCAGATTCACCGCGTATTTTTCCAGCGGCTTGCTGTCCGCTTCCTGCAAATCCGCATCCGCATCAGGATCCGGCGAAATTTCGCTGTGCTCGTCTTCGGAAATTTTTGAAATGCCGTGTGAAATGAAATTCAATACGTCTAAACGCGCTACGTCGTGCTGGGTAAGCAGATACACTGCGTGCGATTCCTGTTCGCCAAATATGGCGACCAATACGTTGGCCCCCGTGACTTCCTTGTTGCCGGAAGACTGGACCTGAAATACCGCTCGCTGCAATACCCGCTGAAATCCCAGTGTCGGCGCCGTGTCGCGCTCCTCTTCCTCATTGAGTAAGGGAGTGTTCTCGTCGATGAAGGTGCTCAGCTCAGAGCTTAATACCTGCACATCCGCACCGCAGGCCCTTAACACGTCTGCAGCGGAAGGATTATCGATTAACGCCAACAGCAAATGCTCCACCGTCATAAATTCGTGGCGTTTTTCCCTCGCTCGCTTAAAGGCCATGTTGAGCGACAATTCCAGATCTTTAGCTAACATGTCGGTATCTTCCGCAGTAAATTACGCTTCTTCCATATCGCATAATAAAGGATGATTATTCATTCTAGAATATTCGTTCACCTGCGACACTTTTGTTTCGGAGACTTCCCGCGTATACACGCCGCATACCCCTTTGCCCTGAGTATGTACATTTAGCATGATGCGCGTTGCTTTCTCCCGGTTCATATTAAAGAAATTTTCCAGTACGTGTACAACAAACTCCATCGGTGTGTAATCATCGTTTAACAAAACCACCTTATACATGGGCGGCTGCTTAACCTTAGGACGCTCTTCTTTGACCGCTAATCCATCATCATTTTGATATTCTTCATCAATCGACATATCTATGTACTAACGGCTATATACAAAATTAACGGTTTCATTGCCCTTATTATAAGTATCTAGCAGAAGAAACGAATATTCTTTTAGACCAGTGTTAATAAAAAACGTCCCGGAGAATTTTGTTGAACACACTGAAATACAGTACATTCACGGCAATAGAAATTCTTTATAAATATAATTAAATATATATAATAACTTACTGTATTTATTATACTAAATTATATGCCATCTACTCCACATATCACTGTCGCCGCCGTCATCGAAAAAGATGGCAAATATTTGATGGTCAAAGAACTGGCCAACGATTTGGTGGTATTCAATCAGCCGGCCGGACACTGGGAAGTCGACGAATCGCTGACCGATGCCGCCATTCGCGAAACGCTTGAAGAAACCGCATGGGAATTTACGCCGGAGGCGCTGGTCGGCGTGTATCGCTGGAAACATCCACAAAAAGATGACGTCTACCTGCGCGTAACTTTTTGCGGATCAGTCAATAAATTCCATTCGGATCAACCCTTGGACGACGGCATTCTTGAAGCGCTGTGGATGAGCCACGCGGAATTAGCGGCCTTGCCCGAAATCGAACGTCGCAGCGCAATGGTGTTACAAAGCATTCAGGATTACGAACGCGGCCGGCGTTACGACCTGAACCTGCTGAGCGATGTCATCGAACATTGGTAGCGTCGCAAGTACCGAACGCGTGCGAAGACATTCACTTGCCACCTGGTTTAATCCTATAATTCAAATTAATTTAGTTATATAACTAATTGAATTTTAATTGGTAATTTATTTCGAATTGTCAATTCTACGCAGGCAGCCCGCATAATCCATGCGGCAGATCCCGGCGTTTCGCAACAGCCCGAAAAGCGACGATTCTTTAACAGTTTCCACCCCGCCGGAGTGATAGCATGCACCTGATTCAAGCGCTGCCGGTCGATCTGTCGCGGCGCCGGATTAAGATTCGAATTAATACCAATTTTCAAAGCTTTGCAGTAAGGACGAGAGCATTATGGACGCGCAGAAATCGAGAAAAATCGTGGTCTTGGAAGCGCACGACGACCTTTATTATTACTGGCACGATCATCCGGTCTCGAATATCGAACTGGTGCATATCGATCCCCATTGCGATTTGCACGGCGCCTTAATCCATACCGGCAAGAATTACATGGTCCATACGCTGAAAGATCACGTCCATGAAGGCAATTTTTTAACCTACGCGGTAAAAGAAGGCATGGTCAAAAGCATCAAGTGGGTTTTCGATGCTTACGGTAACCGCCTGTATGACGATACGACGGTTAAATTCGATACCGATTTTTCTTCCCGCCTGCCCGTCACCAAAGCGAAACTGAATAATCTACCGCAATACCCTCTGCACTACAGTCGAGTTTCTTACGAAAATTGGGACGGCTTTACGCCCGCAGAACATCTTTCGCTGGACTGGGACTTTTTCGCGTTTCAGGAAAAAGACGAGGATAATATCGAACAGGAATGCAAAAATTTCCTGCAAAGAGAGTGGAAAAACATTCCCGATATGACTTATATCTGTTATTCGCACGACTACGTACATGCGTCCTGCGTATTATTTTGCGATTTCGTAAAAAAATTGAGTGAACAATTTGACGCCGAAGTCGAATACTATCGTCCGCAAAAACCGGACTGGCCGGGGCATCACTCCTCCGTGATCACCAAAATCGGCGGACGGGTGAAATCCAAAACCAAACTTTGGCTGCAGCGCAAAGGCATTCATTAATCAGTCACCCGGCTGAGTCGTTTTTTTACACTCGATCGAGTATCGATTACCCTTATTTTTGAGGCGTTCGCTCGTTTTTTTCGCTTGCCGTAAAGGGTAAGCTGTACTTCAATTTACCAGTCATTAAGTAATACGATGCCATCTCAACATATCGTTGTGGGTTTATCCGGTGGAGTAGACTCCGCCGTCGCCGCTCATTTGCTTCAATCCGCCGGTCACCAGGTCGATGCGGTATTCATGAAGAATTGGGATGAAGACGATACCGACGAATACTGCAGCGCAGCGCAGGATCTGGCCGACGCCGAACAAGTATGCGACCGGCTGGGTATTTCATTGCGTACCGTTAATTTTTCCAGCGAATATTGGGATCAAGTATTCGAGTACTTTTTGGCCGAACACCGAGCGGCACGCACGCCGAATCCGGATATTTTGTGTAACACTGAAATCAAGTTCAAAGTTTTTCTGGACTACGCCACCGAACTGGGGGCCGAGTGCATCGCGACCGGGCATTATGCACGCACTCAGCATCGCGGAAAATTTACTCAACTCCTTACCGCCAAAGACAGCGATAAAGACCAGACTTAT
>JANQOT010000186.1 GCA_028285655.1 Gammaproteobacteria bacterium
ACGGATACTGGAAAAGAAATTCTTCTATGACGAAAAGCTCCAATTAAAAGACCGTCTGTTTGTGCCGTTTTGGCCGTGTAACACTTTGAATTGATTTTAATTTAATTTGACGGATTGAAGGGGTATCCGGTTTAGCGGTTCATCGGTGTTCAGCTACCACTAATCGGGCTTGCCTCATAGCTAAGGCCGCGTATTTAGTTGCAAATACGCGTTACACGTCCAGCCATAATTTTCGCGGTAATCGCATCCCGGCGATTTTGCATGCCTGCTGGCCATAACCGTAGGGAAACAGCGTGTACACGTATTTGCGGGTCGCTTTATCCGCGCCTATGGTTTGTCGCAGGTTCTTAAGAATCGTGCGCAATTCGGGAACAGTGCCGGTATTTGCATATAATTCGCGAATTGTGTGAATGATGTTCCAGTGTTCTTCCTTGAGTTGAATGTTTTCTTCGGCTGCCAGATAAAGCGCAACATCTCTATCCCAATCCTCGGGGTCAACCAAGAACCCGTGGTCGTCTCTATCGACTTTCATTATGGCTGTAACTGCCTATGGTAATCCGCTCGTGGCCCTGCAAATCTTTTTTAGTTGTGACTTGCGCGTAACCGCACTGGGTAAAGTAATCGCGAACAGCCGTTCCCTGTCGCCATCCATGTTCCAAAAGCAAAGTTCCGTTTTGGTCGAGAAAGGACCGCGCGCTGCGAATTATATTTTTTAAATCCTGTAGTCCGTTTTGCGCGGCAATCAATGCAGACTCCGGTTCATATGTGCGAACCTGCTGCTGCAGGTCTGGGTCGTCCTGCGATATATAAGGCGGGTTGCTGACTATTATGTCAAACGATGTTGTGTTTAACGATTCGAACCAGTCGCTGCGAGCGAACTGAACGTTTTTAATATTTAATGTTGCAGCACTTTGAATAGCGGTCCGAATACAAAGATCGGAAACATCGGTTGCAATGACTGACGCAGCCGGTCTTTCGCTGGCAATGGCAAGTGCAATACAACCGCTGCCGGTACCCAGGTCCAGAACTCGCGCAGCATCTGTTGTTGCGATCAACGATAAAGCGGTTTCTACTAAAAGTTCGGTTTCCGGTCGCGGAATTAAAACGCCCGGTTGCACGTGCAAAGGTAACGACCAGAATTCTTTTAAACCAGTAATGTAAGCAATCGGTTCGCCACGATTTCTTCGTTGCAGGTATTGCCGGAACTGATGCCAATGTTCGTCGCTTAGATTTAATTCGGGATGCGCGATTAGATGTTCTTTGTTTTTTCCACTGACATGTTGCAACAACAGTAATGCTTCTTTGTATGCATCCGCGTGATTGGCCAATTGCCGGCGGCCGAGCGCTAGGGCATGTTCAACCGTGTCATCGCGGGCTGCGGGCATTGAATTTGTATTCATTGCGTCGCGTTTATGGAAGCCAGCAAGTCGGCCTGGTGCTCGCTGATCAAAGGATCAATTACCTGCGCCAGATTACCCTGCATTAACTCTTCCAGTTTGTACAACGTCAGATTAATGCGGTGGTCCGTGACTCTGCCTTGCGGAAAATTATACGTGCGTATTCTTTCCGAACGGTCGCCGCTGCCGACCAGGTTGCGGCGTGCTTCAGCCTGTTCCGAAGATTGCTTGCTGCGTTCCGCGTCCAGCAGGCGCGCTTTTAGTAAGGACATGGCGCGCGCTTTATTTTTATGTTGCGAACGTTCGTCCTGGCATTCCACTACCACACCGGTAGGAAGATGAGTGATACGAATTGCCGAATCGGTTTTATTAACGTGTTGCCCGCCCGCGCCGGATGCACGAAAGGTATCAATGCGTAAATCGGTCGAATTAATTTCCACTTCGTCGATCTCGTCGACTTCGGGTAAAATGGCAACGGTGGCGGCGGAAGTGTGGACTCGACCCTGCGACTCAGTTTCCGGAACGCGCTGTACACGATGTGCTCCCGATTCGAATTTAAGATGCGAATAGGCGCCCTGTCCGATTATGCGCGCGATTATTTCTTTATACCCGCCGTGTTCGCCTTCATTGGCGCTAATTACCTCTATGGTCCAGCGTTTTTGTTCGGCATAGCGCGTATACATGCGAAACAGGTCGCCCGCGAAGATGGCGGCTTCGTCGCCGCCGGTGCCGGCGCGAATTTCTATGAATACATTATTGTTGTCGAGCGGGTCTTTGGGCAGTAACAGTTTTTGTAAACTTAATTCCAGTTCTGCCTGTTTACTCTGTAACTCACCCAGCTCCTGCTGTGCCATTTCCTGCACGCTGCTGTCGGAGTCTTGCAGCAGTTCGTTAGCCGCACTTAAATCTTCCTGAACTTTTGTGTATTCGGAATAGGTTTGTACCACCGGCTCCAGTTGCGAATACTCTACCGAGTACTGCCGAAACCTGTTTTGGTCCGAGATTACGTCGGGATCGGCAAGCAAGCCGGCAATTTCCTGGTGACGGTCTTGTAACGACTCCAGTTTCTTAATAATAGAGGCGTTCACGGCGACAGCTCCTGGAGTGATTCGAGTTTTTTATAGTTGACGCATTCATTTGTGTTTAATTACTGCGAGTAACGAGTCGAACAGATAATAAAGAAGACTAGCAGTAGCTAATCGCGGGGCAAGCCAAGAATTATTTTTGCGGCTTCGAGTAGTTCCTGATGATTTTCTGCATTGGCGGTTTTTAACGCTTCTGTGGGGTGATGGAGTAATTTGTTTACCAGCGTGTTGGCGAGATAGTTTACGGTATCTTCCGGAGACTTGCCTTGTTTAAGCATGCGCAGTGCTTTGTCGATTGTTTCGCCGCGATGCTGCTCTATTTGCGAACGGTAACTGCGGATGATATCGGTGACGTCCTGGCCTCGCAGCCATTGATAAAATTTTGCAACTTCGTCGTCGATGATAATTTCCGCTTGTTCCGCGGCATCCAGACGCGACTGCATATTGTCCTGAATAACCTGTTTAAGATCATCGACTCCGTATAAATAAATATCCTGCAATTGACCGGCTTCCGGTTCGACATCGCGCGGAATGGCCAGGTCGATCAATAAAATGGGCTGATGTTTGCGTCGCTTTAAACTGTTTTCAAGTAATCCTTTACCCAAAATCGGCAGAGTACTCGAGGTGGCGGTGATTACCACATCGCTTTCGTGCAGTACCTCGGAGATATAAGACAAACTGACGCCGTACCCTTCAAATTTATTGGCAAGTTTCTGTGCTCGGGCA
This sequence comes from Gammaproteobacteria bacterium, assembly GCA_028285655.1. Lineage (GTDB taxonomy): Bacteria > Pseudomonadota > Gammaproteobacteria > UBA4575 > UBA4575 > JANQOT01. The sequence continues at coordinate 3,209 of JANQOT010000186.1, forward strand.
ATATTGCGATTGGCAATTGTGATGCGACCGATGCCGACGGTGGTCAGATGCTGGGCCGCCAGTTCAATGGTTTCGCCGGCGCCGATAAACAATGCTTTGCGTTCGGATAAATCGCCGAAAATTTGTTTGGCCAGTGACACGGCGGTGGATGCCACCGACACCGGATTGGTACCGATCGACGTGTGGGTGCGAACTTTTTTAGCGACGTTGAACGAATGCTGGAACAGTTGATTCAGTTGCTTGCCCAGCGTGCCTGCGCCTACCGCTTTTTGGTAGGCCTGCTTGAGCTGCCCCAGAATTTGCGGTTCGCCCAGCACCATCGAATCAAGTCCGCTGGCAACCCGGAACATGTGCTTGGCGACATCCTGTTCACGGTGGTCGTATATAAATGGCTGGGTCTGGTCTATTTTGAGGTCGTGAAACTCGCTTAACCACTGCATGGTGTTGGATTTGCCTTCCTGCCAGGAATCTACGCTGCAGTACAACTCGGTTCGGTTGCAGGTGGAAACAATGGCGGCCTCGTCCACCGAAGGTACATGAATCAGTTTTTCCAGCGCGACCGGCAGTATCGAGTCGGGAAATGCGACACGTTCGCGCATATCGGCCGGCGCGGTGTTGTGATTTATACCTATAGTTAGTAAGGACATAAGGTCTATTTTAACGCACCCTGGCAGGTTCGCGCACAAATTCTTAAATATACGGGTATAGAAAGTGAGAAGTGGCTTACAAACCGTCCATGTAATGCGAATTGAAATAACGTAGAATTGTGCTACGCGTAGCCAAAAAATTCATTATAGTCTAGAAATATGCATCTTTTACGTTTTGCCCCATTTGCGCTTGCCGGAATCGCCGCAATTTTATTGTCCGCCTGCGCGACGGTGCCGTCTCCGGAAAGCGAACGGGATGCAGGCGAGCCGGTTGAATCTGCGGTCACCACGGCGCCTGCGCCAGTGGTTGAATCCGATCCTCTGAGCGAGCTGATGTTTGAGGTTATGGCGGGCGAGATGGCGGGCAAACTGGGGGATATGCATGCCGCCAAGGAGTATTACAGCCGCGCCGCCCAGCTGACCGACGACGCCGATGTGATCGAGCGGGCGATGCGTATCGCCATTTTTGCCAAAGACTGGCCGCTGGCGTTGAAAGCGGCCCATCGCTGGTCGGAAGTGCAGGACGACAATCTCGAAGCACAACAGGTGTTGGGGATTTTGTATCTGCGCCAGGGCGACCTGGATTCGGCCGAAAAATACTTCAGTAAAGTCATGGATGCGGCGGCAGATTCACCGAGTAAAGGCTACAGCATCATTGCATCGACCCTGGTACGGGTCGACGAAGTCGAAAAAAGTCTGCAACTGATGGAACGCCTGGTAGCGAAGAATTTCGACAATCCTTATGGCCATCTGTCGTACGCCAACCTGGCCATGCAGGCCAGAAAATATCGTCTTGCAGTCGATCAAAGTGAACTTGCGCTCGGGTTTAAGCCGGACATGACCGAAGCGCGCGTTTTGCGTGCGCGTGCATTGAGTTCTTTGGGCGATCACGAATCCGCATTTGTAGAAATGAAAGGATTGGTGGATTCTGATCCAAGCAATTTTGATTTGCGTCTAGGTTACGCACGTATGCTGTTGCAGGCCAATCAGTTCAAGAATGCCGGCGTACAACTGGAAGTTTTGCTGGAGCAGCGACCGCGCGATCCCGATCTGTTGTACACATTGGGCTTAACCTATGTGCAAACTGAATCGTATGAAAAAGCGCGGGATTATTTTCAGGCGCTGGTGGATAACAATCATCGTCTGGACGAAGCGTACTACTACCTGGCACGGATCGAAGAAGAGCTTGGCAATAAAGCCGCAGCGGTTGAAAACTACAAGCAAGTTGCGTTCGGCGAATTATACCTGGATTCCGTAGTGCGTCTGGCCGATATATACGTCGAGTTGGAAAGTCTGGAGTATGCACGTAATCATTTAAATTCCATTCGCGGTGATATCAGTAACCCCGAGGATATAATCCGCCTGTTTCTGGCAGAAGGTCACTTGTTGCATGAAGACGGTGACTACCAGGGTGCTTACGAACTTTACAGCCAGGGTTTACGCGAATTTCCGCGGCATCCGGATTTGTTGTACGCGCGTGCATTAACCGCCGATTACTTTGATCGTATCGATTTACTGGAAGCCGATTTGCTCGATATTCTGGCGAGCGATCCGGATAATGCCAATGCACTAAATGCGCTGGGTTACACGCTGGCCGACCGCGGTTTACGCATCGACGAAGCGCAAAAATATGTCGAAAGAGCTTTTGCGTTGAAACCAAATGATCCTGCGGTCATCGACAGTATGGGCTGGATTCATTTTCGCCTGGGCAATTATGCCGAAGCGGAAACCTTTTTGCGTAAAGCGCTGGACTTGATGGACGATGCGGAAATAATCGGTCATCTGGGAGAGCTGCTATGGGCGCAGGGAAATTATAATGAAGCGCGCACCTTGTTGCGCGAAGCCTTAGAGCGACATCCAAACGACAGTTATATACAAAGACTGATTAAACAGTTTTCTGAGTGAAATTTTTATTTTTTCTGATTGTGCTGGCGTTGTCCGCCTGCACTATTGCTCCCAAAATAGAGCCGATCGACGATGCCGGCCTGGCCTGGGAAAAAAGAAAATCCTATTTATACCAGCATCCGGAATGGGTTGCGCATTTGTCGCTGGTGGGTGTCACCGAACAGGAAAAGTTTAAAACGCGCATCATCTGGCAACAGCGACAGGATGGCTATCAAATCAAACTACGTGACTTTATAGGTCGAACAGTGGCGCTGATCGACGGGTCTCCCGGCAAGGTCGTGGTGAAAACGTCCAAAGGCGAACGCTACGAAGACCGAAACGCTGAAACGCTGATTTACGGTTTGTTTGGTTTGCGTATTCCGGTGGCGGGAATGCGCTATTGGCTGCGCGGAGTTCCGCAACCCGACGCCGAATATATCGACCTGTTGTTGCGTGCCGATGGTTTGGCGCAGAACATGCGCCAGTCGGGCTGGCAGCTAACCTACCAGAACTACGCCGATCAGGAGCCGGTACGGTTGCCTACTCGAGCCGTATTTGAATATGAAGACCTGGCGTTGACGGTAAATGTCGCCCGTTGGGAATCGGCCGCTATTCGTTAAACAATGACCGCGCCGGATGTCTGGCTATCGCCAGCTAAAATTAATTTGTTTTTACGCATTACCGGGCGTCGTGCAGACGGCATGCACGAACTGCAAACGGCATTTCAGTTTATCGATTTGTGCGATCGACTTTCCTTCCAGGTAAACGACAGCGGCTTAATTCAGCGTGCCATACCTGTTCGCAATGTCAGTGAACAGGATGATTTAACCTTGCGCGCGGCGCGCTTGCTGCAGCAAGCCGCCGGTATTACTGCCGGTGTGACGGTTACGCTGCATAAAAATATTCCCGTCGGCGGTGGTCTGGGCGGTGCCAGCTCCAATGCCGCGACGACGCTGCACGCGCTGAACCGGCTGTGGCAGTTGCGGCTGGAAGAAAAAGAGTTGCTTCGTTTGGCAGCAGAATTGGGCGCCGATGTACCGATATTTATTTTGGGAAGCGCCGCATGGGCCGAAGGGGTGGGGGAAAAACTGACACCGCTGGAATTCGCCACGCCATGGTATTTAATTGTCGATACCGGCACCCATGTGAGCACGCACGAAATGTTTGCCGATTCCCAATTGACACGTAATAGTCCCCAGCTCACAATAAGCCCCCCTGAACCAGGGGCGTATGGGAATGTATTTGAGCCCGTTGTACGGGCGCGCTATCCGGCCATTAACGCGGTATTTAATTGGTTGCAGGATTTTAGTACTCCATTTTTAACAGGCACTGGCGGGTGTGTAGTGGCCCCATGCCAGAGTGAAGATTTGGCGATCGAAATTCAGGCACAGGCTCCGCCGGGAGTAAACACCCATATCGCTCAAGGGAAGAATATTTCGGCGCTGAGAGAGCAGCTTTCGGCGTAGCAAGTAAAACTTGACTTAATAAACCAGGAACACAATTGGGCCGTCGCCAAGTGGTAAGGCACGGGGTTTTGATCCCCGCATTCGCAGGTTCGAATCCTGCCGGCCCAGCCAATTAACTATAGTGAGTTAGATTCGTGACCAAAACTCAAAATATGTTAGACGACAGCCGTTTGATGGTATTTACTGGGAATGCCCACCCGCAATTGGCCAGAGACGTGGTGCAAAAGCTCAATATTCCGTTGGGCAAAGCCATGATTAGTCACTTCAGTGACGGCGAGGTTCAGGTAGAAATTCAGGAAAACGTGCGTGGCCGCGATGTATTTGTCATTCAGCCGACCTGCATGCCGACCAACGATAATATTATGGAATTGCTGATCATCGTTGATGCGCTCAAGCGGGCCTCGGCCGAGCGGATTACGACGGTAATTCCTTACTTTGGTTATTCGCGTCAGGATCGGCGAGTTCGTTCCATGCG
>JANQOT010000187.1 GCA_028285655.1 Gammaproteobacteria bacterium
ACCGTAACGGCGAGAGTTGGTTGAACCCATTATCAACCCTGATCGGTAAACCTGATCAGGGTTTTTTTGTGCTTCAAATGTAAGAGCGCAATGGTATAGTCGACTATCAATACAATTTTTAAGTGAATTAATCATGGCCGGTGCAAAGACCAAAGTAGTGCGTTTTCACGAAACAGGTGACGCCAGCGTATTGCAACTCGACGAAGTACTTGAACGTGAACCGCGAGCCGGCGAGGTGCGTATTCGAGTGGAAGCCATCGGACTTAATCGCGCAGAAGTCATGTTTCGCCGCGGGCAATATCTGGAAGACCCGACATTTCCCTCGCGGCTGGGATACGAAGCCGCCGGCAGTATAGACGCCGTCGGCAAAGACGTTAGCGGTTTAAACGTCGGAGACCGTGTAAGTACGATTCCATCGTTTTCCATGGGAGAGTATGGCGTGTATGGAGAAACTGCGGTGGTGCCGGCTTATGCCGCTGCCAGGTATCCGGATAATTTAACCGCCGTTCAGGCGGCGTCGATCTGGATGCAGTACATTACCGCCTATGGCGCGTTAATTCATTACGGTAAGTTACAAGCAAAACAAACGATTTTAATCACCGCCGCCAGCAGCAGTGTCGGTCTGGCGGCGATTCAAATCGCCAAGGCAGAAGGTGCGCGCGTCATCGCGGTTACACGCGGCAATAACAAACGTCCGTTTTTGCTTGATGCCGGAGCGGATTACGTGGTCGTAACCGACGACCAGGACCTGGAAGAATCAGTGATGGCGATCACTTCCGACAACGGCGTCGATCTGGTTTTTGATCCGATTGCCGGCCCCGTTCTGGAGTCGCTGGCCAGTGTGGCTGCCGATGGTGCAACTATTATTGAATATGGTGCGTTGTCGTCTTCGCCGGCGGTATATCCCTTGTTTACTTCGTTGGCCAAAGGTTTGGTAATTCGAGGATACACATTATTTGAAATCGTCAGAGCACCGGAAATATTGGCCGCCGCCAAAAAATACGTTTTCGACGGTCTGGAATCCGGTACGTTTTTACCTTTTGTTGATCGCACATTTAATCTGGACCAAATTGCGACTGCACACGAGTACATGGAGTCGAACCGGCAAATAGGGAAAATCGTTGTCACCGTACCATGAGTGATCCTGTCGGGCTGTGCTACTGCGGTTCAGGTCAATTGTTTGCACAATGTTGTAATAGATTTTTGCTGGGAGAGGCTGTCGCGCAGACTGCGGAGCAATTGATGCGTTCGCGCTACAGCGCATATGTCGTGCTGAATACGCGTTACCTGAATTCCACCTGGCATCCCTCCACACGCCCAGCACGTTTAGATTTGGATGCCAAAGTTCGCTGGCTTGGTCTGCAGATAAAAAATATTCAGGCAGGCAGTAAAACCGATCAGACCGGTAGTGTCGAATTTGTGGCGCGATATAAAATCGACGGGCGCGCATATCGAATGCACGAAATCAGTCAGTTTGTTCGGCAGGAGATGCAATGGCTGTATGTAGATGGAAGCCGTCAATAGCGGCAAAGCAAATCGCCGTATTTACTGATTGCTAGGGATTGTATTTATCGCGGGCTTCCGCCACCCACCATTTCCAGGTTGGTTGGATCAATGCTTGCGGGGAAGTGTTAAGTGCAAACGACAGTTTAAAAATGGTTTCCAGCGTGGGCTGACGATCTCCCGATTCCAGATTCTGGATATAGCGTAACGATAACCCTGATTCAAACGCCAGATTCTCCTGTGTCAATTTCTGGTTCAGTCTACGTTTGCGTAGGTTACTTCCAAAAGCCTCTTTTACCATGCGCCTAACGTGACGCACTATTGCGCGTGTTTCTACGAACTATAGTTCGTAAATTATGCGAGGTGTGATATCATTGCGTTTGCTAACAATATACATATACTATCGATTCAAATTTTTTGGGGGATGTGGCCAAAATATGAGCGCTTCAAAAGTTGCTGCATTGATATTAATCGGGGCATTGATCGCCATTGCATTTATTATCAATTCGATATTTCAGTCGGTTGAGCAGGAGAATCAATATGTCAATAACGCCGACAAAATGTTCGATACCTTGACCGGCCCGAACTCCAAAATGACAGCGCTTGAAGGCGAGCAATTGAGTGGCAATGAACGCGAAATAACGGAATGGATCAGACTGGACAAGCAGCATTTTTCTTTGCAATTACCGAGTAATTATTATCCTCGCTATAAAATGGTGCATCTGTCCTTTTTTGAGGATTCTCCTATCACTTGCGGAAAAGTGACGTTTTCATCCCAATCGCAGGATTGGAAGCCGTTTATTACATCCAGGCGTTCCAATGTTGCGATCATGTCGGGAGACGGTCAGTTGACTGCCGAAGAATTTAGCCAGTTGCTTCGCAGGGTATGCGCAAAACTTTAGGATTGTATAAGCGTAAATCTATTTTTCTTCCCAGGGTGGGTTATTCTTAAGTTCCTTCTTTTTATCTTTTTCTACACGCTGACGATATTTAGGTTGACGCACTTCTTTGAGGACCTGGCTGGCTTTTCTGGATTTCTTTTTCACAAGTGCGTTCGATAGTGCTGTTGGTGGTCTTTATTGCGGAATTTGAATGACGGTTCCAATTCCCGCGTGGATAAAATCATTTTGAAATATACTCAAAAATTCCCGATTCGCAACTTCTCCCGTGCAATGCCCAGGCGCGATCTGTCTCACTTTGTAGTCGTCTCTTAACACGGATGCAATATCATTAATCTTTTTTGCAGGTGTGCGCAGCAAATGAAAACCACCAAATATATTCAAAATCTCAGGGTTTATTTTACTTGCGGCTTCCACAATGCGCTGGATTCCGGGATGAGAGCATCCTGCGACCAAAACTAATCCTTGCGAGGTTTGTAGCGCCAGCGTTAATTCCTGTAACTTCGACAATCCGGTTTCATTTCGCAGCGAGGAAATAATAAAAATATCCTGCGAAATTTCATTGATCTTGGTTAGCCGGGTAATGCTGATCTCGTTTGGGTCGGCGTTGCTGGTGGAGAAATTAACCGGAACATAAACTGGAGTTTCGGGATTAATTTCGCGTATATAGCTCAAACCGGCCGTGTGGTCGCGGTGCCAGTGCGAAATTACAACTATATCGATCGCGCCGAGATCGACTTTAGCCGCCTTGCTGTTTTGCTTTAAAATATCAGTATTATTACCTGTGTCAAACAAAATTCGTTTGCCTGCAAATTCGATATAGGCTGCAAATCCCCAGTCTTTTTGCATGTCCGCATGTTCGCCTATTGAGTCGTAGAGTATGGTGATGCGATTGCCGGTTTCACTTAATGCCGGCGCAGTTACAATAAATTGCATTAAAGCAATGCAGAAAACGGTTTTAAATTTGATGAGCTGCAGGCTTTGATAACGCATTAGCGTAAGTTTTTGTTCAGTGCACGCTGCGCAAGCGCTTCGGCGTAGCGGGTTTGAACGCTACGGTTAAGTTCTACATTAGGCGCGCGCTCGGGGTGGTATAAATGAAAAACAATTGCACGATTGATTAACGGGTAGCGCTTTACGCCGGCAGAAATCAACTGAATTTCCAGCTCAGCATCTTCGCGACAGCGTTTTCCGTCTGCTTCGTATACTCCGCCGATCTTTTCCCACAGGTTTTTATGTAGACTAAAATTAACGCCCATTAAGCGGCGTTCAGTCGGATGAAAGCAACGTGCCAGCATTGCGGGCAGGCGGATGCCTAATAAGATACGTTTGGTTTCTCCGTGAACTGCGCTGGCAATTAAATTTTTTGCGTAAATTTTCAGTTTGCCGGATTGCACGTCTTGTAAATCAATTTGTTCGCTGATGGCAGGTCCGAGCCTGACGCGCCGGCCGCAAAGTACAGTATTTTCACGCGCGGCAACGACGTGGTCCTTTACCCAGTAGGGGTGTGGAACTGAGTCGCCGTCGAGAAAAATTAAATAATTTCCGCCGGACTGTCTGACTGCTTCGTTGCAAATTTTGGATTTGCGAAAGCCATCGTCTTCCTGCCAAATATGTTTGACTGGTGTGTCGCATAGCCGAGTCCATTTGCTAATTAGTTCAGCCGTGTCGGGCTTGGAACCGTCATCCGCAATAAGAATTTCTTTGGGCGGAATTTTCTGAGCGGCCAGTCCGGCTAATACCAGTTCGAGTTCGCGCGGCTTGTTATATGTCGTAACAATTACTGAAGGACGAATTGGCATGGGTGCGCTGAATTACAAACGTTTAAATGGATCAAGTGTTTTGTGTTTTATACTGAATTTTAACTTTTTCCACCATAAGCTGATATACATACGTTTAAAGATTTTTAATTTTTCTGCTATTCCCTGATGCGGGCGTTTGGCACCGACCGGAACGTACCAAAAATTAAAACCAGTGCGCTTGACCAGGGTATAGCCGAGATTTTTTAAGTAATGGTGTTTGGTTAAATACAGATGTTTGTCTTCCAGTAGTATCAGCCTGGGCTGGTATTTTTGCATATCGAAGCCTTTGAGTACCTGCAACTCTGCTCCTTCGACATCGATAGATAACAAGTCGACGTGGTCGGCACCCACTTCTTCCAGTAAAGAATTTAGCGTACGTCCGGGAACTTTGACTTCCCGGTGCTGATGGTAATTAAAGTCGTCGATATTTTTATTAATTCCGGCATGTACGTCCATTTCCTTACCATCGCGCAGTGGAATAAACAAGGTGACTTCTCGAATGTTTTCATTATCTACACACGCGCAGCCAAAACTGGTCGATCCGGGCCTCAATTTCCTGCAGCGTTCGGCCAGCTCCGGATTTGGTTCCACCAGAATCCCTGTCCAGCCTAACTGTGATTCCAGGTGCCAGGATTGCGAATTCGCCGCAGTAGGATCATTTGCACCGACTTCCACAAAATAGCCGGATTTTATATTGTCGAAATAATCGCGAATTAACTTTTTTTCTGCGGCTTCCCTGGTGTTTTTATCGGGTTTGTTTTTCATGTGATCGGCGCTGTAAATTCAATATCAAAAAAGTGTGAGCACTACAGGCTGTGGATTCTAACCCAATAAGAAGTATGGAGAAAATTGAACATTTACTTTCATTGCCGAGAGGAAATTAATCTGGACAAATCCCGAGAGGGGAAAATGGTTTTTGTTATCGAAAGCACGGCAATTACGCCGGTAATCGGTAAAATTACGATCATTATAAGAATAAAAATGAATGGCATCACACAATTTAATTGTGGAATGCGGTCTTTATATAGACATATTATCCGGGAGAGAACAATGTCTGGGTCTTTTTATTACGGCCTGAAAGCACGCTTTTACGGAATTTTATTCCAACTGCCGTGGTCATTTTTTGTAACAGTGTGTGTGCTGATGCCGGTGGCGTATGTGGTGGAACAGCCCGCACGTATCCTGTTAATAGAGCTCACAATATACTGGACATTAATTACAGCCATATTTTGGTTGATAAAAGATCTTTACGCACAGCGATTATTGTTGGAGTTTTCCATTCAGGATGGGCATCTTTGCGTGTATAAAAATAAAGCGCTGGTAACTATGTATGGATTAGGCCAGGTCAAAAAAGTAAAAAAAATTTCCAGTAACAGCAAAATTGCTCGGACTGCATTATGCAGTGGTGTCATTGTTACGTTTGACGATGGCTGCGAAATACCTGTATTTGATCGAATATCGAATTATCAAAAACTGAATACAATTTTATGCGGTAATGCGATCTCGGCTTAGTGGGTAGCGGAAATATGGGCCATTTTTGCGTGTTGTCCCATGCGGTAGAAGCGACGTAGCTGCTGATAGCAATCCCGACCGCTATGCTGCTGTTTAAATGCACTATGAATATTTTTACAATACTCGCTCGCATATTCATTGGCTTGAAGATAGCGTTTGGTTTGTTCTGCGTTAAGATGATTATGTAAATAGAAATTTTTAAATAGACGTTCCCACAGGTCCTGTGTGCCAATTGAGCTTCTCTGGCGATTGAGTAACTCGGCAGCGCAAACAAACTTATCAATTTCTGCCTGCAGTTCCAGTTCTAGTTGAGAAACCTGGCGATCGAAATTTGCGCGCCAGGCGATATACAGGAAATGACTGACACCCTCGACTGCAAGCCAATATGATTTAATATTCTGGTGATGCAGTTCGGCGTATGGGTCGCTTTTGTGTAATGAATCCAGTACGGCCTGGTCGAGGAAGAGAGAAATATCCAGGCAGTCTTCCTGTTGATTTATAAGAAGTTGTTCGGGGCTTCGATGTTCTGCCTGACCTATCGCCTCGGCGACTATACGGTCGGTAATTGTAAATTGCCGAATGTCGTACTCGATATCAATATCGTAAATAGACTGTAGCTGTGTTTGTACCCGGTGTAACAAATTTAATGCATGGTCTTGCATGGTATTAATGTTTAACCGGGTCGATATTATGCAAGGGAAATATGCCCTGACTGTTAAGACGCTTTTTCGCGGCCTTACTGCCGGATCGCAGCCAGATTTCATACTGGCGCAAAATATCGCTGTCGCTTGAATGCTGGGCTTCGGTAATTTCAGACAATACATCCATATAATCTACAAAGCGACCGGAGAGCTCGCTGAAGATTTCGCTAAAAACCTGCCCGTTAAGTTGTTTGTCATGAGTGTAAGATAGTTGAGCATATGCTCCTCCACCCATGGCAATGTAATAATCGATATCGATAGCTTTTCTGTTTAAGGACGCTGAATACAAGCCGCTAATAAATAACGCAACATCTCCCAAGCGGCGCAACGCCAGTATGCGCTGCTGTGCAGTTTTTGCAGATGAGTAATCAGCGTAATAGAGTGCAAGCGGTTTCAACTGATAACCGTCTTTATTTTTTTCAAATAAGTGCTCTGTATGAGTAAAGTGTTCAAGCAGGCTGCTTAGATATACTACGGTGTGATCGCTTGCTTCGACCTGTTGATGAGACAAGGCGGATAATATACTACTTTTAAAGTAGCTATTTAAATCTTTCTCCGTTACCAGCATTGAATGCAAGCCTCCTTGTCGAACTGCGCGTCGGTATATTATAGGCAGATAGAAAAGATTTGCTTTAATTATTTCTACTAAATTTTTACGGGAAACTTTGTGAAGTATTAAGCAACTTTCAGGATCAGGTGCTTGTTGATCGGAGTGAACGGTCTATTCGATTAATGCTGCGTTGTTAGCACACCGTAGCTTTGAGTGCTAAATTTCGGTCAAGTTTGTTCTAATAATTTTTTAGCGGGCGTAGCGTGAGTTTTTTGGACTGAGAACAAACCGCTGATTAACACCAATGCAGGTGTCAAGACTAAACATAATATTGCGGTTTTGTAATTGAATATAAATTCACTTTCTATGACAAATTGTGTTAGCACAAACCCGATTAAAAGGTTAAGTAAATACGCAAATATGCCGGCGGTCAGACCTACTATTATAAATTGTGAACGAAAAACCTTTTTGATCAAACTGGTTTGTGCGCCGACTGCTTTGTACACAGCAGCACTGTAAACACGACCATGGTGTAAAATCAGTTCAATCGCGGTGAAGACGATTAAACTTGCAATTAAAGAAAAATATAAAATTATTTCAATTGCAAAACTGATTTGACTGGAAATCCCCTGAATTCGTGTTAACAGAAAATCTACATCGAAAAAAGTAGCGCTTGGAAATTTTTTTACTAAATCGGCGATTAACGTTCGTTGGTTTTGAGCGAGCCTGAAACTACCGATGTAGGTAGTGGGTAACTGGTCCAGATTTCCGGGTGCAAAAATCATATAAAAATTGGGTGTAAATGACTCCCATTCAACCGTGCGTATGCTGGTAATTACGCCTTTTACGGTCGCGGTATCTACGGTAAATTCCAGTTCGTCATTCAGGGTAAGTCCAAGTTTTTCCGCCAGTTCCGATTCTATTGAGATCGAATTCATCGACGCTTGTGTGGATGGCTGATGCCATCTACCTTGAGTGATTACATTTTCGGCAGGCAAATCTACAGCGGTAGTTAAAGCCAAATCCCGATTCAATACATTGTCCCCTCGGCGCGATTCCTTGCTTACCACTTCGCGTACGGGTCGATTATTAATCGTACTAAGACGCCCGCGCACAATCGGGTATAGCGCGCTACTGGTAAGGCCTTTTTGCCTTAATTCCGTTTCAAACCTGTCTTTGTCTTGTTCGAATAAGTTGATTACGAAAAAGTTGGGTGCGTCTGCAGGTACTTTGGATTGCCACGCCGACAGCATATCGTCGCGCAGTGTATAGATTAACGCCAGACAAAATATAGTAACGCCGATCGCGATAACCTGGATGTTCGCCATGCCTTTGTTCGCCCACAACATGCGAGCAGCCAGTTTTGCATGAGCATTTCGATTTTGATTCAGTTTGACGAATAAATTAAACAGGAACTTTATAAAAAAATACACTAGTGTCGTAAATACTATTAAACCGGCCATTATTGAAGCGCTCATCGCCCAGTCCGACACGCCCAGCTGCACGAGTAGAAAAATTCCCAGGCTGGTGGATGCAATTGGCAGCCAGGTATTTTGTTGTTCCGAGTCTGGTTTAGTCAGTAATAATTTAGGCGAAGTGCGTAAAAGTTTGTATAAAAAAGGCCAGCTAAAGCTTGCCACAATAATCAATGTAGTCAGTACGCTGATAATGTAGGGAGTTGCACTTGCTTGCGGAAGTTGTTCGGGGACCAGGTCAGTAAGGCCGCCTAGAATAATTAAATGTGCCGCTGCACCGATTGCCAGTCCGCATATGATTGCGACCAGCGTAAAAAGAATAAATGGAAACAGAATTGCAAATGTCAGTTTGTTACTGTGTAAGCCAAGGCAACGAAAGATTGCGTACTGATAGGTCATGTCTCGAGTGTACTGATAACTTACTAATGTAGTGGCGACTGCTCCCAATAAAATGGCAACTAATGCAGTCACGTTTAGGAATCGGTAGGCACGCTTTAATGTCGTTGCCAGAGTCTGGCTTGCTTCGTCTATGGAGACAAAGTTCTGATTACTGCGTAACGTACCGGATAGATCTTTTCTAAGTAAGTTGAGTTGTTCATCACTGCCGGAAAATAGATAACCATATCGCACCCGGCTTCCCAGTTGCACTACTTGTGTGGATTCAAGATCTTCCCAATTGATCATGATGCGAGGCGTGAAACTGTAAAAACTGCCGCCTCGATCTGGTTCAAAAACCAGTACGCGTGTTATTGGTAATGTTCGCTCGCCAATTTTTACTTTATCACCAATCGAGATATCCAGTTGATGCAATACACGACTTTCTGCCCATGCCTCTCCCGGAGCCGGGCCGTTTTGACTGGCTGTGACCTGGCCAAAGGGTGTCGAGCTGATTTGTAATTGTCCGCGTAATGGATATTGATCGGAGGTTGCTTTCACGCTGGCCAGCATAAATTCGTCGTTGGCGTTTGCCATGGTTTGAAACACCAGCGTGCGCGCACTTTTGACACTGGAGCTTGCGAGTACGTCTTCCTGCTCGGAACTTAGTGGTGTGGTCGAAGACAAGGCTAGATCTGCCGCCAATACTTCTTTCGACTGTTGCGTAAACAGTTGTTCCAGTCGGTCACTAAGCAAGGAAATACTAAATGTTACCGCGCAGGCAATTGTGACTGCAAAACAAAACAAACGGACCGTAGTTAACCGCATTTGTCTTTTTGTCAGTCTGATATAGAAAGAAAGCATGACTAGATCGCCTGTAAACTTCCGTCACTCAGGCGGTATTCCACTTCGCATTGACGCGAAAGTTTTTCGTCATGGGTGACCAGAATAAGAGTGGTGTTAAGTTCGCGGTTAAGTTCAAACAACAGGTTGATTATTTTTTCGCCGGTATCGGTGTCGAGATTACCGGTAGGTTCGTCGGCGAACAGTATCGGCGGTTTGGTGGCAAATGCGCGCGCAATTGCGACTCGCTGTTGTTCGCCACCGGATAGGGTCGCGGGATAGTGGTCAAGCCGATGACTCATTTCAACGCGTTGCAACAATTCAACGGCTTGCTCGCGAGCGGAACTGTCGTTATTGATTTCTAACGGCAACATTACGTTTTCCAGGGCAGAGAACCCCGGCAGCAAGTGAAATGCCTGAAATACGAAGCCGATGTTCTCGTTTCTAATTTGTGCCCGCTGGTCTTCGTTCATCGTGTGCAAATTATGATGGAACAATTCGATTTCTCCGGTGGTCGGAGTATCAAGCCCGGCAAGCAAGCTGAGCAGCGTCGTTTTGCCGGAACCGGATTGCCCTATAATTGCTATAGTAGTTCCCTGTGTTACGTTGAGCGAAACATTTTTTAGGATAGTAATGGGTCCATCGCTGGCTTGAACCGTTTTGCCGAGTTCGGAACAGCGTAATATTACGGAATTAGAGTTTGTCATGCGTCGATATAGTGTACTAATTTTGCTAATGGTTGTACCACGTATCCTGGTTGCGGATTCAATGCTTGTACTGGGCGACAGTTTGAGCGCAGCCTATGGTTTTGATCTGAATCAGGGCTGGGTGCATCTGTTGCGACAAAAATTACATTCCGGTAAAAGTCAGAGTGATGCATGGCGAGTGATAAATGCATCGGTTTCGGGCGAAACGACTGCCGGTGGTTTGGCAAGGATATCGCAATTGCTGAATAAACATAAACCGTCCGTGACCATAATCGCATTAGGTGCAAATGATGGTCTGCGGGGACAACCTATTGAAATCATGCGTGCCAATTTAGCCACCATGGTAAAGAATAGCAAGGAATTTGGCGCGGTTATATTGCTAGGTATGCGCTTGCCTCCCAATTACGGTCGAGCATATACCCAGGCTTTTGAAGATAGTTTTAGCAAGATTGCCGAGCAATACAATATAAGCTATGTGCCTTTTTTTATTAATGGCGTTACTGAAAATGCGGAATATATGCAGGCAGACAATTTTCATCCTAATGCCAATGCACAGGCAAGAATTCTGGAAAATGTCTGGCCTGTGGTAAATTCTGTACTTGAAAGTGTTTCGACGGAAAAAGGACGCTAGATTCTAGCGGTTGTTGAAGGTGAATATTTCATCCCATTGTTTGTCCAGTATTTGATTGGCCCGGTCAATTTCGATCGCACGATATTTGCCATCTTCTGTTGTAACCAAGTTTAATTGTTCGAGTTTATAGATGGCGTCTTCCACTTCGAAGTCTAACCGGCACTGATACTTGTCGCTAAACCATTGCTCGATACGCTTATCCAGTTCGGTTTTATTCGCAGATTGCCCGAAGGTTAGCAAGTGATAATACGCGAGGATGGTTTCCTTGCATTCCTCCTCTTCGGCCGCGTCGATAATATTGAAAAATACCCCCGCATTATTGTCCAGATTTTTATGATATAAATTTTCCGCCAGTTGCTTCATAAACTGAATCTTTCTGTTTTTGTATTTTGTAAACTGGCGCCATAAAAAGCCTCCGAGCCCACCTAGTCCGACTGCCAAAGCAATCAGCGTGGCTTGATTTATAGGTTCCGGTTCCGAGCGAATTCCCAACCAAAACGCGATTACGGCGAATACTAGCAGCAATGTACTTCCCACTTTTGTAACCAGCATAAATATACCGCCGATTGCAGTGGGTACCCCGATAATTAACTTGTCGATCGGTTTCATGCGTATTTCGGTGTTTGGAAAAAGCATTTCCAGATCGTTTTTCGGAACGTTGCGAAACAGCTTGATTAAACTTGTGCCGGGTTCAAATAATAATTCCGTGCGCCCTTGCCGGTCAAAGTATTCCTGGTCTTTAAAGCGTACATATATTACGACTCGTTCGTACAAAGTCACATCGATTTCGACTTTCTTTAATCCAAGCCATATGCGCAGCGTTTCGGAACGTTCGGATACGCCACGACGAAAGAACAATACTTCTTCAAAATCGTTAAAATCTATATGCAGTTTTACTCTAAATAATGACTCTTGCCGTAGCGCCTGATTGACTTCCTCTTCCGAGATGCGTTCAAAGTTCGCCTGGTTTAATACCGTAGTGAGTTCATTTTCCAGACGTTTTTCATAATCGATTTTCTGTTTGTCGCTTATTGATCGAATGTGAGTAGTTTCTATGTCGGGATTAAAAGGTGCATAACAATCTTTGAGTGTTTCCAGGCTTTTGTGCATT
>JANQOT010000203.1 GCA_028285655.1 Gammaproteobacteria bacterium
TGGCGCGCCCGGAGGGATTCGAACCCCCGACCACCTGGTTCGAAGCCAGGTACTCTATCCAGCTGAGCTACAGGCGCATTGTTTTGTACATATTTCTAATCTACTATTTTAACTCTAGTAAATTTCTAGCATAGCCTCTATTTCAATCCACTTTTTTAATATGTTTGCATCCTCCCTGATGCAGACTCTCATTCGTGCATCCCTGCACTCACCAAATCTACAGGCGCATTGTTCGGTATCTATTTTTTAATTCTCTATTCTAGTTGAAGGCGCCATCCATGAGCGTCTACTCTCATTCGTACATCCTGTACTCACTACAGGCGCAAATTATATGTTGTTGTTTTTACTGAATTTAATGCTGAGTGCTATTCAGCAAAGAGATTAGTTTACTAAGGTCGAAGGGTTTTTCAAATACATCTAATGCGCCGTTGGCCAGTGCACGTTCTTTGATCTGTTCGCTCATGGCGGTGATGAAAATGATGGTGGGATGGACATTTTTTTGCAGCAGTTGTTCCTGCAACTCCAGACCGGTCATACCGCCCATTTTATGATCAATCAGCAGGTACCCCCTGAATCCTTCGGTGAGGTTTTCCAGGTATTCTTCACCGGACTGGTAGCTTTCGACATCGGATCCGTATTTATTCAAGATCTGACAAAGCGAATGGCAAACGACGCGGTCGTCGTCCACGACATGGATGCGATTATTTTGCTTGCTCATCGCTCTTGCGCTCTATTGCCAGAGGTAATGTAATGCGCGCCTTTACGCCGCCGGCGGTTCGATTGTGCAAGGTCAATTGCCCGTAATGCGCCTTGATTATTTTTTCGCTGATGGAAAGACCTAGTCCCAAACCATCGGATTTGGTGGAATAAAAAGATTCAAATATCTCGCTCATTTGGTCTTCACGTATGCCTGCTCCGCTGTCGATTACATCAATAGCGACGAATTCTTTTTCCACTCTGTGTGTAGCAATGGTAAGCACTTTGTCGGTCGTGTTGTATTTCATGGCTTCGATGCCGTTGCGAACCATATTGCTAAGCACTTGCTGAATCTGAATATTATTAATGTCGACGATTAATTCTTCATCGACAAGTTGCAGGGAAAGCTTTATACGGCTTTGTGCCGCTTCGATGTCAAACAATGGCTTTAATTCAAGTATTAGTTCGTTGATATCGACGCGCGCCGTTACCGTTTTACCTTTAATGGCAAAATCTTTCATTTTGCGAATAATTTCTCCGCCACGTAGTGCCTGTTCAGAAACATGCTCTATATCTTCGACAACATTTTTATCGACCTGGCTGTTTTTATTTAAATCCATTAACGCCGACTGGGAATAATTTACAATCGCCATTAACGGCTGGTGCAATTCATGTGCAAGCGCGGATGCCATTTCCCCCATGCTGCTGATGCGACCCATGCGAATCAGGTCGTTTTGCAGTTTCACGATTTCGAGTTCCGCTTTATTTCTTTGCATAATTTCGCGACGCAAATCGGAATTGATATCGGCCAGTTCGTGGGTCCGTTCGATAACGCGCTGCTCCAGCTCTTTGTTTAGTTTGATTACTTCTTCCTGTGCGATTTTGCGGTCGTGAATATCGATAATGGAACCGGCCATGCGGCGTGCACCAGTTTTAACATCGAAAATTACTTCCGCCTTGGCATGAAACCACCGATAAGTTCCTTCTTTCGTACGTAAACGATAATCTATGTTATAAGAAGACATGCCTTTTAAGTGATCCTGCAAACTTTTTTGATGTCTGCTTTTGTCTTCGGGATGCATTAAATCCAGAAGATGCCGGTTGGATGCCGCAAACTCGCCATCTCTGTAGCCTAACAATTCGTAAAAGTTGCGTGACCACCACATGTGGTCTTTATCGATGTCGGTCCAGTCCCATAAGCCATCCTGTGAACCGCCGGTGGCCAGATCCAGTCGTTCGTCGCTCTTTTGCAATGCCACGCGAACTTTTTTACATTGAGTGATATCGGCGGCCAGTATCATCGCCAGAATCGAAGCCATGTTGATACACAGCCAGGTTAAAAAATGACTTTCATAAATGGAGTCGCGCCAAAACGGACCCAGGTGTTTGGACAAACTCCACAAGGCAAACGACGCGATAATAATAGTGGCAGCGGTCGCAACGCGTTGACCGAATCGAAAAGCCGCCCATGCAAGAATAGGAAAGAAAATATAGGCCAGCGGATAACGTGAGTAACCGCTGATGTTGGTATCGAACCAGCCGAAAAATACAATACCACCGCAAATGATTAAGGAAATAATCATGCAGGTAAGTTCCAGCACTTTCGACCAGTCTTCTTCGAAATCGAGTTTCTGGCTCCACACCATTACGAAAGGTGTGATCAACGCAATTCCGGTAATTTTACCCAACAATGAATTGATCCAGATAAAGCCCAGTTCAATCGAAGCAGCCTTACCAAACGCCAGTAAGGTCATGGTTAAATACGTGGCACCCAGCACGGTCGCAATGGCGCCGGCGATCAGCAACAGTTTTAAAATGTCGGGGATATATTCGAGGCTGTTATCAACATGGAAATAGCGTCGCAGAATATAGGCTGATACTATGGACTCCAGCATGATTCCGGCCGCCACGGCGGTCGCAAGTCCGGCGGATTCATCATTTAAATAATAACCAAATGCAACTCCGACCAGGATTCCGGGCCAGTAGCGAATTCCATATACAATGAGTGCACCGACTCCTACGCCCGTTGCCAGATTAAACAACGACACATGCGCGGACAGAAAAGTAAAATTCAAGCCCAGCTCGACCGCCAGATAGCACGCAAGCGAGAGCATCAATACCCCCCACAAATAGGATTGGTACTGCACCCGTTTATCGGACATTAAGGCTAACTGCACCGGCGACGATCTCCCCAGATTTTTATAAATTACTCTTTTGTCGCAATTATCTCATAAGTTCCTTTAGCATACTTGCCGGATGAGGGCGTCCCAAAGCGCAACACCACCTTTTTCCCTTTAAAAAACATGCATTGGCCTTCCAGCATGCCAGGATACTTATCATCATCAAATTGGGCCACAACGGAAATGGGATAGCCGGACCCTCCTTTTTGATCGA
>JANQOT010000212.1 GCA_028285655.1 Gammaproteobacteria bacterium
CAGAACGCGCCTGCGACAAATTATTCGAAGCCGATACGGTAGCAATCTTTTTTACCGACTGCCTGGAACCGCCGGCCGAACTGAAGTCACTGGCAAATAAACATAAAATTCCGATTTTCTGCTCTACAGTTTCCTCTACCGAGCTAATTACCCACTTACGTTATTTTCTATCTCATGCACTGGCAGACAAAGTCACGCTGCACGGTGTATTTATGGAAATTATCAGCCTGGGTGTATTGCTAACCGGCGAAAGCGGTTTAGGCAAAAGCGAACTGGCGCTGGAATTAATTTCCCGCGGACATCGTTTAATCGCCGATGATGCGCCGGAGTTTATGCGTATTGCTCCCGATATTATCGTCGGTTCCTGCCCGCCGATATTAAGCGAATTTCTGGAAGTACGCGGATTGGGTGTACTTAATATTCGCGAAATGTACGGCGACAGCTCGATTAAATTCAGCAAGTATCTGCGTCTGATTATTCATTTAACGGCGATGACATCACTTACCGAACCGGAGGATCGCTTGTCGACCGCGCAACACACCAAGAATATTCTCGACGTCGAAATTCCGGTGATTCAGTTACCGGTGGCACCGGGCCGTAACTTGTCTGTATTGGCGGAAGCCGCAGTACGCAACCACTTGCTAAACCTGAAAGGCTACAATGCCGCCGACAAGTTTATTCAGCGCCAACAACAATCGATCGAAGAAGATTCACAATGAGAATCATCATTATCAGCGGCTTGTCCGGTTCGGGAAAGTCGGTTGCTCTGAACACATTGGAAGACGACAATTTTTATTGTGTCGACAACTTGCCCGTGACATTACTACCGACGTTTATCGACCAATGCGTCAACGACGAAAACCAGTACTACGATAAAATCGCAATCGGTATAGATTCGCGCTCGGGCAGCAGCAATATAGAAAATCTGCTCGACATCGTACAAAAACTTAAAGCCGATAAACTGCCGGTGGAAATTTTATTTGTCAGCGCGGAAATCAACACACTGTTAAAACGATTCAGCGAAACCCGCCGCAAACATCCGCTGACTACCGACGATATTCCACTGATTAAAGCGATCCACCTGGAAAGAGAATTGCTTTCCGAAATTGCCGATCATGCCGATCTGACCATCGATACCACCAAAACCAATGTACGGCAATTGAGGGCGCTGGTGAATCGCGTCGTGATTGCCAATGACGAACCGGGGTTGACCCTGGTCATGCAGTCATTCGGATTCAAACATGGCATTCCCAACGACTCCGACTTTATGTTTGATGTGCGTTGCCTGCCTAATCCCTACTGGCAGCCGAATTTGCGTAATTTATCCGGCAACGATACTGCGGTGATTAATTATTTAAGTTCACACCGTGAAGTAGACCGCATGATTAGCTCAATCGCCGAGTTTATAGAGAAATGGATTCCATTATTCGAAGAAGAAAATAGAAGTTACCTCACCATATCGATAGGATGCACCGGCGGTCATCATCGTTCTGTGTATTGCATCAATCAACTGGCAAAGCATTTTGGTGAAGACTCACAATACAAAACTACAATCCGTCATCGGGAATTTGAATAAACGTCATGGCTGTAGGTGTACTTATTATTACCCACGGGGAAATCGGCGATCAGTTTGTTAAAACCGCCGAGTCGACCCTGGCCGGCAATCTACCGTTACAGTGTCGCGCGATTTCGGTTTCCCAAACCTGTGACCCGGACGCTCTAGTAGAAAAATGCTGTGCGGTTATCGAACAGATCAATACCGGCAGCGGTGTGCTGGTGCTTACCGATATTTACGGCTCCACCCCGAGTAATATTGCCAATCGACTGGCAACCGACAGCAATATCAAAGTGATTGCCGGTATAAATTTACCCATGCTGATTCGTATATTAAATTACCCCGATTCCGATCTGGACGAACTCGCAGAAAAAGCGCTTAGTGGCGGACACGACGGCATCATTTATTGCGAACAAATGAATTAAACCGACATGCGACACGAAGTAGTCACAATTTGTAATAAACTCGGCTTGCATGCACGCGCTGCCGCAAAGTTCGTTGCAACAGCCAGTGAATTTTCTGCCGAAATCGAAGTCGAAAAAGACGGCAAACGTGTCAACGGCAAAAGTATTATGGGGGTAATGATGCTGGCAGCGAGCAAGGGCAGCAGCATTCAGCTTTATGCAGAAGGCGAAGACGCCGACAGCGCGATGGAAAAGTTAAAAACACTGGTGTTAGATCGATTCGGCGAGGATGAATAAGCAATCAAACCATTAATTCGGCACAACAATAAAAACAAACCTATAATCAAACTATGGCGTTAATTATCAGCGGATTGGGGGTATCACGTGGAATTGCCATCGGCAATGTTCACCTGTTGCTGCGTAGCGCGTTTGAAGTTTACGAACGTTCTCTTGAAGCCGATGAAATCAACACCGAAGTAAAACGCTTTAAGTCCGCGGTAGACCGCGCTGCCAAGCAACTAAAAAAAATTCAGGAATCCATTCCCGAGGAAGCACCCAAGGAAATTGCTTCTTTTATCGAATCACATTTATTAATGCTGAAAGACTCGATGCTTTCCAAAGCGCCGATCGAAATTATAAAAGAACAATATTGCAACGCCGAATGGGCGTTAAAGATTCAGCGCGACAAGCTAGTCGCCGTGTTTGAACAAATGGAAGACGAGTACCTGCAAACCCGGCAGAACGATATCGACCATGTCATTAATCTTATTCAAAAAATGCTGTTCGACCAGCAATACGAAGTTGCCGAGGAAATAAAAACCCTGCGCGGTTCTATTATCGTTGCCGATGA
This sequence comes from Gammaproteobacteria bacterium, assembly GCA_028285655.1. Taxonomy (GTDB): domain Bacteria; phylum Pseudomonadota; class Gammaproteobacteria; order UBA4575; family UBA4575; genus JANQOT01. Next base: position 2,810 of record JANQOT010000212.1, read on the forward strand.
TTTAACGCCGGCCGATACGGTGGTTCTACAGAATCAAAACATTGCCGGCTTTATTACCGAGCTGGGCGGACCACTTTCCCACACTGCAATTATTGCCCGTAGCCTGGGTATTCCCGCCATTGTCGGCATTCAGGATGCGCGCCTGTTATTAAAAGAAGAAGAACAAATCATTATCGACGGCAGCGAAGGCATGGTGCTGGCCGGAGTCGACGATAAAACCATTCGCGAGTACAAAGACAAACAAAAAGAAGAACGCGAAGCGCGGCGCCGGCTGGAATCGTTACGCGATGTCAGCGCAAAAACCAAAGACGGAGTCGAAATCAGTTTACAGGCCAATATCGAATTATCGGAAGACATAAAAGCGCTGAAAAATTCCGGCGCCAAAGGCGTCGGCTTGTATCGCACCGAATTTTTATACATCGACCGCGAAGAACCAGCGACCGAAGCAGAACAACTTACCACCTACCGCAAAGTGATTCGCGCGTTAAAAGGTTATCCCTTGACGATACGCACACTGGATCTGGGCGCGGAAAAAGAATTTGACCCGCAGTACCAGGGTCCGCTGGCACAGAACCCGGCGCTGGGTTTGCGCGGATTGCGTCGTTCCTTAAAAGATACCGAATTATTTAAACTGCAATTGCGCGCCATTTTACGCGCGTCCGTTACCGGACCTGTACGGGTGATGTTTCCGATGTTGACCAGCTACGAAGAACTGATGATTGCGCTGACGGTTTTCGACCAGGCCAAGCGCGAACTCAAGGAAGAAGACAAGGAATACGACGCAGACATCGACGTCGGCGCCATGATCGAAGTTCCGGCTGCAGCCCTGGCCGCCAATCGCTTTGCCAAGCAACTCGATTTTCTGTCGATCGGCACTAATGATTTAATTCAATACACCCTGGCTATCGACCGTATCGACGAAGCGGTTAACTATTTGTACGATCCGCTGCACCCCGCCGTGTTAAAACTGATTCAACTTACTTTGCAGGCCGGTAACAAAGCTAATATTCCGGTATCCATGTGCGGTGAAATGGCCGGCGATCCGCGTTACACACGATTATTGCTGGGCATGGGTCTGCGCGAATTCAGTGCCCACCCCACTACCGTGCTGGAAGTCAAAGCGATTGTGAATGCCAGCTCGATAAAAGAGCTGGAACCTCAGTGCAAACGCATTCTAAGCGCGGCAACGCGTCCCGATAAAATTCACTCCCTGGTCGACTCCCTGAACAACGGCGCATAAGCCGACTGCACGCGCCCACTTCGGCACAAAACGTTTGTCATTGCATTCCAACTATTAGCGGGTACACTTGCCGACAACTTGACGAATAGTGGCGAAGCCATTGTCGCGTCAACTATTTTTACCATTCTGTTGTTAAGGAAGCACAATGCCGGAATCACAGGCCGCCAAAGCACACGACAATCTGCAAGTCATCGCCGATGCTCTCGACTCCGGTGAAATGCAGCGCGCCGCGCGCATTCTGGATGCCTTCCACCCGGCCGAAATAGGTCACTTGCTGGAATCACTGCCGCAATCGCAGCGCATGTTTATCTGGAACATGCTTGACCACGACGACGACGGTGAAATTCTGCTTAACGTCGGCGACGAAGTCCGCAGCGGATTGATTCAGACCATGAATAAAGATCAACTGCTGTCGGCCACCGAAGGCCTGGACGTGGACGATCTGGCCGACCTGCTGGCAGATTTGCCGCAGGCGGTGATGCAATCCGCGCTGCAAAATATGGACAGCAACGACCGTCGCCGTCTGGAATCGGTGCTTTCGTTTGACGAAGACAGTGCCGGCGGGTTGATGAATACCGATACCATCACCGTGCGTAAAGACGTCACCCTGGATGTCGTGCTGCGCTATTTACGCATTCGTCAAAACATTCCCGAACACACCGACCGGCTGTTTGTGGTCGATCGCTACGAACACTACATCGGCACGTTGCCCTTGTCCGAAGTGCTGACCAACGATCCGACCTTTTTGGTGCGCGATGTTATGGACAGCGAACTGGAAGCCATTCCGGTCACCGCCACCGACAGCGAAGTCGCGCTTACTTTTGAAAATCTTGACCTGGTATCCGCACCGGTAGTCGACGAACACAATCGTTTACTGGGCCGCATTACCATCGACGACGTGGTCGACGTAATTCGCGAAGAAGGTGAACACTCCATGATGAGTATGGCCGGTTTGACCGAAGATGAAGATTTATTCGCACCGGTCGCCAAGTCCACGCGACGCCGCGCGCTGTGGCTGGGAGTGAATATGGCTACCGCGTTTCTGGCGGCCTGGGTAATCAGCTTGTTTCAATCGACGCTGGAACAAATTATCGTACTGGCGGTGCTTATTCCGGTGGTTGCCAGCATGGGCGGAATCGCCGGCAGCCAAACCTTAACACTGGTGATTCGCGGACTGGCGCTTAATCAAATCGGAAAATCCAACTCCAGAATTTTATTATTCAAGGAATTCGCGATTGGAATTCTCAACGGCTTGTTCTGGGCGATTGTCGTTGCCGCCATCGCCATCTTCTGGTTCGGCGACCAGCAACTAGGGTACATTATTGGTCTGGCCATGATCGCCAACCTGATCTGTGCCGGTCTGGCGGGAGTTTTGATTCCCATCGCGCTGCGCCGCATGGGTATCGACCCGGCGCTGGCCGGAGGTGTTATGCTGACGACGATTACCGATGTAGTGGGAATATTTGCGTTTCTTGGCTTGGCGACCTGGTTGATGCTGTAATGAAAAAACTCAAAAACGAAAAAGAACTGGTGAAAAAAGCCATCGCCGAAGGCATGAAGTACGGCGAAGCCCGCGGTGTGGTCGAATTTGAACCCACCGACTCGGCGGCCTTGAAAATTGAATATATTTATCGCTTATTGGTTCACGACAAAGTCATTCAGGCTATCCCTCACGACCAACTCTCGCAACAATCCATGCGCCACCGGCTGGCGATCTGGGCCTCGAAGTTAAAGTAATTTAGTTGCTTTCCCTTCGTTGCTTAATAATTGCTTTCACGCAATCAGAA
>JANQOT010000216.1 GCA_028285655.1 Gammaproteobacteria bacterium
ATATGCCTACTTTCGTATATATGACTCGTTGCGATGCCTGTGGACATTGCGTTGATATCTGCCCTTCAGACATCATGCACATCGACACAACTACCCGCCGTGCTTACAACATTGAACCCAACATGTGCTGGGAGTGTTACTCCTGCGTTAAGGCATGCCCGCATAACGCAATCGACGTTCGCGGTTATGCCGACTTTGCTCCGCTGGGACACTCGGTACGTGTAATCCGCGACGAGGAAAAAGGGGTGATTGCCTGGCGCATTAAATCGCGTAACGGCAAGAAAGACATGAACCTGCTGGCACCGATCACCACCAAGCCGTGGGGAAGCGCTACACCACAGTTAAGTGAAGAGCCGGCGCCGAGCCAGGACATGCGCAACAGCCAGTTGCTTTACAACGAACCTAAATACATTCGTCTGGACGACGGCGACATTCACACGCTTGAGTCAAATGGATTGAAGTTGAAAGAAGGGGTGTACTACTAATGGGTTACAAGACTATTGTTGAAGGCGGTATCGATATTCTGGTCGCGGGTGCCGGCATGGCCGGTACGGGTGCAGCATTTGAAGCACGCTACTGGGGCCAGGACAAGAAAATCGTTATTGCTGAAAAAGCCAACGTCGACCGCTCCGGTGCCGTTGCACAGGGCCTGTACGCAATCAACACCTACATGGGTACCCGCTTCGGCGAGAACAATCCGGAAGATCACGTGCGTTACGCGCGGATCGACTTGATGGGTATGGTGCGCGAAGACTTGCTGTTTGATATGGCGCGTCACGTCGACTCGGCGGTACACCAGTTTGAAGAATGGGGACTGCCCATTATGCGCAACCCCAAGACCGGCGCGTACCAGCGTGAAGGTCGCTGGCAGATTATGATTCACGGTGAATCCTACAAGCCGATTGTGGCCAACGCTGCCAAGAAATCTGCAGACCAGGTATTCAACCGAATCTGCCTGACCCATCTGTTGATGGACGATTCCAAAGAAAACCGTGTTGCCGGCGCCGTCGGATTCAACGTGCGCACCGGTGATTACCACGTATTCAAATCCAAAACCGTTATCTGTGCCGCCGGCGGTGCTTCCAACATCTACAAGCCACGTTCAGTGGGTGAAGGTGCGGGGCGTGTCTGGTATGCACCGTGGTCGTCGGGTTCAGCCTATGGTTTGCTGATCGCTGCCGGCGCCAAGATGACACAAATGGAAAACAAGATTGTACTGGCACGTTTCAAGGACGGTTACGGTCCGGTCGGTGCGTACTTCCTGCATTTGAAAACCTACACGCAGAACGGTCTGGGTGAAGAGTATGAATCCAAGTGGTGGCCATCGCTTATGGAAATGGTCGGCAAGGAATACCTGGACCCGGAAGTTTCTCACCGAACACACCGTCCGATTCCAACCTGCTTGCGTAACCACGCATTCATTCAGGAAGTGAATGCAGGCCGTGGTCCGATTCACATGGTGACCATGGAAGCGTTCCAGGATCCGCATCTGGAAGAAATCGGCTGGCATAACTTCCTCGGCATGACCGTGGGTCAGGCAGTACTGTGGGCGGCTACCGACGTAGATCCCAAGTACGAAAACCCTGAGCTCACCACTTCCGAACCGTATGTAATGGGTTCACATGCCACCGGTTGCGGTGCATGGTGCTCAGGACCGGAAGATTTGTCACCGCCGGAATACTTCTGGGGTTACAACCGCATGACCACCGTCGAAGGTTTGTTCGGCGCCGGTGATGCCGCCGGCGGCACGCCGCACGCGTTCTCTTCGGGTTCGTTTACCGAAGGTCGTCTGGCTGCCAAGGCTGCCTGCAAATACATCGACGACGGTAAAGGCGAAGGCATTGTGGTTTCGCAGGAACAGATCGAACGCCGCAAGGCCGAAATCTACAAGCCGATGGAACACTACAAGATTTACCGCAACGAAATTACCGCGGGCAGTGTGAACCCGAATTACATCAACCCGCGTCAGGGTCTTGACCGCTTGCAGAAGCTGATGGACGAATACTGTGGTGGTGTAACCGTGAACTACATGACCAACGAGAAGTTACTCAACATCGGTCTGAAAAAACTCAAGACCTTTGAAGAAGATCTGGAAAAGATTGCTGCAGAAAACATTCACGAACTGTTGCGTGCATGGGAACTGAAGCATCGTCATCTTACTTCCGAAGCAGTGTTGCAACACACATTGTTCCGTAAGGAAACTCGCTGGCCGGGTTACTACTACCGTGGTGACTTTATGAAGGTCGACGACCAGAACTGGCATGTATTGACAGTTTCTCGCCGCGATCCGGAAACGGGTGAATACACCATGGAGAAAGCGCCTTGCTATCACCTGGTAGGTGACGAAGAGGAAAAAGCTGCTTAACCAGTTATGATGAATAAGGAGTCGCCGCTTTGGGAGGCTCCTTATACTTCATTGGTTTAACCGAAAAAAGATCAACAACGTTGGTCTTTTTTTATTTTTGCAGCCGTAAATTTTGTTGCAAAAGATACGATAGAGTTACACATGAACATTATTGATAAAACCGACGACGAAATTCTGGAGATCGCACATCCGATGTGGGAGGATTTGATCAAATACTCCAACGAAGGTGAGTACGGCAAGTTTATTCGCAAGTTCTCCTACGAATGTCTGCTGGGTTTAAACGAAGTCGAACTCGGCAAGCAGTTTGCCCGCAGTGAACTGACCAGAAACCTGAACACGGATTATGACTATCTTGGTTTGATTCGTCGCGGCCAACACGTAACAGTGTTGTATCGTGTCACCAGCTCTAAGAAAGAAGGCGAATGGCTGGGTCGTATGGTGTTGGGTTACGAAAAAGAAGAAGTCAGAATTTTTGCCGCCTCGATTTTTTAGCGCGGCGCGTTCACTGGATTCCGGAAACAAAACATGAGTGACATTATCGAAAACGTAATCGGCGAAGGTAAGTTGGTCGAGCTGAAATACAAAGTCATTGATGCCAAATCCGAAGCGGTGCTGACCGAAGTCGAATTCCCGTTGGGGTATATCCATGGCGTTACCGAAGCCCTGGCACCGCAAGTGACTGCGGAGCTGGAAGGCCGAGCGGTCGGAGACGTTATCGAAGTGCCCATCGACTGTAATAAGTTGTACGGTCCGCGCGATGAATCTTTGGTTTTCATCGACGATATTAATAATGTGCCGGAAGAATACCGCGAAGTCGGTATGTCGATCCTGATGGAAAACGAAAAAGGCGATACCAAAAGTTTTCTGGTTACCCGCGTCGACGAAAAATCGGTCACCATCGACGGCAATAATCCTCTGTGCGGACGCGAAGTGATTTTCAAACTTGAAGTACTGACCGTGCGCGACGCGACCGAAGAAGAAATCGAAGCCGGCGGCCCGGTCGGTGCCGATCCGGATATTAGCGAAATTGTGGGGTCGGACCAGAAGGTTCGTCCACTAAATTAATAAAGGGGTCAGAGCCCTTTATACAGTTTGACGGAGTAACCCCTTGCCACAGCATCTCTACGCCGAAACGCTGTTAACCCCGGGCCTGGGTGTACCGATGGCATGGCGGTACGAAAACGATGCACGCTACCTGATTGAATTACTCGATAAAGACTCGCCGGTGTGCGGTGCCCTGTCGCAGGCCATCGACCGTTACGGCGATACTTTTTTTGAACTGGCGCCGAATAAAGAAACGCTGATTGAATGGGCGAACTCGCAAAACACGCTGGTGGATACGGCGGACGTTCGAGAACTCAGGCTGGGCGGCGCGCATGTATTTCAGCAGGCCATCGAGTTGTTTCAGGGCCTGCAAATGATGGTCGAGAAACAAGACGACCCGGTGAAATGGTCTGCGATTCATCACAATATTGGCGACGTAATGGGATTCATCGGGCAGCGCAGTGGCAGCGTCCATTTTCTCGAGCAGGCCGCCATGTCTTACGAACAGGCACTGGAAGCTCGCACTTTTAACGAAACGCCGTTCGAGTGGGCCAACACCCAGTATAACCTCGGCATGGTGATGCAAACTCTCGGGCAAATCGAAGACGACGCCCGCATGTTAAAGCAGGCGGCGGAAACCTATAAACAGGCTTCGACGGCGCTGAAACGGGAAGAACATCCAAACACCTGGGCGGCGGCGTTATGCAGTGTCGGCAATGTACTGTGCATGCTGGGCACCCATCGCAAGGGAGCGCGTACACTGGAGCAATCGGTGGTCGTGATGCGCAACGCCATGGTGGAACGCACCCCCGACAAGTCCGCGTATGGCTGGGCGATTACCCAAAATAATCTGGCGGCGGCATTGCAGGCACTGGGCACCCACGAAGAAGATATATCGTCACTTGAGGAATCGATTCCGATTTATGATGCAACATTGAAAGCGCTGCCCAAAGAAGAAGTACCGATGATGTGGGCGATGGTATCCGCCAACCGCGCCGCCGCGATGCATGCGCTGGCGGCGGAATCGGATTATGTCGACATGGCGTTAACGGCGGCATCCGAATTTGACAAGATCGCCGAATTATTTGCCGGTGAGGAACTGACGCATTACCGGCAACTGGCGGAAGAACGACGCGATAAAAGCAAAGAACTCGTGAAATTACTTGAGGTGTAATGTGGAAACAAATGCTCCCGCTGAGGAAGAATGTCGCTTTTGTGTAAGAAAGTCCGGTCGCCGGATTATGATCGAAGGTCAGTACGGGTTTGCGGCCTGGGATCGTCATCCCGCCAGCGACGGACATTTTCTGGTCATTCCCTACCGCCATTTCGCCAGCTATTTCGATATCAACAATGAAGAGCGCGACGAGCTTTGGTCGCTGGTGGCACAGGGGCAAGCGATGTGCGAAGAAAAATATCACCCGGACGGTTATAACATCGGCATCAATGTCGGCACTGCCGCCGGACAGTCGATCCCGCATTTGCATATTCATGTCATCCCCCGCTACAAAGGCGATGTCGAAAATCCCAAGGGCGGCGTGCGCGGTGTGATTCCGGATAAAAAACTGTATACCTTTACACCGGATTAATTGTTCGACACGGTTGGCCATATAAAATGATCAAGACTTATTCCCAACGCCTGTTACCGCCGTATTACGGACAAGTACAAATTGCCGAATCGGAACGCGCGCGTGCGGTGACCGCCGACGGTCAGACCTGGGAAATTCAGTTTATTCATTTGGGAAATGGCGGTCCGTCACATTTAAAAAACAGTGCGCCGGATATTAATCATCGCTACCGACGCGCGGTCACGGTCAGCGCCAGTGAAATTCGTGAAAAGAAAATTGAAGCTTTGCTGGATGAAGGGCAAAGCGTCGATGAACGCATTCTGGAATTAACCGATTTTCTGACCGATATCTCCTTGCCGTTTCCGGCTGCAGACCATTTTGAGTACTGGCTGCTGGATGATAAAGATCAATCGCCGCTGGCCTTGATTTTTTCCTGCCGGGACTCGGAACAAACGAGTGCCTACCCATCACGCCCCGAGTGGACAGCATTGCCTTCCGCCGTGATGCCAATCGAACTCACCGAAGATGAAAAATCGTATTCGTCTGCACCGGTGAACTATCGTCTGGAACGCGCAGTTGCCGAACGTGCAGGGTTTAATCCCAAGGCGAAATGGTTTACCCGGCGTTTAAATGAAGACCAATCGTTTCCACCGTTAATGTTGCGCGAAGACTGGCAGGACGAAGAGACCGCCGATTTATGCCAGCGCTATCTGCATCGTCAGGCACCGCGCTTGTTGATGTTGCATGGCCTGCATCAGGATCTACGCCGCCAACTGGAAATTAATGCACGCGCTTATGCACTTGAGGTGGAACGCTTTTACCCGCTGTACCCGGAAATCGTGGACAAAACATTAATGGATACGATTCGCGTGGAAGCAAGGTTGCGCGGGGTTACGGAAGATCAGCCTGCGTTGCACAAGCGCAGGGATGGCATCCACTATCTATAATATATAACCGAAAATAATAGGAAGCTTTCATGCCGCAATATATTTTTATTTATCTGGGAGGCAATACTCCCGAAAGCCCTGAAGAGGGTAAAAAACATTTTGAAGATTATCAACGCTGGTTGTCTTCCTTGGGTGATGCGATCATCAGCCCCGCGATTCCGTTTAAAGATACTCACACCGTGCGCCCGGACGGCAAGACTGAACCGGGGACGACGAGCTTGATGTCGGGAATGAGTATTCTGAAGTTCGAATCGATGAACGATGCACTGGCAGCGGCGAAATCCTGCCCGTTTCTGGAAATTAACGGCACGCTGGAAGTTTCAGAAATGATCGAAATGTCGCAGGCCACAAAATAAACCGGTAAAACCAGTCACATTGCAGTAACGCCATTATGACGCGCAAGTTAGTTCAAAAACATATTTTGTATGGCAAGCGCGAATTTGAGCTGCGCGATAATATTATTAAAATCAAAGTCAATAGCTTGCTGGATGAAAATAAAGACTTTGAGGTTGAGTTAGCCATGATCAACCCCGAGCCGATTATTACCAAGTCTCGAATGGAATTTCATAGTCGTGTGAAGTGCAGACCGCTGATTTCATTGTATTTAAACAAGCCCAATCCAAAAGAATTTAATGAGTTTGTTGCGGCCATAAAATCAAAAGCGCAGGAGGAGTTTAATTCTTTTGCCGGATTAAAAAACTAAGGAAGCTCTGATTTATACTGATACTTTGTTAAAAAATAACTCGAAATGCTCATGTATTGGCATATACACTCCGCTTTCTCGTTATTTTTCGTCGCGTCTCAGCCGCTTCGCTAATAAATCAGAACTTCCTTAAGTTTCAGCATTGATTTATATAGTCGCTTTGTAAAAACTAAGATATAAACATGAGTACCAGGCTTATCCAAAAACAGTTCCTCAAAGGCACGCGCGAGTTTGAGATTGTCGACGACCAAATCAATATTCGTATCAAGTCGGGCTTCAAGGAAGAAACACTTAGTGTCATGCTGGCAATACTGGAACCCGAACCCGTGATTACGCGATCGCAACTGGAATTCGTCAGTCGTGTTAACGGCGAAGCACTGGTTTCCCTGTTATTGTCCCGCCCCAACGTCAGTGAATTTAATGCCTTTGTAAGCACACTGAAGCAAAGAGCCCAGGCCGAGTACAGTGCTTTTTCCGGAATGAATGTTCCGACCGGTTCCGCGCTGGGAAATAGTGACGAAGAGCCTCCGGAGTTCGACGAGGTTTCTCCGGCGGATATCAGCAAGACCAAAACCGTCAACGTCGAGGGGATCGAGAATTCCATTCAAATGCTGAAAACCTATGTCGACAACGAAGAAATTCAGCCGCTGATTTCGGCGCTGGAATCACTGCAACAAGCGCCGCAGGATCATTCCAGACTGGTCGCGGTGGCGACGGCGTTCGACGAACTCGGATCCAGCCAGGGCGCGGTGCTGACCTACGCGCCTTATATCGGTCTGATGCTGTCGGATGATCCCTTTGGCTGGGGATGAGATTCGAGCGGGTGTGACCCAGGTCTGAATTTGACCAACTGTCGAAATGAACCGGGTGATAGCGACGCCAGCTCATTGAGTTACGGCTTGCTATAGATATATTTTTACACCATATAAAGAGAATATCTCATGCCAAAGTGCCAATTTGCTACAATTTTCCTCCCCGATAATTTCAATATAGTAAAGCGAAAGGTGAATTATGAGTGAGCAATCCAATACTCGACCCAAAGTCCCCGAGGGCGAGTCCCGGTTCTACAAGACACGGCAAATGGAGCCGAATGAAAAAGGTTTCGTCGGGTATGAAACCATCTGGGAACCCATGCAGAAAGAAGTTGAATACTCGACTCCCAAACAGCCTTAAGCTTTTTTTACGGCCGTGTGAACAAATCGAGTTCACACGGCTAATCAATGCGTAGCCCCCACCGCCAGGCACTGGATCTAGTCCAGGCGGGCCAATGGGATCAAGCGCATCAACTGATTCAAGAATATTCCGACCCGCTGGCCTGCCTGATTCACGGGTATTTACATTTACAGGAAGGCGATACCGGTAACGCCCGGTACTGGTACACGCGGGCAAAACAAGAACTCCCCACCCATTCCTTGCAGCAAGAGTTCGATCGCTTGTCCCGACTGGCGAACGAGTCGTGAAAATATTGCTGCGATCGATCACCGCCCTGGTATGCGCGTGTACACTGCTGGCGTGTTCCGATTCACCTTCGTTAAATTATGTTCCGCAGGATGGAACCATTGTCGCATTCGGCGACAGCCTGACGGTCGGCGTCGGTGCCGCACCCGAGGAAAGTTATCCGCAGGTACTGGCGCAACTGAGTCAACGCACGGTAATCGGTGCAGGCGTTTCCGGCGAGGAAACGACTGCCGGCCAGAAACGGCTGGCGCAGGTACTCGAGGAAACCACGCCCAATTTATTAATTCTGTTACAAGGCGGTAACGACATATTACGCAATCGCAATATGCAAACGGTGAAACGCAATTTAGCCACAATGATTGAATTGGCGCGCGCCAGGGGTATCGATGTGGTATTGATCGGCGTACCGGCGAAAAAACTTTTTTCCGACGTCGCTCCACTGTATACAGAACTTGCCGATGAGTACCGGCTGGTGTTTGCCGAAGAGCTGTTGTCCGGCCTGTTGCGCGACAGCCAGTATAAATCCGACCCGGTACATTTAAACAAGCGCGGTTATCGTAAACTTGCGGAGGAGATTCATACCCTGCTGCAGGAACACGGCGCATTGTAGCTCGGCAACCATTTTCTACACCTCATACACGTTTACCGGCCACATTGTCGCAAAACCCGCTATGCTGCCGGCATGAAACTGCACGGCGACATCACCATTAACAACAAGCTGTACAAAAAAGGCAGCGTCATTCCCTGGAAGTTCATCTATCCGTTTTTTCTGGTGCACATGGCCGCGTTCGGCTCATCCGGATTTTTTCTCGCCTACGGCAACGACGACGTCATGTTTCTGTACATGCACGGCGGCCTGGCGATATTCGTCTACACTATTTTTTATTTCGCGATCTTCGGGGTAGACGAAGTTCGCTGGATGTTTACCAATGCCGGTCTGGGCCTGTTCGGCATTTATGCCGAAATCGACTGGATATTGTCTGCCTTTGACAAGCAGGCGAGTGACTTTCCCTGGTACGTTCACGCTATTCCGTTTTTATACTATGTACTGTACACCTTCCTGCTGCGGCAGGCATTTATCGACATCAGCGGGTCGCGCAATAATCCGGCACGAAGGAGAATTGTCGATTACTTTTATGTCGGACTTTCGCTTGCCGTTTATTCCGCAATTTTCTTCAGCCAGCGTTAAGCGGCAAGAACTTTATTTCACAATTGAATCTAAGCTTTACGGGCTTGATTATTTTTTTCAAACCTCAGTAATATTCGTGTATTCGGTCGCATACGGGGGCAGCCATGTTTTTTATTACCAACCGTCAGATTGACACTTCCAAACGGGGTTACGACAAGTTCACCAAACACCCCAACGAAAAAGGCCCTAACGAATTGCAGGCCGTTGAAATCACCGGAGTGAATCCTCCGCAAATCAAGTTACTGAACGACCGCCTGACGCCCACCGAAGTCAAACGCTTTAAAAACAAGTTTAGTTTAAACATCGATACCGGCGACCCGCAGTACGCCAGCCTGAAAGTTGCCTGCAGTATTTTCGAACGGGCGCGCAAGGAGTGTAAAAATGTTTTGTTATACGTGCACGGGTATAACAACGATATTGAGGATGTTTACGCTACAGCGCGCGAACTGGAAAGACTGTACGGTGTTATTGTCGTGACCTTTACCTGGCCGGCAAACGGCGGCGGCGCCCTATCGGGAACGCTGTCTTATCTTGCCGACAAACGCGATGCGCGTGCGTCGCAGGATGCGTTGAATCGCTGCATCGACCTGGTGGGTAAATACCATGGCTTGCTGACCATGTCGGCGCGTAAACAACTGGAAGGCCGCGCGCATAAAAAATTTCCGAACAATCCCACCAGACAGCGATCGTATTTGTCCGAATTGTTGAAAAGAGATTGCGACCTTTCTGTCAGTATGCTGTGTCACAGCATGGGTAATTATGTACTGAAACATGCCATGACCAGCGAGCTGGCGGAATCGCGTAAACTGATTTTCGATAATGTTATTCTGGCCGCCGCCGACACCAACAATGAAAAACATAAAGACTGGGTGGAAGCGCTGCAGGTAAGAAAATCGGTTTTTATTACCATCAATGAAAACGATTTCGCTCTTTCCTGGTCACGTCGCAAGCCGGGCGAACAGCAAAAGGCACGACTGGGTCATTATCTGCGAAAACTAAATGCGCAGAATGCCCTGTATATCGATTTCACCCGTGAGCGAGGTGTTAACAACAGCCATTCCTACTTCGACAAAAAAACCGCAAGCAGCAATAAAGGCATTCAACGTTTTTTTCTGAAAGCGTTTGCAGGAAATAATGTGATGTCTTATTTGCAATACGAAGCGCATAATAATACTTATCGCCCCAAATAAATGACTATGAAAACATCGCGCAGAAATTTTATTAAAGCCGGTTTATTGGGTGGCATGTTTGCCTCAGGTAAAATCGCCCAGGCCGCTAAACTAAGCGTAACTCCGGAAGAAATTGAAGGTCCGTTCTATCCTCTGACGCCGCAAAAAGACCGCGACTTCGATCTTACCCATATCGAGGGAAGGTCGGGCAAGGCTACGGGCGAAGTCATTCATATCGAAGGTGTCGTGACCGATACCGACGGCCAACCGATCGAGAATGCCACCGTGGACTTGTGGCAGGCCAATGCCGCCGGGCGTTACCGTCATCCGCGCGATACCAACTCCGCACCGGTCGACCCCAATTTTCAGGGCTGGGCGATTGTGCCCAGCGGCATTAGCGGAGATTTCAGGTTTAAAACGATTATGCCCGGCGCCTATCCGGCCGCGCGCAACTGGACACGCCCGCCGCATATTCACTTTAAAGTCAGCAAGGCAGGCTACGCGGAACTGACCACGCAAATGTATTTTCCCGACCATGAACTGAACGCAGTCGACTGGCTGATCCAGCAAAAAAATGCCAAAGAACAACAATTGATGACGG
>JANQOT010000227.1 GCA_028285655.1 Gammaproteobacteria bacterium
GACTTGGAAGGTTAGTTGAAGAATATTATTTAAAGTTCAGTATAAATGAATTAGGAAAAATTTTTTGAAAACTTTATGCTTGGCGTAACCTCCGGGCATATTCCGGTAGATGACCGTGCCAGCAATTTTGCAGCCATACATAAATTTGCCTGTTCGGCGACCTTAAGCCTGAATATTATGTCGCGTTCACTCGATCACACGATTTTTGATCGATCCGACATCGTTGAAGCGTTCAGCGATTTCATTCGCCGCAGTCGCAATTCAACAGTACGTATTCTGATCTATGACAGTACGAATATTGTTAAAGATGGTCACCGCTTGTTTTCGCTGGCCGGTAAAGTACCGTCAAAAATATTGATTCGCCAACTGCCGGATGATTTTAAAGATTTTAACGAAAGCATGGTAGTTGCCGACCGCTCCGGGTTTTTACACAATCAACAATCCGATCGCTATGAAGGCGTGGTATCTTTTAACGACCACCAGCGTTGCGCGGAATTAAATAAAACCTTTACCGACTTTTGGGATCGAAGTCTTATGGATTCCAATTTAAGGCAAATAGTGATCTAGTCATGCACCTATTATTCAAAGCATTATTCTCATATGCATTGTTGTGCACAATCGTCCTTGCGTATGAGTCTATTCACTACTTCGACTTGAAAAACAGAAGTGCGGAAGAAGTCATTCCGATAATAGTCCCGTTTCTGCAAGCGAATGAAGCCATTAGCGGCGACGGCTATCAGCTGTTCATTAAAACGAATACTGCGCGCGCCAAGGAAATCGAATCATTAATTAATACGATCGACAAAGCAGCTAAATCTTTTCGCATTTCAGTGACTAATGACGAACATATAGCGCTATCGCAAAATTCCATAGACGGGTCGGTAACGATTAAAACCGGTGATGCTGAAATTCAAGTTGGCAGCGACCGCATCCCTGAAAAAGACAGCGGTATTACGGTTGACGCAGACGTTACTGACAACGACCGTGTGACTGCTAACTGGGAAGCCCGAACCATCAACAGCGAACGCAATAAAGTTCAGTTTATTCAGGTGCAGGAAGGCAAGCCGGCGTTTATTTCAAGAGAAAACATTCGATTGATACCAGTGTACTCGTATGTAAAACGGCCATATGGAGTTGCCGTCATCGATCATAGTCATACTCCTTATTCAAGAGAAGACGGGTTTTACGTGGAGGCGCGAGCAGCGGACGATCGCTACGCTCAGGTCAGCATTCAAACAGTATCGGGACTTGCCGAACACCATCGCTCGAATGAATATGAGCAGCAATATGCCGAAACCAATATTCGCGTTCCATTCGGTCAATGGTTTGAAATCGGCGGCAGCACCAATACTTATAAATCCAGCAGCAAAGGCATTTTGTACAAAACTGAAGAAAAAGAAGAACGATATTCAAAAATCTATGTAAAAATCGAACTAGCAAAGTAAACTAGTTCTGCCACTCCGTTCTCAAGTACTCCCGGTTGGCGACAAACCACTGCAATCCGATAATTGCAATCGCCGATCGCACTTCTCCGGTAGAAATCATTAAAGGAATGTCATTCGCATTTACGATGTGAACTTTTATATCCTCGCCTTCATGCTCCAATCCGCCGGTTTCCTGAACATTGCTTATCGAAACACAGCCTGCGTACAAGTGTACCCACTCGGTTGAACCTCCCGGACTGGTATAGAATTCTCCCACTTTTAACAAGTGACTGGCAGTACAACCGATTTCCTCTTGCGATTCTCGCAAGGCGACTTCTTCCGGTTGTTCGCCCTCTTCCAGCAAACCTGCGACGATTTCGACCAACCATGGCCGCTCTTCACGAATCGCACCGATTCGAAACTGTTCAATCAAGACCACTTTATCGGCTACAGGATCGTAAGGAACCAGCGCAACTGCGTCATTTCTGGAGATTACTTCACGGCTTAATACCGGCGTTTGTCCACCGCTAAACCGTGTATGTGAAAGTTCAAACTTGGACACCGAAAAATGTCCGTTATAGACATGCTTTCTGCCGTGCAATTTCCAATCCATACTAGGATTTTATAGGTTCACCCAGTTGATGCAACACATGCTCGGCAAATCCGTGCCCTGCCTCTGCATACAAATTAAAGGTCACGCATCCCAGTTTTTCAAGTTCTTGTTGTTCGTCAGGAAAACGCGAAACCACCGCTAATGTGTTCTTGTATTTAAGTTGTTGCGCCAGGTTTACAACGTAAAGGTTTTCACTGTGATTGGAAAGACTGACAAATACCATATCGCAATCGGCGAGTTTGGTTTGACTCCAGAATTCATAATCGGTCGCGTCTCCATGTACACAATGAATCCCTTTCTTTTGCAAAGCTTCGGTTTTTTCATGACTTTCGTCGACACCGACGATATTATCTCCATACAGTTCTTTTAAATACTGATACGCACCGAGCCCTACACGCCCCATCCCCAATATCGCAATTCGCGCACCACCCAGATCGGCGATTTCTTCTTCCGGCAAGCGCGTTTTACGCTCAAATCGATGCAGCCAGCTGAAATTCTTTCCAAACAAACTATGCACTCTGGTATTAAACGGAATCGCGATAAAAAACGATATCGACATCGCCAGCGCCAATACAGTCACCCACTCTTCGGTAAGCAATCCGTTGCCGACTGCAATTGCAGCCACGATTAAACCAAATTCACTATAGTTAAATAATGACATGCCGGTTAAGAATGCAGTTCTGGAACGTAGTTTTAACGCGACCAGTAAAAAGTAGTAAATAATGGGTCGCAAAAATACCAGCAACGCCAACGCCATTGCCGCCAATAGCATTTCGGCAGAGGGCAAACCGTAATAACCGATTTGCAGAAAAAATCCGATTAAAAACAAATCTTTTAGATTGATTAGACTTTTATACAGCTCGTTTGATTTAATCGTATTACCAAGCAGCACACCGAATATGATTGCTCCCAGGCCGCCTTTCAAATTAAACAACTCAAATAACTCGGCCGCACCGATGCTTACTGCCACACCAAACAATACGAGCAACTCGCCGTGACCACATGAACGTAATATATAAAACAACACTGGCCTTAATAACGGAAGCGCCAGCAGCACCAGCGCATAAGCGCTTACAGATTTATCGGAGGTAAATACCAGATAACAGACTGCAAAAATATCCTGAATAATGAGAATGCCAATTGCAATCGACGCATGTAAAGAAGCACTTTCGCCTCTTTCATCAAATATTTTTACTGCAAATACTGTGCTGGAAAATGACAATGCAAACGCTAATGCCCAGGCGGCGGCCGAGTCCGTTAACGCCAATGCGGGCAGCACAACACCAGCAAACAAGATAACCGGCACCGTTAAAACAACGGCAATCATCATATGCAGTCCGGCCACACCCCACACTTGCGGTGCAGCCAATTCTTTAAGGTTTAACTTTAAGCCGATGGTAAAAAGTAATAACAAAATTCCCAAATCTGCAATGGGTGCAATCGCCTCCGCACTGCCGTAACCCAGCTCATGCGCTACAAATCCCGCCAGCAAATACCCCAATAATGGAGGATAGCCGAATTTACGAAATGCCAAGCCCGCTACGAAAGCGATAAGTATTACTACTGGAATCATGATTTATTAATTATTGCTATATTCTGATAGTCGTTTTCTCGATATGGCAAATGCGGCGACCATTCCTATTACTGCAAAACCTGTCAAAAATACAAAATAGTTCTGATAACCTGCAAAGCCCGGCGTGGCATCTAGAATTCGTCCTGCAACAGAAGCAAAAAACACATCCGGTAAAAATCCGACTGCCGAAATTATTCCAGCGGTTACACCGGTTACACTCGACGCCGTTTTAGTTTCCTCTAACAGGGCGAAATAAGTACCTCGTAGTCCAAATATAGCGGCAAAAGTAATAATAACATTACCGTATATGATCCAAATGACGCTGGCCGAGGGCGAAAATGCGAATAACATAAGGTAACTTAGCGTCAATATCGCGAAAATGCAGCCAATTGTTTTACTGGCAAAAAAGCGATCCGCGATCAAGCCCGCGATAATTGCCGCCACTGGTCGCAGATAAGCGGCAATAGTCACAAATTGTGCCGACTCGATTTCATTCATGCCCAGCACATCGACAGCATACAAACCGTAATTATCAAGGCCTTTGTATCCGCAATAGGCACATATTAATACTGTCGCCTGTAGCCAAACCGTGGAACGCCCGAACAAATATTTGATCGGCACCGGTTTGCTCGA
>JANQOT010000245.1 GCA_028285655.1 Gammaproteobacteria bacterium
ATTTCGACCATACACGCACGGCAGTTGCCGTCTGCGCGCAGGTTATCTGTGTAACAAAGATGCGGAATTTCGACTCCATTGCGGCGTGCCGCCTGCAAAATAGTTTCATCTTCGTATGCTTCGATCGTTTGACCGTTTAGCGAAAATTCAACGGTTTTTAGTTCCTTTAAATAATCCGGATTTGCTGCCATCTTTACTACTCCAAATTTCCTTGGGGTTACTTTAATTCGTCCGAAAAATAATTAATCACACAACTCATCGGATTCGATGCTGCCTGTCCCAGTCCACAAATAGACGCGTCATTCATGGTTTGTGCGAGTTCCTGCATTAATGATTGATCCCATTGACTCTTGTCCATTAGCATAACTGCTTTGGAGGTACCTACTCTGCAAGGTGTGCATTTTCCGCAGGATTCATGCGCAAAAAACTGCATAGCGTTGCGTGCCAGATCCCGCGCTTTATCTTGCGTGGAAAAAATCATAACAGCCGCGGAGCCGATAAAGCATCCGTGTTCATTGAGCGTGTCGAAATCCAGCGGGATATCACCCATCGAAGCCGGTAAAATTCCGCCGGAAGCGCCGCCGGGGAAGTATCCATAAAACTCGTGGCCGTCCAACATCCCGCCGCAATATTCATCGATTAATTCTTTAACAGTAATACCGGCCGGTGCCAGATGTACACCGGGTTTTTTAACGCGACCGCTTACCGAAAACGAACGTAAACCCTTGCGTCCATTGCGCCCATGCGAGGTAAACCAGTCAGCGCCTTGTTCCACGATGTCGCGAACCCAGTACAAGGTTTCCATATTATGTTCCAGAGTAGGACGTCCAAATACGCCTACTTGCGCCACGAACGGCGGCCGCAGTCGCGGCATACCACGTTTGCCTTCGATCGATTCGATCATGGCGGATTCTTCACCGCATATATAAGCGCCTGCGCCTCTGCGAAGTTCGATATGTGGAAGTTCGCACGGCGGATCGTTTTTAAGTTTTTGCAATTCTTCGGTAAGAGATTTACGCACACCTGCGTATTCGTCGCGCAAATAAATATAGATTGACTCAGTGCCGACGACTTTGGCGGCAATTAACATGCCTTCGAAAAAACGGTGTGGGTCTTGTTCCAGGTAAAAACGATCTTTAAATGTGCCGGGTTCGCCTTCGTCAATGTTTACCGCCATTATGCGCGGTGCCGGTTGATCACGCACAATTCTCCACTTGCGGCCGGCGGGAAAACCTGCGCCACCCAAGCCACGTAAATTAGAATCTTCCAGCGCACTGATAATATCTTCCGCACTTTTTTCGCCATTCGTTACCTGTGTTAGTAATTGGTATCCGTTTTTGTTTTTGTACTGTTCGAAATCGATACCGGCAGGTGCAACCGCATCGCGATTATTGGCATTAATCGCAGCCTGTACTTGTTCTTTGCTTGCGTTGGCGATGGCATTCATGCCGACCACGGCTACCGGTGCCTGTTCGCATCGGCCGACACATGGAACGCGCTGAATGCGGACATCCTCGTAGTTTTCGCTGCTAAGCGCCTCCACCAGTTGATTGGCGCCAAACATTTCGCAGGTAACCGAATCGCAGACGCGCACAGTCAAAGTCGGAGGAGCCTTGTGTTGTTCTTTAACAATATCGAAGTGATGATAAAAAGAGGCGACCTCATAAACTTCGGTCGGTGCTAATTTCATCTCGCTTGCCAAAGCAGTAATGTGTGCCGCCGAAATACACCCGAATTTGTCCTGAACCAAATGTAGAAACTCGATGAGCAAATCGCGTCTGCGAGGCGTATCGCCCAGTAATTCCCGCACTTGTTGTCTGGCGACCGGGTCCACACGGCGACCGCGTTTTTCCCCTCGCATTTTGTTGCGTTTACGTGTCACTGCTTTGTCCATAATGTCGCAAGGTCCCTGTAGATAAATTTAGGCCGAAAAAAGTAAGATATTCTATGTTATTTGGTAAATAAAGCGTATTTGCATAGATAATAAACCAGTCAAGCTTAAGGACAAGTAAGATTTAATCATTTTCAAGACGATGGAGGTGCTATATGAGCAAATGGAGAGATATCAAACCCGAGCAAACCTACAGCGAAGAACAGATTCAGGCGCGGCTAAAAGAAGAACTTCCTCACTGGTACTACGAAAATGGCTGGATTCGCCGAAAATATCGTACCCATAGCTGGAAAGGGACGCTAATGGTGGTCAATACGATCGGTCATCTGTCCGAGGCGGCCTGGCACCATCCCGACCTGACCGTATCCTACGCATTTGTGATTGTGAAATTAATGAATCACGCTGCCAAAGGGGTGACCAATAAAGATTTCGCGCTGGCGCATAAAATTGAGCAGGTAATTCAGTGGAATCCCGCAAAGGACGAGCCGGACCTGGACGGTGTACCCGACGATCAACGGTTTTCGTATATTCGTTACGATTAATTACTGATCGATTAACTTTCGTACCTGCTGTTCCAGAACCACATACGGCGTGCGGGGAAGAATAATGCTGGCTAACTGGCCTTGCCGGTCAATCAAGAAGATATTGGCAGTGTGTTCGACATTGTAATGGTCGGAGTCGGTATTCCCGCTGAAAGAAACACTGGCATTGTACTGTGCGAGCACTTGCCCGATTTGTTCGGTGGTGCCGGTTAATCCAATAATGTTTTGGTTGAAGTATTTTACATAACTTTCTAATATCTCTGGAGTATCTCGCTTTGGATCGACGCTGACAAATAATACGCTCAAGTCGGAGGCCTGTGCATCCAGATTAACCAGCAAGCGCTGAATTTCCAGTAAGGCATTGGGGCAAACGTCCGGGCAATGCGTAAACCCGAAAAATAATACGCCCACTTTGCCCTTGATATCGTGCAAGGAGAAAGGCTCGCCCAGGTGCGAGGTCAATTCAAAGTCGCCGCCGATCGATGCCGATTTTGCCGCCACCAAAGGCATGCTGAGCTGAATGCAAATTATTGCCAATGATGCGGTTAAAAGCCTTACAAAATGTCTTTTCATTTTCATATTCCACTGCAGCTGTGCGTGCTTATCCACTTAGAGCTTATTAAGTCTGCCTGGGTTCCGAACATCAAGTACAGTTTTAGTACTTGAATTATCAAGTACATATATGAAGATAGACTAATAATGATACAAGTCAGTTAACAAGGTGGCGCTACATGCTAGTTTTTAAGTATAGGAAAGCTTGATAGTCGCTATAGATGCGGCATAATGTCGCACATCGAACCGGAAATTGGTTTGCTCGTCTGTGGACGAATAGTTTTCATAAT
>JANQOT010000249.1 GCA_028285655.1 Gammaproteobacteria bacterium
AATCCACTTATGGTCAGAGTATCGAATTATGCGGACCGCACACGTATACCTTAAAAGAACTTGTAAAGTACACGAGCAAGCTAAGCGGTCATCGACGCTGGATTTTAGGACTGCCGGGCATACTCTCGAGATTGCAGGCCAAATTACTGGAATTCGCACCCGGCAAGCCATTGTCTATGGATAATTATCGTTCTTTGCAAACCGATAGCGTATGCAATGACGGAGTACACTGTAAAACTTCTCTGGAATCAATTGCACCTACCTATATCGGCAAACAAAACTCCGGCGTTACTGCGCAACATTCGCATCGTCAATCTGCCTACATTTAAGTTTTCCTAAATAGTCACGCCGCTGCTGTTTATCCAGTTTTTGCATGCTTGCCACCACTTGATAAAACTTGTGGTAGTCTTTACCACAAACTTCCAGCAGCGCAATAAACTCCGACGTTAGTTCCTGATAGGTCGAAATCGCATTAAGCTTGGCGTTATTCATTTCTTCCAGAGCCCACGCTCGATATCGATCACCATGTTCCCATTTGCTGAGAATTGTAGCCACTGTTTTACGGTATTCATCGATCGCCATTATTTTTTGTGTGCGCTTTTCGTCGTTTGAACTTGATGTCGCATAAATTTCTTTTAACTGTTTGCGTAATTGTTGAATCTGACTATAAATTTTATTTTTTCGTACGACACTTTGTTCATAACGCGCCAGCAATTCATCTTTTTCATTCGATCGTAACCAGTCGCGTACCCCGGCGCGTGCAATCGCTGTGGCAAATGCTTCATTAAATTCTGTATCGTTTTTGATGTATAGCTGCTGGTGTGCAAGTTCATGAAAAATGGTGTCGGCGGTGGAGATTTCTCCTCGCCGCAGCATACTGCTTAACAGCGGATCACTGAACCAGCCCAATGTGGAATAGGCCGCGACCGGTGAAACAAATATTTCCAGCCCTTTAGCTTTCATTTGCTCACCGAACTCAAGTGCTTTGGCGTGCTCGAAATAACCTCGATACGGCACACAGCCGACAATCCAAAAACACCACGAGACCGCTTGCAAGGATAATTCGGGGGCCGCAAATACCACCCAGGTAACGTAATCGCGGTCCAGCTCGACGTAATGTGTGTAGCTTGCATTCTCCGGCAGGCTCAAATTGCTGCTGGCAAAGTCACGAATGCTTTGAGCATTTAACAATGAAGCACGCGTTTTCGCATCGGTTTCCGCTTGCTGCAATACCGACTCAATCGGTTCCCGTTTTGCCATTAGATCCAAATGACCTCCGGCAGTATGCGCCAGGTAACCCAATGAACTACAGCCGCTAAACGCCAACAGGCAGCCAAGCAAACTAATTCGCGCTAGAATCGTGCCTGTCAAGAAATCCATCCTCATGTATTCGAAATGCAAACGTATTTAGTCGGCGGCGCAGTGCGGGACCAGTTGTTAAATTTGCCGGTCAAGGAACGTGACTGGGTCGTCACCGGTGCCAGTACGGAAGACATGCTGGCTCTGGGTTATAAACAGGTAGGCAAGGATTTTCCTGTATTCATCCACCCCAGTTCGGGCGACGAGTACGCACTTGCGCGAACAGAGCGTAAAACATCTAAAGGTCATAGCGGCTTTATTGTACATAGTTCTCCGGAAATTACTCTGCAGGAGGACTTGTTACGGCGCGATCTTACCGTCAACGCAATCGCACAAGATGAAAACGGCAATTTAATCGATCCGTATAACGGCCGACAGGATTTGCAAAATCGACTGTTGCGGCATGTTTCACCGGCTTTTTCCGAAGACCCCTTACGAGTTCTCCGGGTAGCCAGATTTGCAGCCAAATTTAAACATCTAGAATTTAAAGTTGACGCCAGCACGTTACAACTAATGCGAAGCATTTCCGAATCCGGTGAGCTGCAGACGCTGTCCGTTGAACGAATCTGGCAAGAAACATTACGCGCATTAGAAAGCAAAAATCCGGAAGTTTATTTTTTAACTTTGCTGTCTTGCGGTGCACTGCAGGTTTTGCTGCCGGAAATGGCCGGCGAGCTCGGCGATCAGGACAAGCAAAAACTGTTAACACGTCTGGGCGAGATTTCGAACACCGAATATCGCTACGTGGCGCTGGTCGCGCTCGCCAGCTATCGATCGCAAAGTTTTTCCATGCAACTTGTCGATCAGATAAACAACTTTTTTAATGTTCCGCGCAACCTGCAAAATCTGTCCACACTGGCAATAGAAAATTTTTTCGAATGTACCGAACTAAATTCTATAACAGATAAAAAAATTCATGCGTTGTTAAAACGACTGGATGCATACCGGCGCAATGATCGATGCCAACATATTTTTAACAGCATACATGGTATCGGCCTGTTACTGGAACTCAACACCGCGAAGATGTTGAAATTTTTACAGTGGTTATCGCCGCAGCTTGAAAATATAAAACTTTCTGCGCAGGAAATGCAACAACTGAATGGAAAAGAAATTGCCAACAAGCTTGACAGCATGCGCTACCAGGCCATAGAAGAACTACGCGGCAGATACTTCGACAGCGAACACCAGCAATAGTATTCCCAGAATAATTCGATAAATTACAAAAGGCATCATACCGATCGAATTTACCAGGCGTAAAAATACATCAATGCAAAGGTAAGCGACGATACCGGACAACACGAACACCCCTGTTATTGCGGGCACATCCACGTCCGGCCTGGTGGTAATTACCTGCATGCTTTTGTAGGTAATCGCCGCCAGAATAGTCGGCATCGAAATCAAAAATGAAAATCGCGCAGCGGCAACTTTAGTCAGGCCCAGCATTAAACCGACTGTCATGGTTACACCGGAGCGCGAAGTTCCCGGCACCAGCGCCAACGCCTGGGCGCAGCCGATTAATAATACGTCACGCCAGTTCAGCTGGTATTCATCGCGCAAACTGCGGCCGGTACGGTCTGCATAGGCCAGTAACAATGCGAATGCAATTGTGGTAAATGCGATTACATGCGCATTGCGCGTATGCGTTTCAATAATTTCCGCCAAAAGTATCCCTGCAATTACAATTGGCAGCGTCGCGATGACGATATGGCCGATAATTTTCAGCTCTCTGTTGCTGGCAGCATCTGTCGGATTGAATGCTGCACTGATCATTGCTCCTATTTCCTTGCGAAAGAACAGCATTACCGCACACAAGCTGCCGGCATGCGCAGCAATATCGATGAGCAAACCCTGGTCTTCCCAGCCCATTAAAATCGATGTAAGCACCAGATGTGCCGAGCTGGAAATGGGCAGAAACTCCGTCAGCCCCTGCACGATGCCGAGCACAATAATCTGAATGATGTCCATGGTTATAATCGGTGGCTCAAATCTCGCGTGGTAAATTGATCATGCTCCAGAGTCATGTTCTTTGTGAATGTCATGACTTGGAACCGTTCTCCCATTTCACTCGGAAGCATTAAATGTTTCAGCTGTTGGCTTGTGTGCAGCAATTCCTTTTCGGAAGCTTCTTTTTCAATACTTGCTAGTATATTGCTCGCCAGTAGAAAATGGGCTTGCGTACCATAGCTGTTTAACTCCAATCCGGCTCTGATGCCTGCATGCGCCAATGCAGTAAAATCAACGTTACTCGAAATATCCTGTAACCCCGGCCAGATTAACGGATTATCATGCGCAGTATTCTTATAATGGCAGAGTAATGTACCCATTGATCGCTGCGCAAGATAATATTCGCTGCGAGGATAACCGTAGTCGATAAAGAAAAATATCCCCTGCTGTACCAATGATGCAATTTGTTGGACGAAACCCGTAAGCCGCAGACAAATTTCGGTGTGGTATGCCCGCTTCGCACTTAATACCGGAGAGTTTTCCAGAATTGCATATACTGTGGCAACTAAACTTTGTTCCGCCGAAATATCTGTAAAACAAAATTGTCGCTCAGAATCCAGTTGCACACAGCGTTCCTGTACCTGCCGATTCTTAATGGTTAACAGACGCACTGGCAATGCGTCGATTACTTCATTGGCAATAACGACTGCATTTGTCACAGGATCAGCGATGGAATCAACCCACTGTACCAGTGAACGTTGGTCCGGAACTTCCGCGTTTAAAAAAGCTTGTTGTCGAAGACGTAATGCAGCACTCTTTTCGACAATTAAATACTGTTTAACCGGAACGCCACTATTTGCCAGTTGCTTCAATAGCTGTGCGGCAAATATCCCGCTGCCGGCACCGATTTCAATAATATGTAGTTCGTCAAATCGAGTCGGTAGCGATTGTAAGTGTGCGGCAAAAGCGCGTGCGAATAATGCGCTTCGCTCCGGGCTGGTTACAAAATCACCTTGCTCGCCGAATATCGCTTGCTCGCTTGTATAGTACCCTAAATCTTCGGCGTACAAGCACAGCTCCATATAGCGTTCAAAACTCAGCAATCCTTCATTCGCCAGCATTTCCTGCGAAATCTTTTGTTGTAACTTCTTGCTCCGGTCCAGATCCGGCGAATTCGGCTGTGGCAGTTTGGTTTTCATTAGCTGCTTTGCATACAATAAAATTGAGAGCTACCGGCTTATGGTACAGTTAGCATAAAACTTATCGAGTGTATTTATGGATAATACCGAACTAGATCGCGTCGCGCTTGTGACTGGTTCCGCCAGGCGTATCGGGGCAGAAATAATACGTAAACTGCATGCCGAGGGTCTGCGTGTCATCGTGCACTATCGTGGTTCCGCACAAGCCGCCAACGCACTGGCTGAAGAATTAAATGCCGATCGTGCCGATAGCGCAAAAACACTGGCGTTCGATTTGCATAATACAAACCAATTCTCCGA
>JANQOT010000269.1 GCA_028285655.1 Gammaproteobacteria bacterium
ACCAACTGCTCGTTAATGGAAACAATGATGTCGCCCGGATAGAGTCCGGAGGCGTGCGCAGGACCGTCGCGTACGACACCGGAAACCAGTACTCCGCCGAGTTCGCTTAAACCAAACGACTCTGAAAGTTGCGGCGAAATATTTTGTACCCGAACACCGATCCAGCCGCGCACGACGCGGCCGTATTCGATCATCTGGGTCATGACGTCTTGTGCGATCAAGATTGGAATAGCAAATCCGATTCCCACCGAACCACCCGAATTGGAAGAGATTAATGTGTTTATACCGACTAATTCTCCGTAAGCATTAATCAGGGCGCCGCCCGAATTGCCGGGGTTAATTGCTGCGTCGGTTTGAATATAGTTTTCAAATACATTTACCCCCAACTGGTCGCGCCCGGTCGCGCTGACAATGCCCTGGGTGACGGTCTGGCCGACACCAAATGGATTGCCGATCGCCAGCACCACGTCTCCCACCGCCAGAGTTTGGGAGCTGCTGAAGGTAATACTAGGCACGTCGGTAGTATGAATCTGCAATACGGCGAGATCCGTTTCCGGATCGGCGCCGACCACAGTGGCGCGCAGGCGGCGGCCATCGTGCAGTAGCACCTCGATTTCTTCGGCGTTTTCGATCACGTGGTGATTGGTAATGATGTGGCCCTGTTGCGAGGCAATGACTCCTGAACCAAGGTTGGTCACGCTACGGTCAAAGCGCTGGCCGTACAGGTCGCGTAAAAAGCGTTCCAGTTGCGGATTGTCGGCGGTAATTCTGCTGCTGCCCGAAACTAGTTTCTTGGTATAAATATTCACCACCGCCGGGGCTGCGCGTGCGACGGCCTCGGCATAGGAAACAGCTTGCAGGCCGGGCTGCGACGGTTCGGGTGTCTCACCGGTTAAAATCGTGACCACCTGGCGTTTTTCCAGCCAACTATTGGGCAACAAAAAAATCAATGCCGCTGCGGCCACGATACCGATGGCGGCGGACTGAACTAAAAACAGGAGTAATTTGCGCGAGGTCATGGACTGACTACACTATCATGCGATCTATCTGACGTCAGTACTCCCTGTTATGATACCAATAACGCTTCAATAGACCCGCATGCCGCAGCTACAGGAAATTACTGCTTACACAAATCAATATTTGCGAATAAATGAATTCGCGGATTATTGCCCTAATGGTTTGCAGGTTGAGGGGCAGGCGGAAGTGCTTAAAATCGCTTCCGGTGTCAGCGCAAGTTTGGCGTTTATCGAACAGGCGATCGACTGGGGTGCGCAATGTTTGCTGGTGCACCATGGTTATTTCTGGAAAAACGAGCGCGCTGAAATCGTGGGTATGAAAAAGCGACGCTTGCAAGCCTTATTGAGCAAGGATATGGGTTTGCTGGCCTATCACTTGCCGCTGGACGCGCATCCGGTAGTCGGAAATAACATTCAACTGGCGCAGCGGCTGGAAATTGGCTCGATCGAGCCGCTGCAGCAAACCGCCAAGGCACCGATCGGAAACGTAGGCAAACTGGCAACACCGCTGCCTGCGACTGAATTTGTCGCTCGCTGCGAACAGGTATTGGGGCGTAAAGCTGTACATATCGACAGCGGTCCCGTACAGGTTCAGACCATCGCCTGGTGTACAGGAGGTGCCCAGAGCATGATCGATCAGGCCGTCGAGCGGCAAGTCGATGTTTATTTGACTGGAGAGATTTCAGAGCAAACCGTGCATACTGCTCGTGAATGCGATCTGCATTTCATAGCTGCCGGGCATCATGCAACCGAGCGCTATGGGGTACAAGCGCTGGGTGAGCATCTGGCGGAAAAATTCGCGTTACAGCACCAATTTTTTGATATCGAGAATCCTGCATGAAAACTGGTTTAGCCTTGACGTTTTTTACCAGTTACGCCATCCTACCGCGCTTTTAGGTGGCAACGGGATTGGAGCCACCTTTTTCGTTGTACGGCGGAAATTCGGGCGAAGTCGGGATTGATCGAGAACTAGCAAGGAGATTTACATGGCGGAACACGTAGTCGACACAGGTCGCCGCAAAATGTTGACGGTTAGTACCAGTGTAGTAGGCGCAGTAGGTACGGCAGTGGCGATATGGCCATTTATATCTACTATGAACCCAAGTGCGCGTGCGCTGGCAGCTGGAGCTCCGGTGGAAGTGGATGTAAGTAAACTGGAACCGGGTCAGAAAATCCAGGTCGAATGGCGGCGCCTGCCAGTATGGATTGTGCGTCGTTCGGAAGAGATGATTTCGTCATTGAGTGACACCGACGCGCGAGTGCGTGATCCGAATTCGGAAATCGCCACCATGCAACCTGCTTTCGCCCAGAACCAGATTCGAGCAATCAAGCCGGAAATTCTCGTGCTGGTGGGAATTTGTACCCATCTGGGGTGTTCTCCCACCTTCAGGCCGGAAATCGCCCCCGAAGATCTGGGGCCGGACTGGCGCGGTGGATTTTATTGCCCATGTCATGGATCGAGATTTGATCTGGCGGGGCGTGTATATAAGAACAATCCGGCCATCAATAATCTTGAAGTGCCGCCTTACAAATATCTCAGCGAAAACGTACTGGTAATCGGCGAATTGCCCGAAGAAGAGGGGGCTGCATAATGAGTAACAAAATCATGGATGTTATTCAGTGGGTCGATTCGCGTTTGCCCGTCATTGAATTCTGGGAAGCGCATCTTTCCAAGTACTACGCGCCGAAAAACTTTAACTTCTGGTATTTCTTCGGCTCGCTGGCCTTGTTTGTATTGGTGATTCAGATCGTCACCGGCATATTCCTGACCATGCACTATAAACCCGATGCCGCCCTGGCATTCGCTTCGGTCGAATATATTATGCGCGACGTCAACTGGGGCTGGTTGATTCGCTATATTCATTCCACCGGCGCGTCGGCGTTTTTCGTTGTGGTCTACTTGCATATGCTGCGCGGACTCATGTACGGATCGTTTAAATATCCCCGCGAGTTAATCTGGATATTCGGCATGTTGATTTATCTGTGCCTGATGGCAGAAGCGTTCATGGGCTACTTGCTGCCCTGGGGACAAATGTCTTACTGGGGAGCGCAAGTTATTGTTAACTTGTTCGGCACTATTCCCTGGGTAGGAGATGACATCGCTTTGTGGGTTCGCGGTGACTTCGTGGTATCGGACGCTACCCTGAACCGCTTTTTCGCATTACATGTGATTGCGGTGCCGATTATATTGCTGGGATTGGTGGTGGCTCATATTGCGGCGCTGCATACCGTGGGTTCCAACAACCCCGACGGCGTTGAGATTAAAAAGAATAAAGATGCCAACGGTATTCCCTTGGATGGCATTCCTTTTCATCCCTATTACACGGTAAAAGACGTAGTCGGCGTCGTGGTATTCCTGTTTATATTTTCGCTGGTGGTCTTTTTTATGCCGGAAATGGGCGGCTACTTTCTAGAGCATGCCAACTTTGAGCCTGCCAACCCGCTGGCGACACCTGAACATATTGCACCGGTGTGGTATTTCACGCCGTTTTATACGGTGCTGCGTGCAATTCCCAATCCATTTGGTGGATTCCTGGCGATGGGTGCGGCTATTGTGGTGCTGTTCTTCCTGCCGTGGATCGACAGGAATCCAGTGAAATCGATTCGCTACCGTTGTGCCTTGTACAAAGTGAATCTGGCGGTGTTTATCGTTGCCTTTATTTGGCTGGGTTATCTGGGTATGCAGGCAGTGACGCCATTGTATTCACAACTGGCATTGCGCTTATCCGAAATTTATTTCCTGTTCTTTGCGGTGCTGTGGATTTACAGCAGTCAACGGTCGGTGAAGTTTTACATCGGCTGGTTCCTGGTATTCACTGCCATTATTACCGGTTACGACTTGTTCCGGGTTAACGAAGAAATCGCAGACTTAACCTGGAAGACCTGGATCATTCCGGTCGCGTATATTTTTGTCACCCTGGTGGTGGCAGCGTTTACCAATCTCGATAAAGACAAATCCGTACCGGAGAGGGTCACCGCATGAAAACGATTATTAAATTAATTTGTGTTACGGCTCTTTTATATTCTTCGTCGGGATTTGCCGCCGGCGGAAGCAGTCCGCTGTTTCATGTCAATGTCGATGTCGACAATCGCCAATCACTACAGCGCGGCGCCAAATTGTTTGTCAATTATTGCCTGTCCTGTCATGCGGCTTCGTACAGTCGCTATAAGCGGGTTGCGACCGACTTGGGAATCAGCGACAAGAATATGCGTGAAAACATGATTTTTACCAATCAAAAACTAGGTGATCCCATGATTGTCGCCATGACGGAGAAAGACGGAAAGACATGGTTTGGCGGAGCGCCGCCGGATCTCAGTGTGCGTGCCCGTGCCCGCGGTGCCGACTGGATTTACAGTTTTATGAAATCATTTTATCTGAACGAAAAGGCCACACGCGGTGTGGATAATAAAATGTTGCCGGGAACTTCAATGCCGCATGTGATGTGGGAATTGCAGGGTTGGCAAGATCTTAACCCCGATTACGGTCATGATAAGGGATCGAACAAGGGTAACCATGGCGAAGAATCAAAACCACCATTTATATTGGTTGAATCGGGACAATTGAGCGAAGAAGAGTATGACAAGGCCATGACCGATCTGGTGAACTTTATGGTCTATTTAAGCGAACCGGCTCAACTCAAGCGCAAAACTATTGGCGTAGGTGTGTTATTCTTCTTGGCCGCTCTGGGAATTCTCGCTTACTTTATGAAGCGTGATTACTGGAAAGACGTACATTAAATAACACAATAACTATTTAGACTTTGGATTTCTCATGGCGTTAATCGCTAATCGCCGGTCCGTGATGACATTGTTCTCGGATCCCGCTTGCATACAAAGCCACCGTACCCGCATCGTGCTGGCCGAAAAAGATATCACTGCCGATGTGGTGCATATCGACCCCAATAATAAACCGGAAGATCTGTCGGACCTCAACCCGTATAATTCCGTGCCGACCATCGTGGATCGTGACCTGGTGTTATACGATGCGCGCGTCATCATGGAATACTTCGACGAACGTTTTCCGCATCCGCCGCTGATGCCGGTCGACCCGGTGTCGCGCTCAAAATCGCGTCTAGCGCTCTACCATATCGAGAAAGACTGGTATCGGCCGGTTGATCTCATTCTGAATGGCGACCCGGTGGCAAGCGAACAAGCGCGCAAGGAGCTGGAAGAAAGTTTGTTAAGCACGGTTGAGATATTCAAGGCCAAACCGTATTTCCTAAGCGATGAATTCAGTCTGGTCGATTGTTCCATTGCGCCTTTATTGTGGCGTTTACCCAGTTTGAAAATAGAATTACCTTCCAGCGCCAAAGTGATTGCCGAATACGGCGAACGCGTTTTTGACCGTCCTTCCTTTCGCAGCAGTTTGTCTGAAGAAGAACTTGAAATGCGTCCGAGCTGACGCGGCAACAGCTAAATCGTAACTAGCATCGATTTCTACGCTATCATACAGCGGTTAGTTTAGACTTTCGGAATTTAATGACTTCTACGCGTCCTTATCTGATCCGCGCAATTTACGACTGGATTGTCGATAACGGCATGACGCCGCATTTGCTGGTCGACAGCCAGCAGGATGAAGTCGATGTTCCGCGGCAATACGAACAGGAAGGCAAAATCGTACTGAATATCAGCCCTACTGCAACCCAGAACCTGGATGTCAACAACGATGCCGTCACCTTCGAGGCTCGTTTCGACGGCAAACCCACCACAGTTTATATTCCTATCAGCTATGTACTGGCGATTTATACACGCGAGAACGGCCAGGGCATGATGTTTGGCGAAGACAATGAAATCACTCCGCCGCCCGATCCGAACTCACCTTCAACCAAACGTTCGCATTTGAAAGTTGTAAAATAAAGCGTATAGCGTTCAAGCTTGTGCGAGCAGCCGACCCTTGGTTTCGCTCATTATTTATTTATCGATTTTCGGGTTTAAAATAATACTTCTTGATGGCCGGGAATAGCGATATATTCCCGGGGTATAAGACCTGATAGTAACCTGTGTGGAGTAGCAACTTTGTCGAATCAAGCCAAAATTATCGTGGGCAGCGAAGAGTGGTGCTCTATTCCCAAACTAGGAGTCCCGGCGATCAAGGCCAGAGTTGACTCAGGGGCAAGAACTTCGTCGATTCATGCATTTAATATCCAGCCGTTTAAGAAAAACGGAGTGGCTTGGATAAGTTTTGAAATTCATCCGCTGCAGAAAAATAGAGCAACAATTATAAGAAGTGAGGCCGAAGTAGTAGATAGAAGAATAGTAAAAAGCTCCAGTGGCGATGCAGAAAAGCGATATGTAATTAAAGCAGATATTTATCTCGCCGATGAATCCTGGGAAATAGAAATTACATTGACAAATCGGGATTCGATGGGATTTAGAATGTTATTGGGGCGCGAAGCAATGCAGGGACGTATTCTGGTTGATCCTTCGGCAAGTTTCATTCAGGGAAACATAAGCGCCGAGAAAATCCAGTCGTTTTACTCGCAGCCCGCAAAAGTAAGTGGTGGATTAAGAATAGGGTTATTGGCCAGTAATCCCGAGTTATACAGCAATCAAAGAATTATGGAGGCCGGGGAAGAGCGTGGGCATGAAATGCAGTTTTTAAACATAAAACAGTGTTACATGAAACTGGACCCGGAAAGTCCTGAAATACACTATAGAGGCGGAAAAGTTCTTAATAAACTAGATGCAATTATTCCAAGAGTGCGGCCTAGTATTACGTTTTATGGTTGT
This sequence comes from Gammaproteobacteria bacterium, assembly GCA_028285655.1. Taxonomy (GTDB): domain Bacteria; phylum Pseudomonadota; class Gammaproteobacteria; order UBA4575; family UBA4575; genus JANQOT01. Next base: position 6,747 of record JANQOT010000269.1, read on the forward strand.
GCTCTAATCCGCCAGTTTGAGAATATTGGCGTTTATACGTTGAACTCTTCAACTGCAATAACGCAGTCACGGGATAAATTATACTCCTTGCAATTACTGCAAAGTAAGGGGCTTGAAATTCCAACCACAGGGTTTGCGAATTCTCCTATTGATACAGATGATTTAATAGAAATGGTCGGTGGAGCGCCTCTTATAGTGAAGCTTCTTGAAGGTGCGCAAGGAAGAGGGGTAGTTTTGGCTGAAACCAGAAAAGCAGCGGAAAGTGTAATCAATGCCTTTAAGTCGTTAAGGGCAAACTTGCTTGTCCAGAAATTTATTAAAGAAGCGGACGGCAAAGATATTCGTTGTTTTGTAGTCAATGGAAAAGTAATCGCCAGCATGCAACGCACTGCACCGCCTGGCGAATTTAGAGCGAATGTTCATTTGGGTGGACAAGCCTCGCAAATCAAAGTCACGCCAGAAGAAAAATCTCTGGCACTGAAAGCTACGAAAGTGCTCGGCCTAAAGGTGGCCGGCGTAGATATTATTCGATCAAATGCAGGTCCGCTGTTGCTGGAAGTAAACTCCTCGCCGGGACTTGAGGGGATAGAAAACGCGACAGGAAAAGACATTTCCGGCGCAATGATAGTTGCGGTCGAGAAAGCTTTAAAGTGGAACCGGGAAATGACTGCGGAAACTGTCCGCTAAATTAATATTCGATGCCGCTACTGAATAGTATTAAATAACTAAATGTATAGGAACTAGGCGAATTGTTTGCGTTTTTTAATGTAGGTTTGTTGTGTATTGAAATCATACTGATTGCGTCGTGGATAATGTATCCCAATGATAATCTGGTAACCGCTATAGTAATATTCGGAATTCTTTTAGTGAGCCTGGAATCATTTAGGAGATTTTTAAAAAAGAGGGTAAAATAAATTGATGCGCCTTCCCTGGCGCAGCTCTCATTCGTGCATCCCTGCACTCACTTCCATGCGCTCACTTTCTTGCTGCCAACTCACATTCGCTAAGACGCTTTTTTGGCGACTCTGCGAGCGGCCTTGCGTGCTTTTTTCTTGGCGCCTTTTCTGGCCGGTTTTAGTGCGGCTTTTGCGGCCCGTTTGATGACTTTGGCTTTCTTCTTTTTCACGCCGGCTCTTTTGACCGCCTTGCGGGCGATTTGTTTAGCCGTCTTTTTCGCTTTCTTGTTTGAAACTTTTTTTGCCATTGAGATGCCCTCATTTTTGTGAAGCGAAAATACTAATGTATATACAATAGATAGTCAAATGATATACTTTATATAATAATGGTGGCTTACAAGGCAAACGTATTTCAGTATGAATAATGTTTCTCAGTTTTTGATCGCTTTTGGTGCGGTTTGTGGCATTGCCGCCTGGTTTTTGTATCAAAAAACCTTGTCCAGATTTGTATTGCACATCCAAACAGATCATCGCGATCTTTGGCGGCGACTGGGGAGTATCGACATTAACAGTCCGCCCATGCATTCGATCATGAATCCCGGTTTACGCCGGTATATCTGGTGCAAGCAATATTCGAACAGTGGCGATATGTTTGTTGTCAATATGGGGAGCCTGTTACGGCAGCGTCTGCTGTTTTGTTTGTTTTGTTTAATCTGCCTTGCAGCCGGAATTATTTTGCTGCTTGTGTCACGTATTGTTGCCTGACCGCCGTCTGCTGACGGAATGTAACCGCAGTAAATCAGTGTATTAATTGGCAACGATTTATACCGGTCGTCGCGTGTGTCCTTGTGATATGTCTCACAGGTTTTTAATTCGGTGTGCATTTCGACCTAAAGAATAGGCTTTTCTGCCGTCAACCTGCAGGAGCGCCCCATTGCGTATGCGATATTTGGTGCTGCAAAAATACAAGAGTAAGGCTGGAAAATACTAGGAGGTTTATATGCAGGCAAAGCCGGAAATTCAAGGAATCCACGATCATGTGGAGCTGAGTTTGGAATCTCAGATTATGTCGCAGGTGCAGCAAAAGGCGGCCGATATAGAGCAGGACGAAGCCGATTTGACAGATGTCGCAGAACGTCAGACGGAAACTATTTCGGGGAGCCAGGTCGCGTTTGCGTTTAGTCAGTTTGAAAAGCAGGAACAACAGGCCAGAAAAAAAGAAAGCCAGACGCAGGTGGTAATTATTATGGTTGCCGCAGTGCTGGTGGTGGTCGCAGTTTACGCGGGCATTGTTCTATTCTAGTCCGGAATATTTTTATTCGGATTGAGAATTTGATTGGGATCAAACTGTAGTTTGATCTGACGCATTAACTGTAATTCATTTTCGCTTAATTCCTTGCGAACATAATTGCGTTTTAATATTCCGATACCATGTTCGCCGGATATTGTTCCGTCCAGGCGCAGTACTTCGGCGAAAATTTCGTTGAGGCAGGCCAGCGCGTTAGTATTTTGCTGCTCGTTTTCAGCATTGTACATAATGTTGACATGCAGGTTACCGTTGCCTGCATGTCCAAAATTAACAATGGGTAATTGAAACTTCTCGGAAAGCGCATCCAGCGCATCAATTAGCTCGGATAATCTGGGTACCGGCACCACCACATCTTCATTAATCTTATCCGTCGCCATCGTGCGCAGAATCGGCGACAGTGCTTTGCGCGCTTGCCATAGTTGTGTGGTTTCTTCTGCCGTGGCGGCGTGTCTGATTTCCAGCTGGTCATCGTTTACAAGCGCCTGTTCGACACTGCGTACGCTGACATTGATTGAATCCGGATCGCCATCGACTTCTACCATCAGCATCGCGCCGACGTGATCGGGTAACGAAATATTGCCATGTTTTTGAATTAACTGAATTGCATGGTGATCCATGAATTCAATGGCGCAGGGCAGATGTGGTTGCGCAAGCATGTTTTGAATCGCTTCGCAGGCGCCGCGATGGGATCGATATAAAACGCGTAACGTGTTTTTTGTACAAGGAGTCGGGTGAATTTTTAACTCCGCCTCGGTAATAATTGCCAGCGTACCTTCCGAGCCGATTAATAAACGCGCCAGATCCAGCCCGACGACGCCTTTGCTGGTTCTGCTGCCGGCGATAATGGTGTTGCCGGCACCGGTTACAGCTTTTAACTGCAATGTGTTTTCACGAGTTGTTCCGTATTTGATCGCCCGTGGTCCGGCGGCATTGCATGCGAGATTGCCGCCCACCGAACAAAATTCCGCGCTGCTGGGGTCGGGTGGCCAAAAAAATCCCTTATCCGCCAAAAAATTTTGCAGAGTCTGATTGGTTAATCCCGGTTGCACGCGCACACTGCGATTGCCGCGGTCGAACTCGATGATTTGATCCATATGCTCAGTGGATAACACAATTCCGCCGGCGGCGGGTACCGAGGCGCCGGTCGTGCCGGTACCGCGGCCACGAGTGGTCAGACTGATATTATGCTGATTGCACACGGCCACACAGTCCACGACTTGCTGGTGGGATTGCGGCAGTACTACCGCGTCGGGCAATGTGTGCATTTTGCTGTTGTCATAGCCGTACGGCCAGCAATCGCCGGGGTCCAGGTATAGGGAGTCCTTGCTGAAAATATTTTCTAGGGCGGAAATAATTTGCGAGTTTAATGCCACGGCGTCATGATTCGCCCAGTAATTGATGGTCGATTAATTCGCACAAACAATGCAGCACCAGTAAATGTACTTCCTGGATGCGTGCGGTTGAACTG
>JANQOT010000272.1 GCA_028285655.1 Gammaproteobacteria bacterium
GGTGACTCCGTCTTTCAGGCTAGCCCGTAGTTTTACTTTTTTGCTCATGTTCCTTGTTCCTCGTACGAATTAAGCGCAGCCGCCTGCGGTTACTTTAACAGATTGTTTTGCCATGTAATGACCACCGTCGGTTTCTACTATGGCAACGACATTTGAAGTTTCGCGCATTTTTACGCGCACCGAAATGGATGACTCCAGTTTGTCATTCATGAAAAAAGTAGAAATATAAGGGCGAGGATTTTTATCTACCAGAACGCTGATGGATTTAATGTTTTCCAGATCAGAGCTGATGGTGATCGGCACGGTGGCGCCGTTACTGGCAATTTCCGGTGCATCGATCATAATGCCGCCTTCCTGTAGCTCGGCATCTCCGACTACCGCGTTCAGAGAAGCGTCATAAGCCGTATTGGCAAATGATTCGGACGGCCATTCCGCAAATGCCGCTTTCATCGCCGGCGTCAATGTTGCGAATAATGCGCTAAAGGAGCTAAATTTTAGTACTTTTCGTCTCGTAAGATTCATAATTTCCTTCTATGTAAAAATTCCAAATTTGTGCAAGGAGGCCGTATTTTATACGTACAGACCGAATTTGGGTACGGTATTATTTGTCGCGAATTGTGCCAAATTTCTGCAGCCAAAATTTTTGGCCATTATTTGTCATCAAACTCGCGAAATTCCTGCAATCGCACTCAATTCACCTTTATTTGTCATGCTTCTTGCGAAATTCCTGTAATCGATCTTTTTTCGCCTCAATACGCGCCTTGCTGTGTTCATCGATACCTGTTTGACGCTGAGCAAGCAGTAAATGTTCCATTGCTGTGTTGTAACGACCGTGCATCAGGTCATAATCCGACAAAGATTCGTGGCTGAGCCAGGGGCGTCCGGCATTGTCTGCGGCTCTGGCCCGCAAGCGCTCAATGGCCGGATTACCGCTAATACCCCTACTCAAAGTGTTTAATTTATCCAGGGCCAGTTTTGGGTTGTTTTTATCCAGTAACGCCGTTGCCAGGTAAAAAATGACCGCTTCATTATTCGGGTAAAGTCGGTCCAGGCCATGCAGAATTTCCAGCGCCTCGTCGGTCTGGCCATTGGCAATATAAGCCTGTGCCATGGCGATCGCCACCGGAAATTTTTCGTTGTCACTGGGTTCGATTTTTTTGAGTGCTGCAATGGATTGTTTGCCGCGCGCCAGTCGATTCAGTGCAATGCCGTATACGTAGTAGCGGATGTTATTGGGTTCTTGTTCAAGTAGCTTGCGATACCGGTTTACCAACTGGTTCGGGTCCACGGAAATCGCCAGAATGCGGGCTTTTGCATAATTAAAATGAACTGTATTTTCCGTGTATCGACCTGTACTGAATTGCTCTGCTCTGATTTTCGAATCGCTGATCCGGGAGACCGTCAACGGGTGCGAGCTTAAAAACTCGGGTATTCTGCCCTGGTTAATTTGTGAAAAAGAATTCAGACGCTCGAAAAAACGTGGCATGCCGTGTGGGTCCAAATTCGCGTTCACCAGCAATAGCATGCCGACACGGTCTGCTTCCCGCTCGAATGCGCGGCTATACGATAGCTCTGAGGCTTGCAGTGTACCCAGGGTCGCTGTACCGACTGCGCTACCCGCATCCGGGCTGTAAATAGTCGCCAGCACCGTACCTAATAGGGCGATAGTGTTGACCACGCTAAGCTTTTTTTGGCGTGAAAATCGCCGTGCAATATGCCGCTGCGAAACATGCGAAATTTCGTGTGCGACAACACTGGCAAGCTCCGATTCTGATTCTGACAGTAAAAACAAGCCACTATTGATCGCTACAATACCACCCGGCATTGCAAACGCGTTGATGCGATTGTCGAAAACCAGTCGAAAATAATAAGGAAAGTTTGAATTCAGGCTTCCGGATATCAGGCGGGTCCCCAGCGATTGCAAATAACCTCGCAACTCCGGGTCGGTGGAAACGGGCAACGCGCGGTTTATTTGTGCCAGTAGAATTTTACCGAGTTCGGCTTCCTGGTTAACACTGAGCAGTTCGCTGGCGGGATCGCCAATATCCGGCAGTACGACGCCCACGGACTCCTCATCGTCAGATGCTGGTGCGAATGCCGGCAAGCAGATAAACAAGACTGCGGCGAACAGCAAGCGCAGCGGGCTACGAAATATTGCGTTCAAACGGTTGTTCTCACTAGGTAGATTTATAGTCGTTGTGCGAATGCCTTCAGCAGGCCGAAATGTGTCTCATTATATGACTTGGTCGCGCTAGCTTAATTCATATATGTTTTTACACGATTAGTTGCCTTATACATTATTTTGAGAAATGTTACTCATGTATATACTTGACTAATATTGTCGACTAATTCATAATATAACTGTTTTCTAATATTCATTGTGCTACCCTGAAGTGAGGGAGTCACGCCATTGTAAAACGCTGAATCCTAATAACTAGATACCGATTCGCGTTTCAAGAGTGATTTAATTTCAATTATCAACTAAAAAACGGAGTATACCGGAGGTCGTTTCGATGGCAGATTTTGATCAAGAATTAGATGCATGTGGGTTAAATTGTCCACTGCCAATTTTACGTGCGAAAAAAGCGCTGGCCGGATTGGATAGCGGTCAGGTTCTGCACATCATTGCGACAGATCCGGGGTCTGTGAAAGATTTTGAAGCCTTTGCCAAACAGACCGGCAATGAATTGCTGGAATCCAATGAGGAAGGCGATAAATACCATTTCCTGGTGAAGAAAAAGTAGATGCACGGGAAATTCCTGTCCCGTCGAACTTAATCTTCTAAATCAGTAAGCCGCGTCAATAGTCAAATATACAAATTCCATCTTTCGTAAAGGCGTATAGAGCGTGTATGATTCCACGCTTTGCTTAAACATGAAGCACATGCGCGGTGTGCAGTTAAAGAAGAATGCGCCATATCATCTCAATTTTGTTGGAAAACGAAGCCGGGGCTCTATCACGAGTCTCCGGTCTGTTTTCGGCGCGTGCTTATAATATTGACTCCCTGACAGTTGCACCTACCGATGATCCAACCATGTCGCGGATTACGCTGGTGACTACCGGGGAAGATGCCGTTGTTCAACAGATTATGAAACAGCTGAACAAGCTGGTTGATGTAGTGAAGCTGATCGATCTGACCGAAGATGAACACTTTGAACGTGAAATACTGTTAATCAAATTACAACCCGAGCAAGATCAGCTGGAAGAACTGAAAATTAAAATGCGTGAAGTAGCTGCGCATCAACTTGAAACCAGGGATGGAATTTATACATTGGAAATTACCAATGCCGGGCAAAAACTAAATGAAGCTATTGAAAAACTAGAACCATATCATGTGGTAGAGGTAGTTCGGTCCGGAGTAGTCGGGGTTGCCAGTGGTACGTCGATTCTTCAATTGTGAAAAAGGTTATTTGAATTTTTTAGCAGGAGTTATGCATGAATATTTATTACGACAAAGACGCTGACCTTTCGATAATTCAGAAAAAGAAAGTCGCAATTATCGGTTATGGTTCACAAGGGCACGCGCACGCCAATAATTTAAAAGAATCCGGCGTTTCTGTAATAGTAGGATTGCGCGAAGGTTCCGGATCAGCAGCAAAAGCCAGTGCCGCCGGCTTGAATGTGATGTCTATTGACGATGCAGTCAAAAATGCCGACCTTATAATGATTCTGGCGCCGGACGAGCATCAGTCTGCGTTATACGAAAATGAAATCGCACCTAACATCAAGCAAGGTGCCACTATTGCATTTGCGCACGGTTTTAATATTCATTTTGAACAAATTGAACCGCGTGATGATCTGGACGTGATCATGATTGCTCCCAAAGGTCCGGGGCATTTAGTGCGCTCCACTTATACACAGGGCGGCGGTGTGCCGACATTAATTGCAATTTACCAGGATGCGTCCGGTATGGCGCAGCAAACGGCGCTTTCCTATGCGTCTGCCAACGGAGGCGGACGTGCCGGAATTATTGAGACTTCCTTTCGGGAAGAGACCGAAACCGATTTGTTCGGAGAGCAGGCCGTATTGTGCGGCGGTGCAACTGCATTGGTGCAAGCTGGATTTGAAACACTGGTGGAAGCAGGCTATGCGCCGGAAATGGCCTATTTCGAATGCTTGCATGAACTGAAACTGATCGTGGATCTGATGTACGAAGGCGGCATCGCCAATATGCGTTATTCGATATCCAATACTGCGGAATACGGAGATTTGACTCGCGGTCCGCGTGTGATTACCGAAGAAACCAAAGCCGAGATGGCGCGTATATTAAGTGAAATTCAGTCTGGACAATTTGCACGCGAGTTTATTTTGGAAAACCAGGCAGGTGCTGCTACTTTAAAAGCCATGCGTCGGCAAGGTCGCGAACACGCGATTGAAGAAGTTGGAGAAAAACTGCGTAGTATGATGCCGTGGATCAAGTCCAATAAACTAGTGGATAAAAGCAAAAACTAAACGGTCATTGCTTAACGCGATCGGCGGAAGTGTGTCATGTTGCCCATTGCCAGGGAATTCCAGACCTTATTTGTAGTCGGTACGCTGGCACTGGTCGGAGTGCAGATATGGGCGGGTCCGATCGCTTCGATTCTATGGGTGTTGTGGCTGATTTTTGTTTTCTTCGTGCGCGACTTTCATCGCACGATACCCCCCATTCCGTTAGCTGTTATTAGTCCGGTAGACGGCGTAATTACCGAAATTACGGTATCGCATGATCCGTTCCTGCAACGGCAAGCGTTGCGTTACACCATTCAGCAGTCAAAATGGGGCGAATTCAATATGCACAGCCCGGCAGAAGGAAAAGTCGAGCAACTATGGGTGCAGGACCCCAACGGCGGTGGTAAAGCGCTGGTTTACTGGGTGCAAACCGATGAGCAGGACGACGTATTGGTTCATGTCGAGCTAAACTCGAATTTTCAGCACGCAAGCACCACTCTGCATCCAGGAGAGCGCGTTGGTCAGGGACGGCGTTGTGGATTTGTGGCGCGCGCGTGTAGGGTGCATGTCTATATCCCCGAAAAAAGTCAGTCTGTCGCGCAGGTACATGATAAGGTGATTGCGGGGAAAAATGTGATTGCAAGTTTTATTCATTAAAATGTAACTATGAACGAAACCAATCGATCGAGACGCGGTATTTATTTATTGCCGAATCTGCTGACGACCGGCGCATTGTTCGCCGGCTTCTATGCAATTGTGTCCGCCAATCTGGATCGCTTTGAACAGGCCGCGGTGGCGATATTCGTCGCCATGGTATTGGATGGTCTGGACGGGCGTGTTGCGCGTATGACCAATACTACCAGTAGCTTTGGCAAGGAGTACGACAGCCTGGCAGATATGATTTCGTTTGGTCTGGCGCCGGCATTGGTGATGTTTGAGTGGGCCTTGGAACACGTTGTCTATACTGGCTGGATCTGGTTAAAGCTGGGTTGGCTGGCGGCGTTTTTTTACACTGCGGCCGGCGCATTGCGGCTGGCCCGTTTTAATGCCCGTTCCACCGACCAGGATAAAAGATATTTTCAGGGATTGCCCAGCCCGGCTGCGGCAGGCGTTATGCTGGGTTTTGTGTGGGCGTGCCACGATCTGGATTATTCCGGCGCGAATATGTGGGCGATTGCTTTCGTGCTGACCCTGATTACCGGTGGGCTGATGGTGAGTAATTTCAGTTACTACAGTTTCAAAGAATTTGACGTACGAAATAAAATTCCTTTTATTGCGCTGCTGGCAATCGTGGGTATTTTTATTCTGGCTTCGATAGATCCGCCGAAGCTTATGTTTGCGGTGTTTTTCGTGTATGCGCTGTCCGGGCCAATTACCAATGTATTGCGTTTGATGCGTAAACGGTCCAGAACGGCGATTAAATCAGACAAAATCAAGCAGTAGCAATTGGCAAATTGAAGTGAAGTCGTTATAGTGTGGCCCATGCAATTGTTACCTCATCAAATTCGATCTGTAGCACGCGCCATTAGCAGTGGGCGATGCGTCGTGCGTCATTTCTCATTTTCTCTGCTGCGACTGCCGCGGTAGCGGCGGGTGTATTCCTGGCGAGGAAAAACGCATTTCACTTTTATTCATATGAACCGTTGAGGAGAAATTCTCAAAGAGCGACTGCTATCGCAGCATTCGCGGGTTCTTTATAATGTTTGAGCATTGGCGAAATTACGACAGCTGTAATTTCTGATTGATAACGGAGTAGTAATGAGCACGAACGATAGATTAATCATATTTGACACCACCTTGCGCGATGGTGAGCAAAGCCCCGGTGCGTCCATGACCAAGGATGAAAAGTTGCATATTGCAAAATCATTGGAACGGATGCGGGTCGATGTGATTGAAGCCGGATTTCCGATTGCCAGTCCGGGCGATTTCGAGTCCGTACGCGCAGTAGCCGCGGCCATCAAGGATAGTATTGTATGCGGGTTGGCGCGTGCACTGGATCGGGATATCGATCGTGCCGGTGAAGCGCTTAAGGTGGCGAACTCGAGCCGGATTCACACCTTTATTGCGACTTCACCGATCCATATGGAGCGCAAATTGCGATTGCAACCCGACCAGGTGGTAGAGCAAGCGATCGCCGCAGTGCAGCGAGCGCGCAACTACACCGACAACGTAGAATTTTCGCCTGAAGATGCGGGCAGGTCCGAGTTTGAATTCCTGTGTCGAATTATCGAAAAAGTAATCGACGCCGGTGCGACGACAATAAATATTCCGGATACTGTCGGTTATAACATTCCGCAACAGTTTGGCCAGCTAGTGGGGAACTTGATCGAAAATGTTCCCAACGCCGACAAAGCCGTATTTTCCGTTCATTGTCACAACGACCTGGGTCTCGCGGTTGCCAATTCGCTTGCGGCAGTGATGCAGGGTGCGCGTCAGGTCGAGTGCACCATTAACGGTCTGGGCGAACGTGCCGGTAATGCATCGCTGGAAGAGGTCGTGATGACGGTGCGAACACGGCAGGATGTTTTTGGCTGCGATACCGGTCTGGATACGACGCAGATCGTGCCGGCATCGCGTTTGGTCTCCACTGTGACTGGGTTTCCGGTGCAACCCAATAAGGCAATCGTCGGTGCCAATGCGTTTGCCCATGAATCGGGAATTCACCAGGACGGTGTATTAAAAGCACGCGAGACCTACGAAATTATGCGGGCCGAGGATGTCGGCTGGACGGCCAATCGAATCGTCCTGGGTAAACATTCCGGTAGAAACGCATTTCGAACCCGACTGGAAGAGTTGGGCGTGGAATTTAAATCGGATGAAGAATTGAATCGAACTTTTTCCTTGTTTAAAGACCTTGCCGACAAGAAACACGAAATCTTTGATGAAGATTTATTTGCTTTGGTAGCCGGCGATGAAAACCGTTTGGATGAAAAATATAAACTCGTTTCGTTGCGTGTGTGTTCCGATTCAAGCAAAGTGCCGGACGCAGATCTGGTGCTTTCGATTAATGGCGCCGAACAGCAAGCAAATGCCGGCGGTGGCGGGCCGGTGGACGCCGCGTTTCAGGCCATTGAGGAAATCGCCCACAGTGGTACCAAGCTGCAGCTTTATTCTGTAAGCAGTATTACCAGTGGTACTGATGCGCAGGGCGAAGTTACAGTGCGTTTGGAAAAAGACGGCAGAATCGTCAACGGCCACGGTGCGGACACCGATATTGTCATCGCCTCTGCCAAAGCGTACTTGAATGCGCTGAATAAAATGGATCAGTCGATGAATCGGCAGCATCCGCAGTACAGTCAAGTATAAATGAAATCCAGTCAGCCACTTGAGGAATCCCGGCGCGTCGCGTATCTAAATGCATTGGGAATTGCGTTATGGACGCAAAAAGCTCAACTGCAGGAATCTGAGGCGGTCGCACCGCCAGAGGAGTCTATTGCGCGGCAACCGGCGCGATTACAAGAAGCGGCAGCACAGGAACCGCAGCCAGCGGTAGACGAGCCGTCGTTACCGGTAATTGATTACGAAATTATCAAAAACATGGATCTGTCTGCACTGGCGGGGCAGGTGGCAAGCTGCACTGCATGCGATCTGCATAAAACACGCAAGCAGACGGTATTCGGTGTCGGCCACCACAAAGCCGACTGGCTGATTATCGGCGAAGCGCCGGGCGCGGATGAAGACCGGCAGGGAGAGCCGTTTGTAGGACGAGCCGGCCAGCTATTGACGCAAATGTTGCGCGCTATCGGACTGGCGCGGGAAGAGGTATTTATCGCCAATATTCTTAAATGTCGACCGCCGAATAATCGCGATCCACGAGCGGAAGAAGTCAGCGCGTGCCAGGCGTACCTGGGACGCCAGATCGAGCTGCTGGAGCCGAAAATCATACTAGCGTTGGGCAGAATCGCCGCCCAGTCGCTGTTACAGACCAGTACGCCTATTGGCAAGATGAGAGGGCGCCTTTATCATCTGGAGAATTATAATATTCCCGTAGTGGTGACGTATCACCCGGCGTACTTGCTGCGCAGTCCGAGGGAGAAGCGCAAAGTGTGGGAAGATCTAAAATTTGCGCGCCAGCAAGCGATCGATACGGTATAAAAAGTAGCGAGAGAACGTTGTTATGAGTGCAGTGCTTGAGTTTCCTCAGGATGAGTATCGTCTGATGCAAGAAGACGATTTGGCAACTGTGGTTAACATCGAACAAGCCGCCTATCTTTTCCCCTGGTCAGAAAGTATTTTTCGCGATTGTTTGCGCGCCGGCTACGCCTGTTGGGTAATGGAGCTGGACAACGAACTAATGGGTTACGCCGTGTTGTTAACTGCGGTTGGCGAATGCCATATCCTTAATTTATGTATCGACCCCGAATTGCAAGGCAAAGGCTATGGTCGTCGTCTGCTGAATAAAATGCTGGATTACGCCAAAAGCGTGAATGCAAACAGTGCATTTCTGGAAGTGCGCCCTTCCAATACCTACGCAGTGGAGCTGTACGAATCAGAAGGATTTAATGAAGTGGGAATACGTAGAGATTATTATCCCGCTAAAATAGGAAGAGAAGATGCGATGATATTCGCAAAAGAACTGTAAAGGCTGTTGCTGCGATTCTAATTTAATTCTGTACTATTCTACTTTGGCCGATTTAGGCTGATTGTTAAAAAATATGAACGAACACGTAACTCAAACGCTACGTCGGCGCACGTTTGCCATAATTTCGCATCCGGATGCAGGCAAGACGACGATCACCGAAAAATTGTTGTTATACGGTGGGGCTATTCAGTTAGCCGGTACTGTGAAAGGTCGAAAAGCGGCGCGCCATGCTACCTCCGACTGGATGGCGCTGGAGCAACAGCGCGGCATTTCCGTGACGAGTTCGGTAATGCAGTTCGGTTACCGAGACTGCGTCGTAAATTTGCTGGACACGCCCGGTCACGAGGATTTCTCTGAAGATACCTACCGAACGCTGACCGCGGTGGATTCGGCCTTGATGGTCATTGATTGCGCCAAAGGCGTAGAGGATCGCACCATTAAACTAATGGAGGTATGTCGGTTGCGGGATACGCCGATTGTAACCTTTATTAACAAGCTTGACCGCGAAGGCCGCGAGCCGATCGAGTTGATCGACGAAGTCGAATCGGTTCTGAATATAAACTGCGCACCGATTACCTGGCCGATCGGCATGGGTAAATCTTTAAAAGGCGTATATCACTTGCAGAATAATTCTGTGCATTTGTTCGGCGCAACGCATGGCGGCAAAAAACTCGACGGCGAGGTAATCGAGGGACTGGATAATCCGCGTCTGGATGAAATCCTCGACGACGCGGATAGTTTTCGTGAAGAAATCGAACTGGTGGTCGGGGCCAGTCATGCTTACGATCATGAAGCTTATCTGGCAGGCAAGTTGACACCGGTATTTTTCGGTTCGGCTATTAATAACTTCGGCGTGCAGGAATTACTGGATAAATTTGTCGAAGTAGCGCCGCCGCCGCAACCGCGCGCAACTTTAAACAGAACGGTAGAGGCAAATGAGGAAAGTTTTGCCGGTTTTGTATTTAAAATTCAAGCCAATATGGATCCGAATCACCGCGATCGAATTGCGTTTATGCGCATATGTTCGGGCAGTTTTGAAAAAGGTATGAAGCTGCGCCATGTGCGTTTGCAGCGCGAAGTAAAAATCTCGGATGCGCTGACATTTTTTGCGGCCGATCGCGATCATGTCGATCGCGCTTACCCGGGAGATATTATCGGCTTGCATAATCACGGTACGATTCGTATCGGCGATACATTTTCATCGAAAGAAGAGTTGGTTTTCACCGGTATTCCCAATTTCGCGCCCGAACTTTTTCGGCGTGCCCGTTTAAAAGATCCGTTAAAGACCAAAGCGTTGTTAAAAGGATTGTTGCAATTGTGCGAAGAGGGTGCGACGCAACTGTTTCGGCCGACCAACGGGAATGATCTGATACTGGGAGCGGTTGGAACGCTGCAGTTTGACGTGGTCGCGCATCGTTTGCAGTCAGAATACAATGTTGAATGTCAGTTTGAAGCAGTTAATGTACATACTGCTCGATGGTTGTACGCAGCATCAGAAAAAGAACTGGAGAAGTTTAAAGATAAAGTTAGCAGCGGTCTTGCTTTAGATCATGCAAACGAGCTGGTTTATATGGCCTCGTCGCGAGTTAATTTACAGATGATGGAAGAAAAGTGGCCGGCAATCGAATTCAGAAGTACTCGCGAGCAGGTATATTCCTGAAATTCATTGGTTGTAACTCCGGACTGTAGTGCATACAGCCCGGGACTTAAAATGATCGGTCTTACTTGTTTTTTAATAGATCTCTGATTTCCGTAAGTAACTTTTCTTCGGCGCTGGGTTCTGGTGGGGCCGCCGGTGCTTCCTCTTCTTTTTTCTTCAGACTGTTCATGACTTTAATCGCCATAAAAATTGCAAATGCGATAATGAGAAAGTCAAATACAGTCTGTAAAAAAGCGCCGTATTTAATAGTAACTGCTTCCGCTTCCGCGGTGGCGTCTTGAATCGTGATCGCCAGGTCCGTAAAGTCTACTCCACCGATTAAAACGCCAATCGGCGGCATGACTACATCTGCAACGAACGAAGAGACAATTTTGCCAAATGCAGCGCCTATTATGATGCCCACTGCCATGTCGACTACATTCCCACGCATGGCAAAATCTTTAAATTCCGACATCATGCTCATTGAAATACTCCTGTTTATTTTTGTTATTAAAATTGATTTGAGACCCAGCAGAATTTGGGCGCAAGCCGCATAGTAATTAGATATAATAACAATGTACAGAAAATCCGCGATTTTGAGCGTAAGCGTATTTTCCACTGAAAAACTGCGTAATTATGTACGGTATAATTTTTTACAGGAATGAAATATATGGACGGCCCTAATCCTTCTACATGGGAAGTGTTCAAAAGTGTCATGGCCAGTTTTTTCGGCGTGCAAAAAGAAGAAATACGTCAACGCGATTTTACGCACGGCAAGCCGAGTCAGTTTATTATTATCGGTTTGGTTTTGACGATTGCTTTTATCGTAATAATTTATTATCTGGTAAAGCTTATTTTGTATTTATCGCTGGGTACTTGAATTACTATTATACGAATTCAGTTCTTTCCAGTGTGCCTTGCGACAAAAACCTTGGTAATTGCATAGCTCGCAGACCCGTCCACTGCCAAGTGCGGGCAAAAGCGTATTGTTGCTTAACTCGTTTATAATCTGCGTTAAACGCTGATAATGGAGGTGACTGAGCTCTTCCAGATCTTGCTTGTTCAGTGAAACCTTAGTGGTTACACCTTCAGCTTTTCCGAGTTCCAGGTATTCTGCCCGCACTAGTTTATCGGTGAGCAAAGCGTAAAAGGGAAGCTGCACGGTTTCCCCCTGCATTACGCTTGTTTTGCTGGCTATAGTGCCTGTTTTGTAATCGATCAGGGCGGCTTCATTATTATTATTTGTATCCAGGCGGTCGATTTGTCCCTGTAGTGTGGTAGCCGTCGTCAGAGCAGTACTGCAAACCAATTCACCCTGTTGCGGTTGCCATTCTTCACGATCAATACTCCAGTCTATATAAGAAGGAATGTTGCTTAGCCAACGTTGCAGCCAGCCTTGTTTGATTGCATCGGGATACGCTGTTCGAGCAAATACGTCGGTACTAATTTCTGTCAGCCTGTCTATTAATGCGCCATGAGCATTCGCATTTAAGTCTATGCGGCGGTATTTGGGTTTACCCGCCGGGTCAAAATGAAATTCAAGCAGGCACTGATGGACTAAGCGGCCGAATTCAGCAGCATCCAGCTCATCGGCAGATTCTTCAGGGGTTATGTCCAGTAAATATTTCGCAAAATATTGATACGGACAGTCAATCAGAGTTTGGTATTGTGTCGCCGAAACGGTTGGAGGAAGCAAATCTTCCGGAGTTGCAGGAGACGGGCGGCGACTGGCAGTGGCGTTCGGATCGACGGCACTATTATTGAATTGTTGTTGGCTTAACAGGTAATCAAGTATTGGGTTTTGCAGCGTTTGCTCAAATGCCTGTTGGCTAAATAATTCAAGTACTTTTATCCACGGACTGATTTCCTGTGCTTCCCCGCGACATTCAGTTTCGGCGCTAAGTAAAATATTATCGTTTTGAGCCAATAGTTGGCGAAAACGAACGAATTTAATGGCTTCGGCTTCATTTGCGGTTTGCAGTCCCAGCTCTTTTCGCACTTTTTCATTGAAAAAAGTACGGCTGCCGGTAGTGCCATGCAAGCGAGTCTGTTCTACGCCCGCTACGATCACTGCGGAAAATTGCATAAAGTCGATGTGATCAAATCCGCATAAAGTTACTCGCTGGTCAACCTGAGTGGGAGCAAAATAACTGTGTTCCAGCAAATCCTGTAACCACTGCCGGCATTCTTTCCAGCTGAGCTGAAGCGTAGTGTCCTGAATGGATTGCGAGGAATTTTCCAAAGTTGACAATAGAATTTGACCTGCTTCGTCGTCGTTCAGCCGGGAAGCAATATTAATTTTTATTAGCAGTTGCTGTAGTTGTTTTGCAAATTGATGTAATTCAGTTTCATTCTGGTAGGAAAAAGATAGTAGTGTTTTGCTGGCAGATTGTATGTTTCTTAATACATCGACAAGCTCATTGTTTTGAGTATCCGGATCGCCGGATTCTATAAAAGAAATGTACGGGCTAATGCCGCCACGAGTGACGCTACGATTGCCAGCGACTTGATGCCGCAAGTGGTTGACTTGTTTCAGATAAGTACTGTGTTGATAGTTGTCGGCTAAAAACGGGTTGGTAAGCAGGTCGAACAAGTGTTCGTTACGAAAATTGGTCTCGATTGCATCCAGCAATATTTCAACAATGGTGGCAGCGCTGGTGGTTGAAAGTGCCCAGCCGCCCAAGTCATCTGCAGTTATGCCTGCGTCTTCCAGAACAGCTCTGATACGACGGGTCAGCAAGCGATCGCTGGAAACAATCCCGATCGGGTATTTTTCTTCAAGTAGCCATTGCTTGGTCTGTAGACAAATCGCGTTGACATGCTTTTCGATCGAGTTGGTAGTAAACAAACTCAGCCAGTTGGTAAAAGGATTTTCTTTGCAGTCACTTTTAATTTGTTCAATGCGTTCAAAAGCAGGAATTGAATTATTGTATGCAGTGTTCAATACAAAAGTGCGTTGTTCTTTATTTTTAGTTGCGCCATCGATTTCATTGCAATATTTGCGTAGTGGATGCTGCTCGAGCACGTATTGTTGATTAGTAATTTGCGGATAATAAATAGTTAATGATACTTTGCCCGCGATAGCGGTAAAAAATTTTGATTCAAGAAATGTAAGGCGGTGGATGCCGACCATGAATAAAGTCTGTTCCTCATCCAGTTTGATGGGTTGACGTAAACAGTCGCAGTAATGTTGAATCGGATCCAGCCAGTTTTTTGCATTGATTTGTTGAATGTAGGCTTGCCATAAACGGTAAATAATTTCACTTTCTCTCGAGATGTTATGTAAATCATCGAATGGCGAAGCATACGCTTGAGAAAGCAGTGAATTAAACTTCTCTTCTCCTGCGTTTAAAGGAATCTGCGCCAGTGTGCATTCGTTAAACAGTCCAACTAATTCTTTTGTTACCAGCCATGCATTGGCTGTATTAAACAATGCGGGAAACTGACGAATTGCCTCCATCAGTAATAATTGTTTGTTCGCTTCGCTCATCAATGCCTGTTCGGGAGGAAAGCGCTGAAACAGCCATTCTTGCAAGGTGAAAATTTGCGGTAACAAAAGGCCGGGAA
>JANQOT010000030.1 GCA_028285655.1 Gammaproteobacteria bacterium
GCCAAGATATTTACGCCGGCGACCATTCTGGCTCTGGCGTCATCTCCAAAAGTAACTTCTTTTGCACTCATTTGCGTTTACCTTCGTTAAATATCGTTAATCAATAAATTTGTTTAGGGGTCATCTAGCTTTCGATCACAGCCATAATGTCGTCTTCACGCATTACCAGCAGATCGTCGCCTTCAACTTTGACTTCAGTGCCGGAATACTTTCCGAATAACACGGTGTCGCCTACTTTCAGGTCCAGGGGTCGAACCTCGCCGGCATCGTTTACTTTGCCGTTTCCGACGGCGACAACTTCGCCTTTGATGGGCTTTTCAGTCGCTGAATCCGGGATGACGATTCCACCAGGGCTGGTGCGTTCTTCTTCCATACGCTTGATTACTACACGATCGTGTAAGGGACGTAACTTCATACCGCGAATCTCCTGATTATTTATAAAATTCTTAAAGCCTTGAAAATTAGAGAGTTATATTTTTGTTAGCACTCTCATTCAGTGAGTGCTAATAATACGTTTTGTTTAAGGCTTGTCAAGAAAAACTAAAGGTCGTCACGGTCTCCGTTACGTCGCCGAAAATCGCCTTCAATTACGTCCGGATCGTGATCTTTTCGAGAGTAGCTGGAGTACATATGAACATTGTTTTGCAGCGTGACATTACTGATCAGCCAGCGCACCAGCGGTCGCCGGGTAACCGGCAGCAAACACAGAAATCCGATGGCGTCGGTTAAAAATCCCGGGGTCAACAATAAGGCCCCGCCAAATAACAGTGCCGCCCCTTCAAGCATGGTATCCGCCGGCATCTCCCCTTGAGCCACCCGCTGCTGAAATTTGGCCATAGTCTGCAGACCCTGCGCACGCAGTAATGCCACGCCGACCAAAGCCGTCACCACCACCAATGCCACCGTGGCCAGTGCGCCGATCGCTCCACCCACCTGTATAAACAGATAAATTTCGATCAGCGGAATACCAATAAAGAGGGCCGCCAGTACCGGAAATGTCCGCATGGTTAGAGAAAACAGTAAAATGTGGGCATTCGCTGTATATTGTGGCGAAATAGTGAAATTCAAGAGCGACGAGAAAAAGTGCGACCCAACGAAACCGACCTGCTACCCTCGAATGATCCCGAACTCATCGTGGCGCTGACCACCGTCGCTGACATAGAGACGGCAAAATCGCTCGCTCATCAGATAATTGCCCAACAATTAGCGGCTTGCTGCAACATAGTGCCCGGAGTATCGTCGATATATCGCTGGCAAGGTGAACTGCGCGATGACCGGGAATGTCTATTAGTAATGAAAACCGTCAAAACGCGGTACTTAGAATTAGAAACATTCGTGCGCTCGCATCACCCGTATGAGGTTCCCGAGTTGCTGACCTTACCTGTAACCACATGTTTTAAAGAGTATTTATCATGGGTCGTAGAAGAAACTGCCTGAAGTGGTACCGTCAATTTGCTGTGCTGCTGCTGGTCTGCTGGTCGATGGCAGGGTCGGCAGCCGATTTATTTTCCAGCGAGGAAGAGGAATTTCTGGAGGTCGACCAGGCCTTTCAGCTACAGGCACTAACTAACTCCAATCAGGAAATTCTGCTCAACTGGACCGTCGCCGACGGCTACTACCTGTACCGGGAACGTATCAGCGTTACCGCGATGAACCCGGATTTGCAGTTGGGTGAAACTCAGTTACCGGACGGCAAGGAAAAGCACGACGAATTTTTCGGCGATGTCGAAATCTATGAACATTCGCTGGTCGCCAGCGTGCCGGTACTGGCCAGCAATGGCACGGCCAATATCCAGGTAAGTTACCAGGGCTGCGCGCATGCGGGCCTGTGTTATCCGCCGGTAAAAAAATCTTTTAACTTAAGCATCGCCGGATTCGAATCCGGTGGTTCCGGGGGTTTGACCCAAACCAGCAACCCCGGTGCTTCCTCTGCAAATGCTTCGGAGCAGGGACAGATTGCCGCTAAACTGGGCCAGCAGAATATCGGCAAAACCGTTTGGTGGTTTTTTGTTGCCGGCTTGCTGCTGGCTTTTACACCCTGTGTATTTCCGATGATTCCGATCCTGTCGAGCATAATTGCCGGGCAGGGAGAACAGTTAAGTGCCAGTCGCGGATTCAGTCTGTCGTTGGTGTACGTGCTGGCAATGGCCATTACCTACACACTCGCGGGTGTACTGGTCGGGGTCACCGGCGCGAATTTACAGATCTGGTTTCAAAATCCCTGGGTGATCGGCAGCTTTGCACTCATCTTTGTCCTGTTGTCGCTGTCGATGTTTGGTCTGTACGAATTGCAGATGCCGGCCTCGATCCAGTCCAGGTTGACGGAATTAAGCGGCAGCCAAAAACAAGGTTCTTTTGCCGGTACTGCGGTAATGGGATTTTTATCCGCGCTGATTGTCGGCCCATGCGTTACCGCACCGCTGATCGGCGCATTAATCTATATCGCCGAGACGGGTGATCCGTGGGTGGGAGGTACCGCCTTGTTTTCCCTGAGCATGGGAATGGGTATGCCGTTGTTGCTAGCCGGTACTTCGGCCGGAAAATACCTGCCCCGTGCAGGCGCCTGGATGGAACCGATCAAGGCAGTATTTGGCGTCATGCTATTGGCATTGGCGATCTGGTTCCTGGATCGCGTTGCGCCTCGCCCACTGATTCTCGCACTGTCCGGTGGATTGTTAATCGGATGTGCTGCCTACCTGGGCGCATTTATCCGAAGTTCCGAAGCGGTTAACGGCTGGATGCGGCTGCGACAGGCGTTTGCCTGGGTCGCATTGGTGTATGGCAGTATTCTATTGGTGGGTGCCAGCGCAGGCAGTAAAAGTATCATGCTGCCGTTGAGCAATTTTTACGCCGGCGGTGCCGGACAGGGCCAGACCAGC
>JANQOT010000230.1 GCA_028285655.1 Gammaproteobacteria bacterium
ACAAATGAATCCGGAAATACTGGCAACGTATCGCGAAGCGGAACGCATGATCGTGGAAGGCCGGCCGGCCTGGGCCACGTCTGCATTTGCACTGGCGGTCTTTGGCGGTGCGATCGGTTGTGTGCTGCTGTTAATCAGAAGGTCGGCCGCGATTTACTTATTTATCATCTCTTTGCTGGGGGTCGTGGGCACCATGATTCACACGCTTACGATCGGAATCGAATTTGGCACCGGCGAAATTTTGGGCATAATTTTAATGCCGCTTGCGGTCGCGATATTTCTGGTCTGGTACGCAAGTTACGCCAAACAAAAAGCCTGGATCAGCTAAGCGTGTACGTTAAGATACCATTCAACACTCACACCACCCACGAAATTGAAATTTACATTATTTAACACCGTCATGGCGGGCTTGTTCGGCCTGAGTGCACTGCTGCAGTGGAACGATCCCGACCCACTGGCATGGATTGCGATTTACGCCGCCTGCGCAGTCAGTTGTTTGCTGGCGTTCACACCGCTTCGCATTTGGTGGATTCCCGTCATTGTTGCAGCACTTTGTCTACTGTGGGCCGGCATGCTGGTTCCCGGAATGTATGCGGAATCCACGACCATTAACTGGAGCGAAGTGATCGGCTCGATAGAAATGAAATCCATGCAATCTGAAATCGTGCGGGAAATCGGCGGCTTGCTGATTGCAGCGGCGTGGATGCTGCTTTTAGCATTTAAATTTAGTAAAAAATAAAAAGCCAAATGGCTGCGCTAAAAGCGCGGCCATTTTTTTAAGTCGAGTACTTGAGTTTTAGAATAACTAAACGAGTAGTTTTATTGTTAGCTTGAATGTGCTGAATTAATTTGATGCACGACAGTTGTTACGTTACGGTCTGCCGGTTCGGCGGCTTCAAAAGCAACTGTGGTTTGATCTGAATCGCTGGTGTCGTCGCCCTCTTCCTCTTGCTGACCTTCCTGGCTCTCTTCATTTTCGATTTGCATCGGTACGATGTGATAACCGATCACCCCCAGTAACGCATCGGCGTGTACCGGAGCAAACATTAACATCGCTATGAAACAAGCGCTGATCCATCCCTGAACTAATTTATATTTCATAAAGATTTCCGTGTAATGACTTCTGTATCGATGTCTACATGCAGTGCCTGATTGCGTTCCTGAATCTCGCGTCGCATATCGCAACGCATTTTTGCTGCCTGAAATAATTTTCTTTCAGCGTCAGATTCCAGTTCCAGTCGCGGCACCTCCTGCGGCGTACCCTGCTCATTTACAGAGACCATCGTAAAGTAGCAGGATATGGCGTGATATTTTGTCTTGCTCGTCAAGTTTTGCGCTTCTACTCGAATTCCGACTTCCATCGATGTTCGGCCGACGTAGTTCACATTACATTTAAAAGTCACCAAATCTCCAACAGTTATCGATTCCCTGAATACGACCTGGTCCAGTGACTTGGTGACCGCGTAGGTTTCGCAATATCGCGCCGCACAGGAGTAAGCGGCCTCATCCAGCAATTTCAGTATCGTGCCGCCATGAACCTTGCCCGAAAAATTTGCCATATCCGGCGTCATCAGGCGGGTCATATACAGCGATTTTTCCTGCTTGGGTTTAGTGGCCATGGGTACTCCTGTTGTGGGAATGCAATGTTCCTTATTTACTAAATACTTATTAATTCAATTAGTTATAGGTTATACCTAAACTATAATGTTACCGAGTTAAACTTGTACGGCGCTCATATTGTCACAAAGCATAGTAATAATTCACTATTCCCTAATGAGGATTAAGCAATATGAGAAACTGACCAAGTCTCTTTACTCATTTATTTAGATACAATAAATTGCACTATCATATTGAAAATACTAGATACCTTTTCGAAATCTCTTACATATTTGAAAATAAATTATTGTGCTGACCCCATTTCTTAGAACTGTTACCGGAATCGTTTTACTACTGTTTCCATTGACCAATACGGCGGTGGAAACCGCAACATTGTCTCCGACTGTGGATCATTTACGTGCCACTCAGTTAATTACTGATTTTCTGGGCCGTTACCATTACCGCAAGTTCGAATTGAATGATGAATTTTCAGCGGTGATTTATGATAATTTTTTATCGACGCTGGACCCCAACCGCAATTACTTTCTGGCCACCGACATCGCTCGCTTCGACAAGTACAGGCTTTCGCTGGACGACGCACTGAAGACCAGTAATCTAATTCCGCCGTTTAATTTGTTTACAACCTATCGCAAGCGAGTTAACGAGCGTATTGAATATGCGCTGCACTTGCTGGAAATGGATTTTGATTTTGACAAACAGGAAGAATTTTTAATTCAACGCGACGATGCCAGATGGCCACACACCATCGAACAACAAAATGATTTATGGCGCAAGCGAATTAAAAACGATGTGTTGTCTTTACGCCTTGCAGGCAAAAAAACGGAAGAAATTAAATCTACGCTGACCAAGCGTTATGAAGGCATCCGCAAACGCAGCAATCAATTAAACGAAGACGATATATTTCAGCTCTATATAAATTCGTATGCCACCGCGATAGATCCGCATACAAGTTACTTGTCGCCACGTTCGTTTGATAACTTTGAAATTCGCATGAGCCTTTCACTGGAAGGTATCGGTGCATTGCTGCGCACAGACGGCGACTTCACTGTCGTTGAACGCATTATTCCGGGTGGACCGGCCGATCTCAGCTCCCTGCTGCACTCCAGCGATAAAATCGTCGGCATTGCCCAGCAAAAAGAAAAAGAATTTACCGATGTCATCGGTTGGCGACTGGAAGAAGTGGTTGAACTGATCCGCGGACCCAAGGATACCGTGGTCCGGCTACAGATTTTACCCGGCAGCAAAGGTGACGGCGCGGCAATCGAGGAGATCGCCATCACACGTAACAAGATCAAACTGGAAGAACAGGCAGCACAGGAAAAAGTGATTGATCTGCCGGTGGGCGACTCGGGTAAAAAAGTCGGCATCATCACCATTCCAACTTTTTATCTGGACTTTAATGCGTTTCAAAACGGCGAGAAAGACTACCGCAGCACCACGCGCGACGTGGAAAAACTATTGGGCAAGTTGCAGCAACAGAATATCGAATGCCTGGTGCTGGATTTGCGCTCCAACGGCGGCGGCTCCCTGATTGAAGCCACCAAATTAGCCGGATTATTTATCGACGAAGGTCCGATCGTACAAGTACGCGATTCCAGCGGCCATATCGAAATCCACCGGGATAAAGATAACAGCATTGCCTATGACGGCCCGATGGTAGTACTGGTCGACCGCTTCAGCGCATCCGCCTCGGAAATTGTCGCCAGCGCGCTGCAAGACTATGGCCGCGCCATCATTGTCGGCGAAACCACGTTTGGCAAAGGGTCGGTGCAACAACTGGTCGATTTAAATCGCTTTGGTCGTAAACCGAATGACAATCTGGGCCAACTGAAAGCCACCATCGCGCAGTACTTCCGCATCAGCGGCGAAAGCACGCAGCATCGTGGAGTGGAACCGGATATTCCATTTGAAGCGACCTATGACAAATCCGAACAGGGGGAACGCGGCCTGGATAACGCCTTACCCTGGAGCAAAATCGCCCCCACTCATTTCGGAAAAAGCCTGATTTCAAACAGTATCGTGCAGGACCTGACCGACAAGCACACGGCCAGAGTCAAAGACGACGAGAAGTATCAGTCGCTGGTCAAGCTATACGATTTAAACGAAGAGTTGCTGAACGAAAAACACGTAACACTGAATGAAACGAATCGTAAAAAACGTTTTGATCAAATCGAGAAGCTGCGCAACGAATACGAAGACATTATCGGCATGGATGCGGAGTCCGAAAACGATCAGAATCAGGAAGAAGAAAACGTTGAAGACGATATCTTATTGTACGAGGCTGCCAAAATTTCGGCCGACCTTGACAGTTACTGGAATGCAGATACTCAACGCATGATTGTGCAGCACTAAGAGTTGCACGCTGCTCGATTTTACAAAAACGACCAAAGCATTCTGATACTTAAAGCCACTAGCAGTATTGCGAAAATCTTTTTAAGCGCGGGCACCGGCAAATGGTGAGCCAGACGCGCACCTAACGGCGCGGTTATAAAACTTACAATGGATATCGCAATCACCGCCGGCAAATTAATAAACCCGAATGTATATTCATCCGCAGCAGTCACCGACCAGCCGTTAAGCAAGTAACCCGCCGTACCCGCGACGGCAATCGGAAATCCCACTGCAGCGGAAGTTCCGATGGCGGTTTTAATGCCGATATTATTCCACACCAAAAACGGTACGGTGAGCGAACCTCCGCCAATGGCGACCAATGCAGATACGCCGCCGATGCCGACACCGGTTGCGGACAATCCGATTGCACCCGGTAATGTACGACTGGGTACTGGCTGTTTGTTAATAAACATTTGCAGGGCTACATAAGCCATAAATATCGCGAAAAACACTGCCAATACTATGGTGCTTAAATAAGTCGCCAAAAACGTTCCGGCAAATGTTCCCG
>JANQOT010000101.1 GCA_028285655.1 Gammaproteobacteria bacterium
TAAAATATTAATTAAAATGGTTACAAATATGACCATAAGTATAGTAGAAAGTTCTAATATACTCAATAAGATGTCTATTTCGCCGACCAGCGGGGGTAGCTCCATAACTCGTTGATATTAATGAAATTAATTTAAATTACGGTGAATAATTAGCCATCTCGATTCGCTAACTTGATCACAAAACAGGCAAATGAGCCTCGTGCCGAGGCTGTATAAGGGGAATTCTTTTGATTCAAAGTTCTTTTTTCTTTGCACTGCTGATAATCGCCAGCCTGGCCTTTATGGCGGTACTGGCGCCGTTTTTCGAACCCATTTTATGGGCCACGACACTGGCGATATTATTTCAGCCGGTACAACGCATGTTGTTAAAAAAGCTCGGGGAACGGTTCACCCTGGCCGCCCTGTGCACTTTGCTGATAATACTGATTACGGTAATTGTGCCGGCCTTGTTTATTTCTGTGGCAGTGGCACGCGAGGGCATTGCGCTTTATCAGGCGATCGCCAGCGGTGAAATCGATATTTCCGGACCGCTGACCTGGGCGCAAAGCATGTGGCCCTCTTTGATGGAACGCGGCGAAGGCCTGGGAATAAATCTGGAAGAGATAAAACAAAAACTTTCCACTTCTGCGTTGCAGGGAAGCCAGTGGGTCGCTTCGCATATATTTACATTCGGCCAAAATACGCTGCGCTTTGCCATTATGTTCTTTTTGATGCTGTACTTGCTGTTTTTCTTTTTACGCGATGGCAAGCAGATTATCGATACCATAATTAAAGTCTTACCCATTGGCGACGAACGCGAACGTCATCTGTTAGCGAAATTTGCCGAGGTTTCGCGGGCAACGATTAAAGGCACCTTAGTGGTCGGTATGGTGCAGGGTATTCTGGGTGGAATTGTTTTCGCGTTTTTGGGAATCGAATCAGCAGTATTTTGGGCAGTGGTGATGACCTTGCTATCTATTTTGCCCGCGGTAGGCGCCGCTATCGTCTGGTTACCGGCGGCAATTTACTTAATCGCCAATGGAATGTTATTGCAAGGCTTGTTTTTAATTGCTTTTGGCGCGCTGGTAATCGGTATGGTCGATAATGTATTGCGTCCGATTTTGGTCGGTCGCGATACCAAAATGCCGGATTATTTAATTCTTCTCAGCACGCTTGGCGGGCTGGCCTTGATTGGTATTTCCGGGTTTGTATTAGGCCCGGTGATCGCGGCTTTCTTTCTCGCGATCTGGGCAATGTTTGCCGAAGAGTACAACACTAACGAATAAGTTTTTTTACTTTTCTTTGCAACATAGGTACTACATCGCTCTCAAACCAGGCATTCTTTTTTAACCAGAGCTTATTGCGCGGTGACGGATGGGGCATGGGTAAATACAAAGGCGCATACTGTTTCCAGGCATGTACGGTTTCGGTTAAGGTTTTCTTTGCCGACTCGTTTAAATAGTATTTTTGTGCATATTGTCCGATTAAAAGTATAAGTTCGATTTTGCGCATATGCTGCATTAAGCGTGGATGCCAGGTCGGTGCACACTCGGGACGCGGCGGCAGATCTCCGGATTTGCCTTTGCCGGGATAACAAAATCCGGTGGGCATAATTGCTATTTTTTTATTGTTATAAAACAAGTCTCTGTCTATTCCCATCCATTCGCGCAGTTTGTCGCCGCTGGGATCGTTCCAGGGAATGCCGGTTGCATGTACTCTGGTCCCGGGAGCTTGTCCGATTAAAAGTATTTTGGCAGTGCTGGAGGGGCGCACAACCGGATTGGGTTCAAATGGTAAATGTTTTGCGCAAATGGTGCAGGCACGTACTTCTTTAACCAATACATCCAGTTTTGTCAGCCGCGGCATTACAAATCTTTTTTACGGCGGCGACGAACCTGATAACTGGAAATTTCCCGCACGATGGCTTGATAAGGCAGCGTTTCAATCGACTGGTATTGCTTCATTACAGATTCGATGAGTGTGTATATATCACTTTCATCGACACCGTCGGCATTCGCTAACTTGGCTACGCCTTTAATACCACCGTTCTGAATTCTAATATCCGCATTGTGCGAAAGCGGTTCTTCAAGCGAGCTAAGCTGTAATGCGAAACGCGAATTATCGCGCAAGGTTTGCAACAACTGTCGGCATCGATCCTGCGCAGCCGCCAGGTTACAGGACACTCCTTCACGATCAGCCAGATTAAATCTTACCGATTTGGAACAATTGCATACACGGGAGTTAATTGCTTTTTCAAAAACACAACGCGTGGGATTGATGCTTTTATAGGTAGATTTATACTCGCGTTCGTCCATATCAACCGCGTTACTTTTCCCATTCCCGCAGAATTGGCGCTTCTCTGCTTTCGCTGAGCTTTTTCTCGGCATACTCCTGCGTATCCGCAAACATAATTTTTATTTTACCGGGCTCGTCCACCTGCATTTCGGCACGCTTGCTACGTGCTAAATTTTTTGCATCTTTATAATTTTCAAACTGCTCCAGCAGAGTCAGTTCCTGCACATGGTCGCGCGAATCTTTTTCGATATGGAATACAAAATAAGGCATGGGGTATTTTTCTGATTTCGATAGTCGCTTATTTAACCACTTTGAGTCGGCGCGTGAAATACTACCTCGGGGGATAACTGCGCTCCAGTCCGGGATAGCGGTAAATCGGACCAATTCTTATCCTGTTCCCGCGCTCCATGACCAATAGAGTATTTATCGCTCTGACCAGATGGGGTAGTATCTGGCCCATAATTATATAAATAAGTAGCCAAAACCTCTTTTCAACTCGTAGTGAAAGGCCTAGCTGCCATACGGATATGATGAACCCCACCAGGATTGTGACTTGCCTCGTTATAGATCGCTTATCCACATAATCGCCTGAAGCGAAACGCTTTTGTGGTCACGCGGTCTTTGCCACTCGATCGAACTGGAAGTTTTGGTATTAAAACCAAGGCAGATACGAGGAGCATACAGCCATGAAGATTGGTGTACCTAACGAAATTCACGACAATGAATGTCGTGTCGCGATGACACCGGATACCGCCAAGCGCCTGCAAAAGCTCGGCTTTGAAACCGCAATTGAATCGGGTGCCGGTGAGAGCGCTAAATTTACTGACGACGCCTACCGCGAGGCGGCGGTGGAGGTGGTTTCCGATACCGCTCGATTATGGGCCGATTCAAACATTATTCTAAAAGTTCGCCCACCCGAACAGAACAATGCTTTGGGGAAACATGAAATCGAACTCATGTCCGCCGGCAGTACGCTGATCAGCTTTTTATGGCCGGCACAAAATGAAGATTTACTAAAACGTCTGGAAGCACAGAAAGTAACGGCCATGGCGATGGATTCGGTACCTCGAATTTCACGCGCACAAAAAATGGACGCGCTTTCCTCGATGGCGAATATTGCGGGTTACCGCGCAGTGATCGAAGCCGCCAACAATTTCGGGCGCTTTTTTACCGGCCAGATTACCGCTGCGGGCAAAGTGCCTCCGGCAAAGGTGATGGTAATCGGCGCAGGTGTTGCAGGTTTGGCGGCGGTAGGAACCGCCAACGGTCTGGGTGCCATCGTGCGTGCATTCGATACGCGGCCTGAAGTGAAACAGCAAGTTGAAAGTATGGGCGCACAATTCCTGGAACTGGAATTCGAGGAAGAAGCCGACGACGGCTCACCTTCCACCGGCTACGCCAAAGTAATGAGTAAAGAATTCATTGAAGCGGAAATGGCATTGTTCAGGGAACAGGCCAAAGAAGTCGACATTATTATTACGACTGCATTAATTCCGGGAAAACCGGCGCCGAAGTTAATTCTTGCCGACATGGTGGAATCGATGCAAGACGGAAGTGTGGTCGTTGACCTGGCGGCCGAGCAAGGCGGCAACTGTGAGTTAACCGAACCGGGTGAAGTCGTGGTGAAACACGGTGTCACGCTTATCGGTTACATGGATTTACCCAGCCGCTTGCCGACGCAGTCCAGCCAGCTCTACGGCTCCAACCTGTGTCATATGTTGAATGACCTGACACCGGAAAAAGACGGACAGATTAATGTCGACATGGAAGACGATGTCATTCGCGGTGCAACGGTAGTAAAAGATGGTGAAATTTCCTGGCCGCCGCCGCCGATTGCAGTGTCTGCCGCGCCGGCCGCGGCACCGAAAGCGGAAGCGCCGGAACCGGAACCGGAGAAAAAGAAAAGCGGCATGGGCCTGGTGATTACCATGATTGTGGCCGCACTTGGTTTATGGTGGCTGGGCAAAGTCGCCCCGCCGGAGTTTATGCAAAACTTCACCGTGTTTGTGCTGTCCTGCTTTATCGGTTACATGGTGATCTGGAATGTAACTCCCGCGTTGCATACACCATTAATGAGCGTCACCAATGCCATCAGTAGTGTAATAATAATCGGCGCCCTGCTGCAGGTGGGCAGTCCCAGCACTCTCATCATGGTGCTGGCGGTCATATCCATATTTATTACGTCCATCAATATCGGCGGCGGCTTTGCTGTTACTCAGCGCATGCTGCAGATGTTCCGCAAAGACGATTAAGGGAGAGAATAAAAATGAATCCACAATTATTAACTGTCTCTTACCTCGCTGCGGGGGCTTTGTTTATTTTCAGCCTGGGCGGATTGAGTCATCAGGAGTCTGCCAGACGCGGAAATATCTTCGGCATGCTGGGCATGGCAATTGCGATTCTGGCCACCATGTTAAGCGGTAAAGTCGACGGCTTTGAAAAGCTGATTCCCGCCATGATTATCGGCGCCCTGATCGGTATTGTCGTTGCAAAAAAAGTGGAAATGACATCGATGCCGGAACTGGTAGCCGGATTTCACAGTTTTGTCGGTGCCGCCGCAGTAATGGTCGGCTTTGCCAGCTATCTCGATCCGACTGCCCATTTTGAAGGCGCGGAGAAAACTATCCACGATGTTGAAGTTTATCTCGGCGTGTTCATCGGCATTATTACTTTCACGGGTTCGGTGATTGCATTTGGAAAACTGCGCGGCTCCATTTCAGGTAAACCGTTAATGCTGCCGGCACGTCACTGGCTGAATTTGATCATGCTGGTGGCCTGTATTTATTTTGGTTATGCCTTTTTAGTTGCAGATTCGCATAACGACGGTGTGATCCCGCTGTTAATCATGACCGTGATCGCCGGCATTATCGGCATTCATTTAATTATGGCGATCGGCGGTGCCGATATGCCGGTCGTGGTTTCCATGCTGAACAGCTATTCGGGCTGGGCCGCCGCGGCGACCGGATTTATGCTTAGCAATATTGCATTGATCGTCGTGGGCGCATTGGTGGGTTCAAGTGGTGCAATTCTTAGTTACATTATGTGTCGCGCCATGAACCGTCACTTTGTCAGTGTTATTCTCGGTGGCTTCGGTACTTCGGGCGGCAGCGCCGCTGCCGACGAAGAAGCCGGTGAAGTGACTGCCACCAACGCCGAAGAAGTAGCGGCCATGCTGAAAGATGCCAGCGAAGTGATTATCGTTCCCGGATACGGCATGGCGGTTGCGCAGGCACAAAACACCGTCAGCGATATTGTTAAAAAATTACGCTCCAAAGGCGTGAATGTTCGCTTCGGAATTCATCCGGTTGCAGGTCGTCTGCCGGGGCATATGAATGTGTTACTGGCGGAAGCAAAAGTGCCTTACGATATTGTATTAGAGATGGACGAACTCAATGACGACTTTCCCGATACGGATGTATCTTTGGTAATTGGCGCCAACGACATTGTGAATCCGGCGGCACAAACCGATCCAAACAGTCCCATAGCCGGCATGCCGGTGCTGGAAGTGTGGAAAGCGAAAACCAGTGTCGTTCTCAAACGCAGTATGGCTTCGGGTTATGCCGGTGTAGACAATCCGTTGTTCTACAAAGACAACACCGAAATGCTGTTCGGCGATGCCAAAGAAAGTATGGACGAAGTACTACGACACCTGGACTAGTTCAACAGTTGTTATTACCAAGGCCGGAGTGTTATATAAGCTCCGGCCTTTTTTGTTTCTGTATTTACCAGGTTTGTATTGATGTCTGATCCATTTGTATTTGCTGCCGACCTGAAAGACATTCGCGTCGGCAATACATTTAAAGTATGTTTTCCAGATCATACGCCGATATTGTTAGCGAATGTCGATGGAACCATTTACGCGGTTGACGACACTTGTACGCATGAAGATTCTTCGTTAGCACTGGGTTGTTTGCGCGGTGACAAAGTGAAATGTACTTTGCATGGCAGTTGGTTCAGTGTAATCAGCGGAGAACCCAGCGAAGAACCCGCCGACGAACCTCTGCAGCGTTACCAGGTAAAAATCAAGAATGAACAAGTGTGGGTAAATTTGACGCCGTTATAATCTTTTTGCTCAACTTGATGTTAAGTCGTGTCTTATCATCAAATTTATTAATATCCATCTTCTTCAAATACTTATGTTTCAATTTGTACCGGTTATGCCGAAAATTGCGCCATTTTGGCGCACTTGTCTGGTGGTTTAAATCGTCTGGTCCTTAAGCGTTAATTCAGAACGCCATAAGTAAGATACTGTTTATATGTTGAGTTTTTTCAGCGGCTCGATTTTTTGTCAGCATTTTCGGGCAGAAAATTTTTTTGGCACTACTCTTGAATAGTAAATGAATAAAGAACTGTGCCTACAAGGAGGTTGTATGAGCCTAACACTTCGAAAAGCAATATTGACGGCGCCGCTTTTGTGCGTATTCAGCGGTACGCTGGCAGCAGAGTGCGAAGACATCAGTACCACAAAAGCAATTGTGGAGTATGTTTGCGACTATAACTTGGTGAGCCATACACAATGCAGAATCTGGCGTGAAGACGTTCGCCAGATGAATCACAATACCGAAGTCATCGTGAATGCATTTATTAGCTGGAATGAAGCTGAAAACAGCAAATTGATGGCGCAGACTCTGGATAACTGAGGCGACGGCAGAGTCCGGTCCGGAACTTCCAATTGCTCGGCCGGTGCAAAATCGGCCGGCGCGTCTGCATTGGCCTGGTAAAAATTATATTCCCTAAATATCTTCTGTCATTACCACGAGCATACCGATCGTTCGTGTTGATTTTGGTCTGTCGTGACCCCATATCTATTTGAGGCTTCCCTTATAAGTCCTTGAATTTTATATTTTTATTGCACTATTCGCGTTTTATTCGGTCATAAGGTAGTGTGAATAATAAAACTGCGCCGGGAGACTACATCAATGGAAGCGTACGATACCCTTATCCAGACTATTGCACTAACCATGGGCGTTGCCTGGGCCAGTGGCATCAACCTGTACGGAACCCTGCTGGCGCTGGGAGTGATGAGCAGTATGGGCTATGTCGATCTGCCGCCGGACCTGGAAATCATCGGCGATCCTTTGGTCATCGCGGCGGCCGGCTTGATGTACATGGTCGAATTCTTTGCCGATAAAGTCCCCGGAGTCGATACCGGTTGGGACACGATTCATACACTAGTACGCATTCCCGCCGGAGCCTTACTGGCGGCCGGTGCCGTAGGCGACGTCAGCCAGGTGGCAGAACTGGCAGCGGCAATAGTCGGTGGCGGTGTCGCCGCCGGAACTCATTTTACTAAGGCAGGCACACGGGTACTGATCAATACCTCGCCCGAACCGTTTTCCAACTGGGGTGCATCTATTGGTGAAGACATTGCGGTATTTGCGGGTTTATGGGCGGCATTGCACCACCCGGTAATTTTCCTCGTATTACTAGTGCTTTTCATTTTGATGATGGTGTGGTTGTTACCGAAATTATTCCGTGCGATCAAAAAAGTAGTTCGGTTTTTTATTAATTTGTTTGCCGGTAAAAAAGATCCGGAATTCAAACCCGATCCGGTACCCGATGTAAAACCGGAACCGCCGACTTTACCTTCAAGCGACCAGACTGCGTCTTAGCTTATCTATTAATAGGTGGCGTAAATATTCCTTACTGCCGGTTCTATCCATTGAACTGGCTAAGTACACTTGTGAACCGTATTTCTTTGGACAAGGTTGTCGAACGACATGGCTAACTGGATTGATGCAGAAGTTATCGAAAACAAGCACTGGACTGAAAATTTATATTCTTTGCGAGTCGCGGGTGAAATAGAAAGTTTCACTGCCGGACAATTCGGCCGACTGGGTCTGCAAATCGACGATCAGATCGTCGGCCGTCCGTATTCATTCGTAAGTGCCCCCGATGAAAACGTTTATGAATTTTATTCAATCGTTGTCGACGAGGGACCGCTGTCACCCAAACTTGCGCAACTGAAAAAAGGCGACGCCGTATACCTTGGTAAACAGGCGAATGGCTTCTTTACACTGGATGAGGTTCCGGCCGGCGAACAGCTATGGATGCTTTCAACCGGTACCGGTTTAGGGCCGTATCTTTCCATTTTAAAAACCGACCAACCCTGGCAACGGTTTAAAAAGCTGATTTTGGTTCATGCTGTTCGCTACGCAAATGAACTGACTTATCAAGATTTAATTAGTAGTTTTTCGCAACGTGATCCGGATAAATTTTTGTACGTGCCTTTTGTCAGTCGTGAGCAAACCGACTTCGCTTTGCACGGTCGCGTACCGGCTGCGATTACCGACGGACGCCTGGAAGAAAGAACAAAATTGCCGCTTCAAAGTGAACATGCGCAAGTAATGATTTGTGGTAATCCGGACATGGTGAAAGACACTCGCGAAGTTTTACAGAAACGCGGCTTCAGCAAAAATTTACGGCGCAAACCCGGAAATATTACGACGGAAAATTACTGGTAGATTTTGGTCGGCGTGGTATGCGCAACGCAAACCGATAGCGCCATATATATTGCGGCCGCAAACAGGTAGTTTCACCCAGTGAGTACTCCCACAGGCTTATTTATGAGAACGTACCGCGAATTCGAATCTTATAACTGGGACAATACTTCTTTCAGCATCCGTGGCGTCACTATTTTTTGACTTTCTCCTGCGCCGGCTCCGGCTTCGCGCCAGTCGTCAGTGGGGAATCGAACAGTAAACACGCCGCAGGTGGGTAAATTACCTAACTCATCCGCACCCAAAGCATTGCACAGTTCGGTCAGGCCGGGGTTATGTCCCACCAGAGCGACTCGTTGCTGGTCTGCAGGCAAGTTTTCTATAAAGGACAACAATTCCGCTAACGATGCCAGATACAAAGAATCTTCGAATTGAATCTGATCGTCGTGAAGCTTAAGCAATTCATTGATTTTTGCAAAGGTCTGACGAGCGCGAATTGCCGTGCTACAGTATACTTGATCAAACTCCACGCCCTGTGCACTAAGAAACTTTCCAATCAGCTTGGCATCACTGCGACCACGTTCGTTAAGAGCACGAGCTCGATCTGGTCCTGAAAGATCGGCGATCGATTTGGCGTGACGGATTATCGAAAGAATTTTAGGCATAACAGGACAATTTGTAGCATAAATTTACGTAGCAATCTTTGTTTATTGTCGCATTCGACCGTTCATGTAAAAATAGGTGATCGAATTCACTAACCCAAAACCCCTAGGATTATCCCCTATGCGCATTTCACCGCTACTCACGATTTTTTGTTTATTTTTATCCGGTACCTTGGCGGCTGCCGACAGTATTCCGGTAAAACCCGGAATGTGGGAAACCACCATGACAATGACGTCGCCGATGTTTCCGCAACCGCGGGTCGAAACCACAACCGAATGTGTAGACAAATCTGAATTCAGTATTAATGATTTAATGCCGGCCGATCAAAGCGAGTGCTCGATCACCGAATCCAGCGTCGACGGTAATACGCTTAACTGGAAAATGCAGTGTCAGATGCAGGGCGGCTCCGGCGAAGGCGGCGGCACGTTTGTATCCAACGGCGATTCCGGCACGGGCGAGATGTATATGAAAATGACCGTTCAGGGCCAAAGTATGGAAATGCAGAATTCATGGAAAGGCAAGCATATAGGTCCGTGCTAGTCGAAAACTGACTTTCAAACCAAGTTCCAGTCGATCGAGCCGTAGTGGTATCACTGCGGCTTAATTTTTTAAACATAACAGGAGAATAACGATCATGGCAGAACGAATTGTAATGCGAGTGGGAGAATCACTGGTTGCGGGCGGGCCTCCCGGCACCGCCGCAGAACCCGAAGTAATTATCGGTGAACTTGACGGGCCGGTAGGCACTGCGTTTGCTACGTTGTTAGGCGACCAGGTCAAGGGTCATTCTCGAGTGCTGGCAATAATGAATACCGACATTCAAGTTCGCCCGGCCACATTAATGGTAAGTAAAGTAACCGTAAAGGACGATCGCTATACCAATATTTTAATGGGCACTGTTCAGGGTGCGATCGCAAACGGCGTTTTGGATGCGGTCCGCAACGGCGACATCCCCAAGGAAAAAGCCAACGATCTGGGAATTATTGTTTCTGTGTGGCTGAACCCGATGGTTTCAAAAGCAGATGATCTGGACCATAAGATTTTATTTGATATTCACCGCAAAGCGATGGCGAGCGCCATTCACAAAGCCATGAATAATGAACCCAGTATTGACTGGTTACTGGAAAACCAGGAAGAAATTACCCATAAATACTACCAAATGGGCCTGGACGGCAAAATTTAACGTTTTGCTTGCGAGGCGGGTTTGCCCGCCTCGCTCTTTACAGCCACCAGTACAAAATTACAAACAACAACAAGGCAATTAATTCTATTGCCGTAATTACCATTAAAATATAAACAATTCTTCTACCACTGGGATTCAACCGAATCCACCAGTAATTAATCAATTTATCCGCCCACGGCAAATGCCGCAGTAATCTGTATCCCGCAAAAAATCGTTCCAGCGCACTTCCCCAAGCGGATAAACTTTTATCTACCTGCTCGACAAGCTGTTGATCGCTTTCGCCATAGTCATCGACAATTGTAAGTTGCGCGCCCTGGTCTGTCTTTTCGACTATAAAGTATGTTTTGGTTTTTATTCCGTTCGAGTAACTTAACTGTAACTCATTCTGCAACTTGTCTACCTCAATTTGAGTGGATACTTTTAAAACTTGTTCACTGCTGTAATTTTCCAGCTCTAACTCAAAAATCTCACGATTTTTTTCACGCCAGGCAATTATTTTCAAATAAGGGTTCAATCGAAAAACGCGCTCGATTTCGAGACAAAAATTAAATAGTGTTTCTACCGGTAGCCGGGTCGGAATAACAACCCAGGCGGCATTTTTGAAATTGCGCAGCGAAAGATCTTTATTCATCGGGATAGGAAACAATATGCAGTTGTCGAGCAAATTGTTTTTCTATCCTTGCAGTTAACATTGTATCGCAAAGACCTTGTTTACTTTTGGGCCGGCGGCTGCCTATAAATATTCCACTATATTCAAGTTGCTTAGTCGTTTTCTCCAGGCTTTTATCGCTGCGACCAATTTGTAACAGAGATCGATAGATAATATCGTTTTGTTCACACTGCAACTGTACACGTTGAATGACTTGCCGGCTTTCCCGCCAGAGTTGGTCGCTTAAATAATCTCGAAATCGATTCCTGGTGACGCCGTTATTCAGCCAGTCGTCACCGGTCATGTCTTTCCACCAGGAAGGAATTACATATAAATGATCAAGCCGGTCACCCGCTCGACACGCCAGTATCGCGGCATTTTCAGCGGCGATACTTCCCGGGCTGCCGTGACTGGCGAGTAAAAAATGTTGCCGCATGACTTACACAAATAAATATACAAACAATGCAATTAACAGCGCGCAAATTAAGGCCATCACATCTTCCATACGGTCGCTGCTGAATATCGACAGCGCCGAACCTCGGTCGAATTTAACTGGTTCCTGCATACATCACCTCAAATGGTTTCTTTCACAAACATTAAAACAACGATTAATGATAATACTGCCTTGGTAAGTCCTACCACACCACCAATTACCGCCGGCTGTCCACCGGCCTGTTTCATTGCCGCCACCGTAATTTGCATTCCCAAACCCACCAGGCCGAATGCAAACAACCAGGTTATCCACTGACGAAATTTTTTAATTGTCTTGGCGGTATGCCGCACATTTTTATGCGCGGTTTTTAAAATGGCATTTGCCTCTTTCGATAGTACTCCGGCATTTACCAGGCCGCGTAAAGCATTGTCGTCGTTGATCGACATCACCTTACGATTGGTAATTAATCTGCCCAGCGCCTGCTGCCGTTCCGGACGCTGTAATTTATCCGCTTCTGCAAATAATGTCGCAATTTGGTCATTACTGAGTAGCTTTTCTTCAGAAATATTATTATCGAAGTATTTGCCTTTGTAATGCTGTGCCGGCGCAAAAATACCAGTGGATGAAAGCGCAAACATCAAAATGAAACCCAGTACGAATACCGGAAATTTTTCCACGACGACTCTTGCGATATTTACGTCCTGGGTTGTTTGTTCCTGTTTGACATACCATAGCGCCAGCCACAGCACGATAATCGGCAGAAACAAAACTCGCGTAATATTAAAAATTTCCGCTACTTTCAGCGTTTCGATACCGTCGGGTTGAAAAGCCAGGGCGGCACCGGCGACCTGCGCTGAATTGAGGATTCCCGTTCCCGCCCACGCGCCGAACTGGATATGACCCATATTGAGCAGGTTACCGACAATCGGAAATACAAACATACATCCGACACCCCATAACAAAATGGTGCCGATGGTGTATGCGATCTCCACCGATTTGGCTTTCACTACCGGCGACGCGGCAACGGTTGCCGATACTCCGCAAACTCCGATACCCGCCGACAGCACACCGCCCATGGAATGCGGTACTTTGCGCAGTTTGCTAAGCCATAACACCATTCCTACCGAACCCAATACAAACACGCCGATTAACACAATCGACAGTTTTCCCAATTGTTTAAGTTCAGCCAGGCTGTATAAAGTCCCAAGCAAAATGACGCCGGTCTTTAAACCGAGCCTGGAAAGGCGCACGCCCTGCTCGGCCCAGTCCGGCACTTTGAATACATTCACAATGACAATACCGGCGACAATGCCGATAACCACATAATTCAACCCCAACAGTTGATGCAGGTATTTTCCGGTATCGCCGATTTTGCCGATCCCTTTGCCGATGACCGCTACTTCCGGTGCAACAAACCAGCGAACCAGCATTGCAATAAGAAGTATGAAAATTCCACCGGCAATAGTGGAAAGGTAATAGTCCAGGTGGCCTTCTTTATGTCGACCCGTCCACACCCAGATTCCGGCCACTACGCTAAGCACACCAAAATAAAGTGGCAGTGTTTCCATTTCGCTGCCGTATTTTTTTTGCGTTCCCAGATACTCGATGACGGGCGCTAACATTCCGTTGGTCGTCAACCACCAGATAAGCAACATAATAACGCCCATAAAAAAAAGCGCCGGCGTTTTACGGGTATAAACCATACGATCGCTCCCAATTTTTTACTCACGATTTCTAAAGATCGTGTAGCTTATTTCTAGTATGCTTCTACTTGCCCGGTTAATCGGATAACGGGCCAGTAAATTGATATCGTATAAAAGT
The DNA here is from genome assembly GCA_028285655.1 of Gammaproteobacteria bacterium. Taxonomy (GTDB): domain Bacteria; phylum Pseudomonadota; class Gammaproteobacteria; order UBA4575; family UBA4575; genus JANQOT01. The sequence continues at coordinate 13,464 of JANQOT010000101.1, forward strand.
GGGACTCAATGCTAGCGCAAATGCATTCAAAATTCCTCGCTTTCTTTACCCCCCAATATATTGTATTGGCCACGGTATTGATGCTGAGCGCTTGTGATTCGAATGACACCGGTCCGCAATTGACCGGAACCACTATGGGTACCGGTTACACTATCCAGTGGACAGAAATACCCGACTCGGTCGATATTCTCCAACTGCAGGAAAGTATCGAAACGCGTCTGGAGGAACTCAATGATTTAATGTCTACCTACCTGACGCATTCCCAGCTAAGCGGTTTCAATCGATCGCGCGAAACCGGCTGGCATTCGGTCGAACCGGAACTGGCGGAATTAACCCTTGTCGCCCTGGAAATCAGCCGGCAGTCTGAAGGAGCATTTGACGTTACTGTCGGTCCGCTGGTAAATATTTGGGGCTTTGGTCCGGACGAAACCGAATTTTCATTTCCCACACAGACCGAAATCGATATTGCAAAACGCAGTGTCGGTTACCGGAATTTACAAGCTCGACTGGAACCGGCCGCATTAAATAAACAAATTATCGATCTGCATGTAGATCTTTCCGCGATTGCCAAAGGGTACGCAGTTGACCAAATCGCCGAAATTCTGGATCGCAACCGCTTGCAACATTATATGATTGAAATCGGCGGCGAAGTTAAAGGCAAAGGCGTCGCACCGCATGGTGAAGCATGGCGTATCGGTATCGAAGCACCTCAGGCCCGGCAGGGAAATGTGGAAGCGATAATTTCGCTAAACAATGTCAGTGTGGCAACGTCGGGAAACTACCGTAATTTTTTTGAGCATGAAGGTGTCACTTACTCGCATACTATTAACCCGGTAAGCGGCTACCCGGTGAAACACAACCTGGCTTCGGCGACCGTAATTCACGAATCGGCCGCCATGGCAGATGCCTGGGCCACGGCGTGTATGGTGATGGGGCCGCAAAAGACGTACGAAATTGCGCAACGAAAAAAGCTGGCGGTATTTTTAATCACGCAGGAAGATGCGCAATACAAGACTACAGTTAGTGAAAAGATGAAAGAATATATAGTGCAATAAAGCGCCAGATTAAAAAAGGGGCTTACCAGCCCCTATTCAAATCACATATCCGGTTAAATTTTTTGCCTACGTTGATTTCTTGTAGGAATTAAGGAGCTGCATAATTTTATCTTCGTCGATAGGAAGATCATCGTTTCTGCGCTCACCATTGGTACGGCGGTTGGCACTGATAATTTTCCATTCGCCGTCTACAAATGGAAACCTTGGTGCCGTAAGATGATTTCGCCGGTCTTGCTTTTCACGTCGTTCAAATTGTAAAACCACAATATTCCCCTTTATTCTTTACAGCTATCATAAACCAGCGTGTTGCCGGAATTGTGACCCAGTTCACATGCTTGAAATCACACCAATCTGGTTCCTGCCGTTTCTTTTGGCTTTGTATAAAGCCTTGTCGGCATACGCAATAAACTGCGAAACACACTGAATCTCATTTTCCGGGTAGTTGGAAATACCGATGCTGGCAGTCACGTTAATGCGCTGGTCGTTGAGTTTAAACTTCATCGCTTCTACATTAGTGCGAATTTTCTCCGCCAGCTGTAAACCGCGCAGAGAGTCGATACTGGGACAAACAATGGAAAACTCGTCACCGCCATAGCGGCAAACATAATCGACACTTCTGGTCGACTTGAATAAAGTCCTGGCAACGTGTTTGAGAATTTTATCTCCGATTTGATGGCCGTAGGTATCGTTAATCGATTTGAAATGATCGACATCGATCATGATTAAACATATTGGCGTAAAATCCTGCTTTGCAGTGATATATAAACTGTTCAGGCACTGCGTAAACGCCTTGCGATTATAGGCATTGGTCAGGGAGTCGCGCGAAAGTTGTTGTTGAATATGATTCTGATACTCGGCATCCAGCTGGTTACTGAGTGAAAACTTCAAAACAGTAGAAACTCCGATTGAAATCTGGTCGCCATTGTTTATTTCAGTTTCGCCACTAAGTTGTTCGCCGTTTATGTACGTACCGTTGGCACTTTCGAGGTCTTCAACAAACACACGTTCATTATCGAAACGCATATGGATATGTTTGCGCGAAATTCCGGTATCGATAATCTGAATGTCGGCATCAGGAGAACGACCCAGCGTCAAACTGGAGTCCGGCTTCACCATAAATGTCAGCCCGGTGCGAGGACCGGAGATCACCGTTACCGATACACATAGTTCCGAACTCGCTTTTTTAAGAATAGTCTCAGCGGGCGAGGTAACAACAGTATCGTCGGGATTAAACGTTAGTTTTTGGCTGGTATCTTCCACGGAATATAGTCTTGCTTGGCGCTTCAGCGCGACTATTGTCCAGTTCCCGGTCTGATTCCATGATATCCCGCACAAAGTCATAATATTTCTAATAATCACAATTGCTTAGACGTGACAATTGTTAAGTTCGACACATCGCAGAAAGACTTCAAAGAAGCCAGTTTCGATGCGCCAAGCGGTTTGAAAGTTTGATTGATTTCACAACTCGAAACAGCGGTAAAAGACCGCATCACGCCCATGCCATGGTGGTACACTGATTACTCGACTTCAGCCGGAGAAACCCATGTCAGAAAAAGACGTATATGTTAAGTCATCGACCTCCACCGAACACTATGAACCGTTTATGGTTGGCGACAAACAGGCCGGAGAGGTCCACTGGTTGACAGTGAGTAATTCAAGCGGACAACCCAGTTACTCCGGATTATGGCGTTGCGAACCGATGACATTTGAATATGAATTTCCCGGCGATGAAGTTTTTCAGGTATTACAGGGAGACTTGCAGGTCGAAATTCAAAATGGTCAAACAGTAAACCTAAGCCAGGGCGATATTGTGTCTTTTGACAAGGGCCTGAAATCCACCTGGACGATTCAAAGTTCATTTAAAAAGTTTTTCGTAATTTCCAATTGCTAAATACTGGTTTACCTATTTAATTGAATCCTAGTCACAAAACGTGATTGTAAAACCGCTGATTTGTCCGGTTTCAGTGAATAGCATCAATTTATAAATTCTGTGCGCAGTTACAATGCCGGCTCCAGTTACAGGGAAGTGGATTGCACATCTAAGTGCAGTAATAGTGCATGGTACAAATCAACCGCAGCTTATTTCGTATACTCATATTTTTACTGATTTTGTTCGTAATTGATCGGGCTGTCGCCTATATTTATATACCGGATAAAAATTCAAAAGAAATTACACTTTACAGCACTGAGTGGTGTTCCTATTGCGCCAGTGTACGCAAGTATTTCAAAACCCATAATGTGCGGTTTAAAGAGTTCGATGTTGAACAATCTGCAGCCGGCATGCTTGGACTGTGGGCTTTTCGCGCCGATGCTGTTCCGATAGTAGTTGTGGGCGACCAGATAATTTACGGCTACGATATGGAAAAAGTCAGCGCCGCTCTGGATCGACTCGAACCCAAGCTCGTTAGTTCTGCAGAATAAAAAGCGCTCAGTTTGAAGCGCCGCTTTCGGTAAACTTGCGGATTCTTTCCGCAGTTAATGGATGTGTCGACAAATAGGTAAATGCAGAGTTTTCTTCGTTTGCATCATCGCCGGTAATTCTAAGCAGTATGTTGGCGAAATGTTTGGTGTCGATTCCATATTCCCGCATATAGTCAAATGCGTACTGATCTGCTTCGTGTTCGAACTTGCGGGAAAAACTCGTTTCCAGCAATATAACCGGCAAAGCAGCGGCAAATCCACTGGCAGCACTGATATCGCCTGTAATCACTGTTAACAAAAGCGCAGCCGCAGAACTTTGTAATGCAGATCGCATTCCGTGTTTATGCACGACATGACCGATTTCATGCGCCAGTACGGCAAGTACCTCTTCGTCCACTTCGGCCAGTTCGACCAGCTCATCGGTCATGACAATATGTCCCGAAGGTAATGCAAATGCATTGGGCCCCACGCCACGCCTGAATAAAAGAGTATAAGTATGGTTATCGCCCGACCGTTCCACCATGGTGGTGAATTTTTTCTGCAATCGCTGTTGATGTTTTTCATCCAGCTCGGAAGGATCCAGTATATGTTTATCAAAAAACGCCAGCGTGCCTTCCGACAGTTTTTCGTCTACAGATACAGGTAGTGCAAACGCTACCTGCTTGGCAAGCGCCGGTATGCCGTACGTCACCATTCCGAAAGTAATGGCAATAACAGCAACAGAGGCCAGTAAAACGAAATGCCAGCGCGATTCCAGAATATGCAACCATTTGCCTGATCTGGACCGACTGTCCTTTTCCAGCAGATGATTAATTTCGTCGTGAGCAGCGGTTTCGCATTTTGCGCCGTTAGGAAGCGTAAGATTACGCGCGGTTTTTCCTAACTGCGTGCTAACCTTGATATCCAGCCAGTCACAAACGTAGGAAACTTCCTGACCGACAAAACTGGTTTTGCCGTTTGCCGATACCATTACCGTTACCGGCTGACCTACTGGATGCACGCCGTCATAATAAGTGCCGTCAAATTTAATCATGCGTACATTTTACGCAATGGCCAAGACTGTTTACCAGCCGATATCGATATCGAGAATATCGCTCATTTCACTACCGATGGTACCGACTTTTTCACGTTCAACTGCGGTAATGGATTTAAGGTCGGTGATTGAATAAACCTCAAGATTATTAATTCGATAACGTGCGAGACGAATTTTCGCCCAGGGAATCAGCAACCCCAGACTGACAATAATTCCGATGGTATTCGTGATATAAATCACAAACAGATTCCAGGGTTTTAAATGCCCCTTAAATGCAACCAAAGGCACAGTGGGCGCGGACATGACGTACGCGGATTGCTTGTTTAATGCAGTACAGCCCCACACTGTGTTGAAAATTTTAGCGCGGATATATGCGTAAACGTAAAAATAAATTACCACATATAAAATTGTCATAATAAAGTAAAAGCCGGTTTCGATAGGTGAAATTTCCATATCCGCATTCGATCCGGCACCTAGCACAAAAAACATGTCCTGAAATGCTTGCCGGAAAACGATAACTGTTACGACCAACGCGGCAACAAAAATCAGAATTCCAATGAAATAGTACTTGTAAAACGTCTTCAGCGCTTTGTGCAATCGAAAAGCAAGTTGGCCATAGCTGTGATTATCAACTTTGTAAGCCTGTATGGCATGCATATAAAATACATACCATAAAAACACGATCAGTATTCCGGCTAAAACCAAAACAGACCCGGACACTCCGACGCTTCCGAGATTACCTTTAATAAATGCTGTGTAGTATAAGTATCCGAATGCTATAAATGATACCGGTACCAGTACGCCTATTCCCAGAAACACTTTTACTGCACCGCTCAAGTTTTTCTCAAATGCAAAATTCAGATTTCGGTAATTCGAATAGCGGGCATTGAACATATAACTGCGCATAACCAGCCAGGGCAGTACGATAAGAAACAAAATAAAAAAGATTCCGTCGGAAGAAGGAAATATTCTTACAATGACCGAGTATGCAATCAGTATAACCGCTACCACTAAACGTCCCTTGAGAATAGCGACAGGGCTTGCCGAGTATTCAAACGGCGAAGCATCCAGCAAAGCGTTGCCGTAAAAGTATTGCTTATTGCGTACTTTGGCCCAGGCGGAATAAATTCCCAGCGTTACTATTGTCAGTAGAATATTGACGATCCAGATACGAAAATACTCGCCCGCTTTGCCGTGAAACTCAAACTCGATCGGTTTGAGCATTCTATCTTGCAACATCTGCGCTCCCCAATAGATGCCGTGTAGTGTGAACCCCGGAATTCTGGTGCGAATAATAGGGGATTAACCCGCATTATGCAGCCCCTTACATCGACCAACTGAGTCCATTCCCGACCGAATCGACTGTTGAGCGTTTCCTGGCGACGATTTTGTTACAAATTTTCCCGACGCTTCCGACTTCGCACTCGACAACATCCCCGGGCATCAAGTATTCGGGTGGTGTTCGTGCATAACCGACTCCGCTGGGCGTACCGGTGGCGATCACATCGCCCGCTTCCAGCTCCATGCCCTGCGACAGGATCGCAATGACCTTGGCGATACCGAAAATCTGGTAACTGGTATCGGAGTCCTGTTTAAGATCACCGTTTACCCAGCTACGAATCGACAGTTTTTGCGGATCGGGGATTTCGTCAGCCGTGACGATACCGGGACCCATCGGGCAACAACCGCTAAAACTTTTACCGATGAAAAACTGCTTATGCCACTTTTGTCGGTCGCGTGCAGTGACATCGTTGATAACGGTATAACCGAACACATGATCAAGCGCTTGTTCTTCAGCAATACTGCGCCCGCCAATGCCGATGATCACGCCCAGTTCCGCTTCCCAATCCATTTTAGCCGACACATTTATATCAATGGCAATATCGCTAAACGGACCATTAACACTATTCGCAGCCTTGGTAAAAACTATCGGCGAACGGGGTAGTTTTACTTCTTCCTGCTTGTCCTGGGCGGTTTCTGCGACATGCTCGATATAATTCCACCCCAGGCACATTACATTTTGCCGTGGACGCGGAATCGGTGATACCAGTCGTACCTGTTCTCGAGGAACTCGCGTTTCAGCTTCGCTTTGTTGACTTAGTTCCCGCAACTTGTCCCAAGTCTTTGCACCGGCATCGATCAACGCCAGCATCGAGTCAACGGAATGATCCCATTGGGAGTGGCGGCAAGGTAAAAACACCTGATCGCCAAGTTCAACGCCCAGCCATTGTTCACCCTGGTACTCACAAGTTATTAAATGCATTTCTCTCTCTTTTTCTTATTTCAGTTAGGTAAAATCGACCACATTCTAGTAGATTAATGTAAGCTATGCCCAGCAAGCGCGGTCTATCTGCATTCACGCTTATAGACAAAGACCAGTACGAGCAACGACTGTGAAACGAATATTAATCTTTTTACTAATTATTGCGCTGATTATTATCGGTGTCTTCGTGTTTGATGTCCAAAATCTGTTTACACTTAGCGAATTCAAACAAAAACAGGATCAACTCCAGGCCGCAGTAGCAAGCCACCCATTCCGTTCTGCCGCAATATTTTTCTTTTCTTACGTAGTATTCGCAGGACTATCGTTGCCCGGTGTAATCATTTTTACCTTAGCCGCGGGAGCTCTGTTTGGTCTCGTCCAGGGAACAATTCTTGTTTCCTTTGCCTCCACCATTGGTGCCTTTTTAGCTTTTTTAGTCGCTCGTTTTTTCCTGCACGACTCTGTACAGGAAAAATTTTCCGATCGCCTGACTACTGTAAACAGAAAAATAAAATCCGAAGGCGCTTTTTATTTATTGTTTTTACGCCTGGTGCCGGTGTTCCCGTTTTTTCTGGTAAACATCGTAATCGCGCTCACCCCCATTAAAGCATTCACTTATTATTGGGTGAGTCAGCTTGGCATGTTGCCCGCAACTATTTTATATGTAAACGCCGGAGTGCAGATTGCCAAGATCAGCAGTCCCGGCGACGTTGTTTCTTTTCCTATCCTGCTGGCATTTATTTTACTTGGAATTTTTCCATTTGTTGCAAAATGGTTCGCTAATTTTCTTAAAGCGAGACGCGTATACAGCAAATTCTCCAAACCCGAAAAATTCGACTACAACACAATTGTTCTCGGCGGCGGGTCTGCAGGGCTGGTGGCGGCTTACACAACCAGCACACTGCAAGGCAAACCCTTATTAATAGAACGCGACAAAATGGGCGGTGATTGCCTGAATACCGGTTGCGTGCCGTCAAAGTCGATTCTTCGTAGCAGCAAATTTATCGCCGACATGCAGCGTTCCAAATCTTTCGGTATGAATAAAACCAGTTACGAGTTTGAGTATGAAAATATAATTGAACGCGTACATAGCAAAATCGCCACGATTGCACCGAAAGATTCAGTCGAACGATACACGGAACTGGGTGTAGATTGTGAGCAAGGTGATGCAACCATTGTTTCTCCCTGGGAAGTAAGTATCAATAACAGGCAAGTAACGGCTAAAAATATCATTATCGCCACGGGAGCAACGCCGCTGATACCCGATGTGCCGGGTCTGGATCAAGTGCCTTACTTTACTACCGACACGATCTGGTCACTTGAGGAATTGCCACAGCATCTGTTGATTATAGGTGCCGGGCCAATCGGCTGCGAACTGGGACAGGCTTTTGCACGTTTGGGTGCACGTGTGACCATTGTACACCGGCGCAATACCATATTGCCGCACGAAGACGAAGAGGCTGCAAAACTTGTGGAACAGGCGCTGACGCTGGATCACGCGACATTGTGCACTAATTTTGAAACCGTCAGAATTTCTAAAAATGATAATAATGAGTTCGTCATGCTGGGCAAGCATGAAAACACACCGGTGCAAATCGCGTTCAGTCACTTACTTTTGGCAACCGGCCGCTGTCCAAACTTGAATGGTTTGCAAAACTTGAACCTTGAAACGGATGAGAGCGGTCGTCTGGTAGTCAACGAAACATTACAAACACGTTTTCCAAATATATATGCTTGCGGAGACGTCACCAGCCCGATGCAGTATACACATGTCGCCTCCCATCAGGCCTGGTACGCCGCCTTTAACGCTTTATTCCGACCCTTAAAAGCGTTTCGCTGTAATCTGGATAATATTCCAAGAGCAATTTTTACTGATCCGGAAATTGCCAGCGTAGGTATTACGGAAAAACAGGCTCTGGCCCACAATGTTTCACACCAAATCACTACCTTCCCTATGGATGATATCGACCGCGCAATCACCGATAATGCCACTGATGGCTTTATAAAAGTAATTACCGCAGGTAATAGCGATAAAATTCTTGGGGTATGTATTGTCGGTGAACATGCAAGTGAACTTATTGCGGAATTCGTACTCGCGAAAACTCATAAACTGGGTCTGAATAAAATTTTGCAAACCGTACACATATATCCGACTCGTAGCGAAATTAATCGAATGGTTGCAGGTAAATGGCGGCGCGAACAAATTTCAACGCGTACTATACAGCTGCTGAATAAATTTCAACGCTGGAAACTTGGAAATTAACAACACATGCACGATACAAAACCAAAATTATTGCCGGGAGATTTTCCGAAGATTGCACGAAAATCCTCCAGTATCTTGCAGGTTAATCTAGGTTATCGTTGTAATCAGTCCTGCGTACACTGTCATGTAAATGCCGGTCCTAATCGAACCGAAGAGATGGACGACGAAACGATTGAACTGATTTTAAAGTTTCTTGATGCAAATAATTGTTCATTACTGGACATCACCGGAGGTGCACCGGAATTGCACCCGCGATTTCGCGAAATTGTTGAATCCGCATACGCGATGAACGTAAAAGTAAGAGACCGTTGCAATCTAACTATTATGTTTGAGTCCGGGCAGGAGGGACTGGCAGAGTTTCTCGCGCAGCATGAAGTGGAAGTGGTCGCTTCGCTTCCTTGTTATTCGGAAAAAAATGTTAATCAGCAACGCGGTAAAGGTGTATTTGCCAAAAGTATCGAGGCATTGCAAATTCTTAACCGCCTGGGTTACGCACGTCACGAAAATTTACTTCTGAATCTGGTGTATAACCCCCTGGGCCCGGTTTTGCCACCATCGCAAAGGGAATTACAGCAGGATTATAAAAACCATCTGGCAGACGAGTTCGAGGTTGTATTTAACGAGTTATTCGTAATCACCAATATGCCGATCAATCGATTTGGCAGCAGTCTTATTTCTACCGGTCATTTTGACAGTTATGTAGATACGCTACGTACAAGTCACCAACAAGAAAACCTGAATCAGGTAATGTGCAGAGATACGATCAGTGTCGACTGGCAGGGTAACGTTTACGATTGCGATTTTAATCAAATGCTGGAAATGCCATTGGTGTCGGTTGACAAAAAACCTTTGCATATACGTGATTTATTTGTGAACAAGATCGACGGTTTACCCATTCAAACCGGTAATCACTGTTACGGTTGTACAGCCGGACAGGGCAGTAGCTGTTCAGGTGCCTTAAACTAGTATAATGACGTAAAAATATACACGTCGACACAATAATAAATTCGCGCCTTATGCTATCTTGTGGCTCAGGATTCTACTTCTCTATTGCATGAGCACAGTATTCAGATTTTGCCTGCCGGCGATATTTCTCGCCTGTAGTTTATTTTCTTCGACTGTTTATAGTCGCGGCGACCCTGTCGTGGTTGTAAATATTGCACAACAAAAAATGCTCGCACCCACGGCACTATATTCGGGCACCGTCATCAGTAAAAACGACGCGCGTCTCGCGGCGGAATTCGAAGGCAGGCTAACTTCGGTTGCCGATGTCGGTACGGTAGTTGCCAAGGGCGACGTGGTCGCCACTATCGATGATACTTTTTTACGCCAACAACGAACTGAAGAACTGGCGACTATTCAAAGCGAACAGGCAAAGCTGGCTTTATACAATAAAGAAGTGGAACGTTACCAACGATTGGTAAAAGAAAATAATGTTGCCGAAAACCAGCTTGATCAATCGATATCGGATCAATCGGTGACACGTAATAATATCGCCGCTGCACGCGCGCGATTGGCACAAATAGAAGAGAGAATCGCGCGTTCCAACCTGCGTGCTCCATTTGCCGGCGTCATCAGCGAGCGCTTTGCACAGGTTGGGGAATGGTCGCAAAACGGTACCGCACTGGTTCGGCTGGTCGACACGGAAAATCTCGAAGTTCAAGTTCGAGTTCCGCAATCTATTTACCCGCTGATTACCTTGGACAAGGCACTTACAGTACACCACATGTCAACAAGCATTGACGCGCGTGTAAGCACCATTGTTCCTGTCGGCAGCAATAACTCACGCCTGTTTGAGTTGCGCTTACATCCGTCGAAAGCCTTACCACCCGGTACACTGGTTCGCGTTTCAATTCCAACTGCACAGGCGCGGCAGGTTGTTGCCATTCACCGCGATGCGCTGGTGCTGAGAAAGGGCAGCGTTTCTGTATTTCGCATTAATAATGAAAATATCGCCGAGCAGATTGCTGTGCAAGTCGGCATTGGGGACGGCGACTATATTGAAGTGATCGGCGACATACAGGCAAACGACCGAATTGTCATTCGTGGCGGTGAAAGATTGCGGCCGGGAACTACAGTAAGTGTGTCTGATACCATTGCAAGCCAATGAGTCCGACGCGATCAGTCCTGGCGAATCCGACCGCGGGCCTGGTAATCGGTCTGCTGATTATTCTGTTCGGTGTGCTGGCGTTACGCGGGCTGCCGATTCAACTCACGCCGGAAGTAGAACGGCCTGAAATAACGATTACCACCAATTGGCGCGCATCTGCGCCGGAAGAAGTCGAATCGGAAATAATCGAACCGCAGGAAGACCAGCTTCGCGGTTTACCCGGTATGACCGAATTACTCTCGGAAGCCCGCCAGGGCTCGGGCAAAATTACTATTTCGTTTGATGTCGACTTCAGTCTGGAGCGCGGTTTAATCGAGGTGATTAATCGTCTCAACCGTGTGCCGCAATATCCGGTCGACGCCGATGAACCCATTCTAAGCACTGCCGGTGGACGCAGCCGTCCGATTGCCTGGTTCATCATCAAGCCCGGCAAAGACAATTCAATAAATATTGAAGACTATCGCGATTATATTGAAGAAGTGGTGCAGTCCCGTTTCGAACGAGTGTCCGGTGTTGCACTATCAGAAGTGCGCGGTGGTAACGAACAGGAAATCAGAATCACGGTAGACCCTTATCTGGCGGCGGGAGTGGGAGTGGATTTAACTGAAGCGGCGCGTTTAGTCGGCAATAACGAAGATATTTCCGGCGGTACCGCCGATGTAGGCAAACGCCGTTACATTTTACGTTATACCGGCGCATTAAAACCTGCGGATCTGGCTAACCTGGTACTTGAGTGGCGCGAAGGCCAGCCGGTTTACCTGCGCGATATCGCGACCGTTAACGTGCAAAATGCCGATCGCGATAACTTTGTCATTACGCGCGGCGAACCTGCCATTGCGGTCAACGCGTACCGTGAAAGCGGGGTGAATGTTCTAGATGTAATGACGGAATTGCATGCGGCCATGCAAGAGTTACGCGATGGCCCCCTGCAACGCGCCAACCTGACGATCGAACAAGTCTACGACGAAACCGTATACATCGACAGCGCCATAGAGTTATTGCGCAGCAATCTCGGTTTAGGCGTGTTACTCGCGGTTTTTATATTATGGTGGTTTCTGCGGCGCTGGCGCGCAACCCTGGTGGTAACCATTACAATTCCGCTGTGTTTGTGCGTTGCATTTGTGGTTATTCTGGCGGCCGGTAAATCCATTAATGTAATTTCGCTGGCGGCAATGGCATTCGCGGTCGGTATGGTAATGGACGCCGCCATTATCATTCTGGAAAATATCGTGCGGCTAAAGGAACAGGGCCGCAACGGAATGGATGCAGCGTTGGAAGGCGTTACTCAGGTTTGGCCGGCATTGCTGGCGTCGACTGCAACCACGGTCGCAATTTTTCTGCCGGTTTTATTTTTACGCGATCAAAGCGGGCAGTTGTTTGCCGATCTGGCAATCGCGATCACCGCAGCCATTATTACTTCCCTGTTTGTGGCAACGGTATTAATTCCGGCGGCAAGTCTGGTCTGGTTACGCAATACCAAATTTGAGGATTACCACCATTCGATCTGGGAACGCATTACCCAGACGATTGCCGCTATAACTCAAACAAGCACATTGCGAACGTTTCTTATCGTGGTGCTGATTGTGATTCCTATTGCCGGTTCAATTTATTTATTTCCCAAACGCGATTATTTGCCGACCGGAAACCGCAATTTAGTGTTCGGTTTTATATTGCCTCCGCCGGGAGTCAACATTTCTCATATTCAACAAGAAATGGGAAATGTCATCGCCAAACGTATTCAACCTTATTTGACCGGCGAAAAAGAACCGCAAATCAAGCATTACTTTTTTGTTGCACGCGCAGGATCGATTTTTATCGGCGGCAGGGCGGCTGACCCGAATAAAGTAGACGAATTAATCGGTGTGCTTAACGGTGCGGTACAGGGTTTTCCGGACACATTTGCTATTGTGCGTAAAGCATCTTTGTTTTCCGGGTTCGGCGCGAACCGAGAAATCGAAGTCAATATTCAGGGACGTGATATCGATGCGTTAATTGAAGCCGCACAACTGGGTTTTATTACTATTCCGCAAAAACTGGAAAATGCCAGAGTTAGGCCGCGCCCCGGACTGGAACTGGCCGAACCCGAATTACAATTCAGACCCCAGGATGACCGCTTGCGCGAAGCCGGCTGGAATCGCGAAACCCTGGCACAGGTCTCGCGCATGCTGGGACAAGGGCTGGAAGTCGGTGAATACTTCGACGGTGAAGAGCGTCTGGATATTATGGTGCGAGTCCCTAATTGGGGAACACCGGAACAACTGGCGGCGATTCCCCTGTATACACCGAATTCGGGCGTTATGCCGTTTGGCGAATTGGTGGATATAGCCAGAACGGCAGGACCCAACACTATCCGGCGTCTGGACCGGCGAAGAACCAATACGCTGG
>JANQOT010000129.1 GCA_028285655.1 Gammaproteobacteria bacterium
GTAAACGCAAATGAGTGCAAAAGAAGTTACTTTTGGAGATGACGCCAGAGCCAGAATGGTCGCCGGCGTAAATATCTTGGCCAACGCTGTGAAAGCTACGTTAGGACCCAAGGGCCGCAACGTAGTGCTGGATAAATCGTTCGGAGCGCCGACCGTGACCAAAGACGGCGTATCAGTTGCCAAGGAAATTGAATTGGAAGACAAGCTCGAGAACATGGGCGCGCAAATGGTAAAAGAAGTTGCTTCGCAAACTTCTGATGTTGCCGGTGACGGAACGACGACCGCAACTGTGCTTGCACAGTCGATAGTACGTGAAGGCATGAAAGCCGTTGCGGCGGGCATGAACCCCATGGATCTCAAGCGTGGTATCGATAAAGCCACCACGGTTGCTGTTGAAGAATTAAAGTCCTTGTCCGAACCCTGTGCCGATGGCAAGTCTATTGCGCAGGTCGGAAGTATTTCCGCCAACTCGGATAGTTCAATCGGCGATATTATTGCTGAAGCGATGGAAAAAGTCGGTAAAGAAGGCGTTATTACCGTAGAAGAAGGCAATGCGCTGGAGAATGAGCTGGACGTGGTCGAAGGAATGCAGTTCGATCGCGGATATCTGTCTCCGTACTTCGTGAACAATCAGGACAACATGTCCTGCGATATGGACGAACCGTTCATACTGTTACACGACAAGAAAATTTCTAACATTCGCGATTTATTACCGGTACTGGAAGGTGTCGCCAAGGCAGGTCGTCCGTTAATGATTATTGCCGAAGACGTGGAAGGCGAAGCACTGGCAACTTTGGTTGTCAACACGATTCGCGGTATTGTTAAAGTAGCGGCTGTTAAAGCACCTGGTTTCGGTGATCGACGTAAAGCGATGTTGCAGGACATCGCAGTTCTTACCGGTGGTACTGTTATATCCGAAGAAGTCGGGTTGTCGCTGGAGAAGGCAAGTCTTGACGATCTGGGAACGGCCAAACGTATAAACGTTTCAAAAGAAAATACAACCATCGTGGATGGTGCCGGCCAGTCCGCAGATATTAAAGCGCGTGTCGACCAGATTCGTACTCAAATCGAGGAAGCCAGTTCCGATTACGATCGGGAAAAATTGCAGGAACGCATGGCGAAACTAGCCGGTGGTGTTGCCGTAATTAAAGTGGGCGCTGCAACAGAAGTGGAAATGAAGGAAAAGAAAGCACGGGTTGAAGATGCGCTGCATGCAACTCGCGCGGCCGTAGAAGAAGGTGTTGTACCAGGGGGTGGTGTTGCATTACTGCGTGCACGCAAGGCCCTGGAAAAACTGAAAGGCGACAATGACGACCAGACCGCCGGCATCAACATCGCTCGCCGTGCGATGGAAGAACCTTTACGTCAAATCGTTACCAATGCAGGTGACGAAGCTTCGGTTATTCTTGCCAAGGTCGACGAAGGCGAAGGTAACTTCGGTTACAACGCCGCAACCGGTGAATTTGGCGACATGATCGAAATGGGTATTTTGGATCCAACCAAAGTTGCTCGTACGGCATTGCAAAATGCCGCGTCTGTAGCCGGTTTGATGGTAACCACGCAAGCAATGGTTGCCGAAGTTCCGCAGGACGATCATGATCATGGTGCAGGTGCCGGTCATGATATGGGCGGTATGGGTGGAATGGGCGGCATGATGTAGCACGTACATTCGTACCTTGATTGTAAAAAGCCCCGCTATGCGGGGCTTTTTTTGCAGCTATACATAGCTATTGCGCTTGAATATGCGGCGTTAAAAACTTGCTCGAAATACTCATTTACTTACGTGTAAACTGCGTTTTCTCGCAAGTTTTTGCCTTGCCTATCCTGCGCTCATTACGCTATGTGTAGCTACAAAATCGGTTTCAAATTACTTAACGAAAATGATGCCTGGTTTTACTTGCCCTATAATCGGGTCATCTCAGTTTGAGTATGGTTATAAATGCGGATTGATCCTAGTACACATTTAATCGTCGGGGTGAACTATGTGCCGTCACCGAATGCGGATGCGCGTCCGGAAGAGTGTAATGTGGATTTAATCGTGATTCACAATATCAGTTTACCGCCGGGCGAATTTGGTTGCGGTCATATCCACCAGTTGTTTACCAATGTATTAGATGAAAACGCGCATCCTTATTTCACCGAAATTAAAGGCTTGCAGGTATCCAGTCATTTGTTGATTGAACGATCGGGTACGCTTACCCAGTTTGTGCCATTTAACCGGCGTGCGTGGCATGCCGGCCAGTCAAGTTTTAGGGGTCGCAGTTGTTGTAACGATTTTTCAATCGGAATTGAACTGGAGGGCACCGACGATTGCGAGTACACCGATCAACAGTATCGAGTATTAAGCGCAGTCATTATAAGTCTGCAAATGACATATCCGACATTAAGCAGCCAGAATATAGTGGGGCACAGTGATATTGCTCCTGAGCGCAAAACTGATCCGGGCGAATCTTTTGACTGGCAAAAACTGCGTAACCAATTATAGGCCGAGTTAAATTGTTTTAACTGTCCAGCTTTGCTTATGCGCGATAATATCCAGTAATAATCGAATATTCGGGTGTGAATTAGCTTGCTGTTGCTCCAGCTGTACATATTCGCCGTATAAATCCAGCCCGGTTTTTGCCTGCTCTGAAGTGATTTGAAAATTATCGTTTCTGGAAATGGCATAGTAGATTTTTACCGATGCCTGTTTTCCCGGTTCGTTTTTAATGATATGAACTTTACCGTTGTTGCTTTGCGTAAGTTCAAGCGCGTGTAGTTCCGGTAGTTCGGGTAAGGAATAAAAAGCTGTACCAAAATTCATGTAGAACTCAGTTTAGGTAGAGCATTAAATTCTACACAAATTTTTCATTTAGAACTCAGTCTACAGACTTCCATTGCTCGTGCCGGTAACCTTCGCAGGGTCGAAAGCGAGTTTTATAGTTCATTTTTTCGCAATCGTTAACCCAGTAACCCAGATACAAATATTCCAGTTGCAACTCGCGCAATAATTTAATTTGTTGAAGGATTGCATAAGTGCCGAGACTGCGACTGGAAAATTCCGTATTATAAAAAGTGTATACCGCCGACCAGCCGTTTATAAGCGGGTCACAAATTGCGACACAAACTAATTCGTTATCAGGCAGCTTAAATTCAATGGCAAAAGTTTGTGACCAATTGCTGAATAAAAAATTCTCAAAAGTATCTTCCACGTTCTGCATGCTGTCAGTTTCAGGATGACGGTGGGATATATATTGTTGGTATATAGCGTAATACTCCCGCGGATCAGGTTCGGGCACTACTTTTGCTTCTATGTCCCGATTTTTTGCCAGTATTCTGCGCTGGTTTTTACTGGCGGCAAACTCGGCTACCGGAATGCGTAAAGATACACATTGATCACAATTAGCACAGTTCGGTCTGTGAATTCTATTGCCGGCGCGCCGAAAACCGGCTTCGATTAAGCTGCTGTAAAGTCGCGGCGACATTGCAAACTCAGGGTCGGAGATATGATGATAAGCAGTGCGCCCGGACAAATACGGGCAGGGTGCGGGAGTGCTCTGATATAGCCTCAAAGTGGTCATTGCTCAAGTGTAGCAAAGCAAATTCTTTATTTTAATAAAAAGCCGTGTACCGCGTATCCGCTGTTATAATCGGCGCTTGGCCCCTGTCTTGTATTTTATAAGTAAATTCAAACAATTCAGTTTATAAAATGCTGCGTGCAATAGAAGAAAAACTAAACATACTGGCAAAGAACCACTACGAAACAGGACTGAAAACCGGTCTTATCGGCATAGAGAAAGAATCTCTACGCGTGAATCGGCATGGCCTGATTGCGCAGACCGACCACCCCTTATCGCTGGGTTCGGCGCTGACGCACAGCTTTATTACAACCGATTATTCCGAAGCCTTGCTTGAGTTCGTGACGCCACCGTTGGCCAGTGCGGAACAGGCGATGGAATTTCTTACCGATATCCACAAGTTTGTATATCCCAAGATAACCAATGAATGCTTGTGGCCGGCCAGCATGCCCTGCCGGCTGGACGGTGAGCAAAGTATACGAATCGCGGAATACGGCACCAGTAATCTCGGTATTATGAAGAATGTATACCGCCGCGGACTGGGTTATCGCTACGGAAAAATTATGCAGGTCATTGCCGGAATTCATGTAAACCTGTCGATGCCGGAAACGTTTTGGCAGCCTTGGCAGGAATTACTGGGCGACTCGTCCGACCCGCAAAATTTTATCAATCAACAATATTTCAGCCTGATTCGAAATTTGCAGCGCATTGGTTGGTTGGTGCCGTATTTATTTGGCGCCTCACCTGCTGTAGATCGGAGTTTTTCCCATAAAGATGTGGTCGAACTTAAGCGGTGGGATGAACATACCAGATATACGCCCGAAGCGACTTCGCTGCGTCTGGGCGATATCGGTTATACCAATCATCGTGAAAATGAAATCGGTGTGAAAGCCTGCTATGACAATTTAGATGAATACGTTAAATGCCTGACCCGTGCCATTGAGACCCCGTACGCGCCGTACGAAGAAATCGGCGTTAAAGTGGACGGAGAATACCGGCAGCTAAACGCCAATATTCTGCAAATTGAAAACGAATACTACAGTACTGTACGACCGAAACAGGTCGCACGTCGGCGGGAAAAGCCGACCCACGCGCTGTTGAAAAGAGGTGTGCAGTATGTGGAAATCAGATCGCTGGATCTAAATCCATTTGCCGCGAATGGTTTAAGCATAGAACAACTGCGATTTCTGGAGGTATTGTTTATTTATTGTTTGTTGTCAGAAGATCGTCTAATCGATCGAACCGAGCGGGAAGAAATTGATATCAATGAACACGAGGTTGCACACTATGGACGCCGCCCCGGCTTACAACTACGCAGATGCGGCAGTACAATTTCGTTACAGCAATGGTGTCGGGAAATATTTACAGGGTTGGAATTAATAGCCGAACAAATGGATAAGGATATCGGCGAAGCACATTACTCGCTTGCCGTGCAACAATTTAGCAATAGTATCGATGCGGTCGACAGTACCTTATCGGCTCAATTGCTGGCAGCCATGCAAAAAGAGGGTTTATCTTATTGTGATTTTGTGACTTCACTGGAACAAAAGTACTGTCAATGTTGCTCCAATAATGGCCTGGACTCGCAGGTAAAAGCACGCTTCGATCGAGAGGTGGAACGAAGTATCCAGGCGCAGCAACAATTGGAGCAGAATATGAAATCTGATTTTGACACCTTTCTGCAGAAATATTTTGCACAACAAGTGAATGATGAACCCGGTTATGTCTAACATAATCACACGCCAGATTGCACCACTTCTCATACTGCTGTGTGCATGCGGATTCAGTCAGGGCGAGATTTACAAGTGGGTGGATGAAAACGGAAAAGTCCACTATAGCCAGACTCCGCCGGACAAGTCGGCCGAGAAGATGGATATCGAACATGACGCTGAAAGCAGTACCGAGTCGCATCAGAATAATCAGGCGCCCAGCAGTATAGAAAATCAAAGAAGATATTCCGACTACCTGGAGCAGGAACGCCTGGAGCGAAAAGAACAGCGGGAACAGAAAAAGAAAGAAAAAGAGGAAGCGCGTACCAAATGCAATAATGTCAGAGCGCAACTGAGTGATATGGAGCAAGGCGGTATTCTCTATTATGAGCTGGATAAAGATGGTGAACGCAAATTTGTAGATGAAGAACGGGTCGAAGCCAGAAAGAGTAAATTGAGAAATTATTTAAATAGAAATTGCGGTGGCGTTAAAGGCGGTAAATATTGAAAAATAAAAATTGTATTCAAAGCGGGCTTATCAAGTGCAGCTTAATCATATTATTGTTCATGCCGCACATCGTCTGGGCGGAAGTCGTCGACATTAGCATCAACGAATTACAAACAATGATAGAATCTGAAAATTCAGTCTTGATCGACGTGAGAACACCAAAAGAGTGGCATCAAACCGGAATAGTAGAAGGAAGCATTCCGATTATGTTTTTTGACGAAAAACGCAGGCCGCGGGTGCAGGAATGGATGAGCCAGGCGGCGCCATATATAGCGCCCGAGCGAGATCTCATATTAATTTGCCGGTCCGGTAACCGCAGTAAAATAATTGCAAATTATTTAATTCAGCAGCATGGCTACACACGTGTATATAATGTTAAAGCCGGCATTAAACAATGGCTGCGACTTGGACATAAAACAGTAGTACCGTAACGATGTTTGAAGCTATTGATAGCCCGTATTTAGTTCCCTTTGACGGTTCTTTTAGCGTTGCAGATGCAGCGACCAGCGTAGATCAAAGTCTGCTCGACGAAAAAAGTAATAAAAAGAAGTTACGAAAACAAACCGACAAAATTCACGATTTGCAGCGCATCATGTATGCGCACGATAGCCATTCTATATTGCTAGTATTTCAGGCGATGGATGCCGCCGGTAAAGACAGTACCATACGCAACGTGCTGACCGGTGTGAACCCGGCGGGCTGTCAGGTATTCAGTTTTAAGAAACCATCTGCCAAAGAACTGGACCATGACTTTTTATGGCGAACAACAGTGCGATTGCCGGAGCGTGGACGTATCGGCGTATTTAATCGCAGTTATTACGAGGAAGTGTTAGTGGTTCGCGTTCATCCTGAAATTTTAAATTTTCAGCAGCTTCCGGAAGAACACAAACATTCGAACATTTGGTCGCAGCGGTATGAATCGATCAGGGACTTCGAGCGACATATTGCACGCAACGGTACGGTCGTACTGAAATTCTGGTTAAATGTTTCCAAGGATGAGCAACGCAATCGATTTTTAAGTCGCATCGACGAGCCGGAAAAAAACTGGAAATTTTCCGAAGGCGATATCAAGGAGCGCGGGCACTGGAGCGATTATATGAACGCTTACCAGGATGCCTTGCGTGAAACTTCCAGGCCCTGGGCGCCGTGGTACGCAATTCCCGCCGACGACAAACCCTATATGCGCTACGCAGTTGCAAAAATTATTACCAAAAGTATGGAGTCGCTGCATATGCATTACCCGAAGGTGGACGAATCCGCCAAACAGCGATTTGCGCATTTACGCGAAATGCTGGTCACAGAAAAGTAATAAATTGACTTAACTGCATTCCGCCAATACAGTTGAACTGTAAATCGATTTGCAAGTCTTAGTAGTTCTTACGATACACCTTGTGTTTGCGGGTGTTCAAGAAGAATCAATCAATAACCAATAATATTACTAGGTAGAGAGGACGTGTCATGACCAAGTTATCCGAAATTGAAGGTATCGGAGAAGTTTATTCTAAAAAACTGGAAGAGGGTGGAATTACCAGCATCGAGCAATTACTGGAAGCGGGCAGCGAAAAAAAAGGCCGGCAGGACATTGCAAGTAAATGCGATATTAGTGAAAAGCTGGTTCTTAACTGGGTGAACCGGGCCGATCTGGCGCGTATTAATGGTGTAAGCACACAATACGCGGATTTACTCGAATGCGCGGGGGTCGATACCGTACCGGAACTGGCGCAACGCAACGCAGAGAATCTGCATGCTGCGATGGTTAAAGTCAATGATGAGAAAAACCTGGTACGTCAGGTACCGGCGCAATCGCAAGTCGAGGACTGGGTGAAGCAGGCGAAGGAGTTGCCGCGCGCGATCAACTACTGAAATATTTGTACGAATGCTTTCGCTATTCGTACAAGAATCTCAGCGCATCAAATATAGTTTGTAATAGATAAGAATTATCGGCTCGAGCAATTACGCGTGAGCCGATTTCTTTTTGTGCTGAAAAATTTCTATCTGCAGCAAGCTGGGGATCAGCACCAGCGTAAATAACGTGCTTACAATCATTCCGCCGATAATAACGGCAGCCAACCCGCGGTATAGTTCCGCACCCGCACCGGCAAACAATACCAGCGGCAGCATGCCGAATACGGTCGTCGAGGTGCTCATTAAAATAGGTCGAATGCGAGTGCGTACAGCATTGCGCACTGCATCGCGACGCGAACTTCCGGACCGCTCCGCGCTGCGCGCCTGGTGCACCAGTAAAATCGCGTTATTGACTACCAGCCCCAGTAAAATAATAAATCCGATGACAGTCAGCAAATCGGCGGGTAGCTGCAGCAGTTTTAATGCAATAACGCCGCCGATCGTGGCCAGCGGTAACGCCAGCATCACCAGCAAGCTGTCGGTAAACGATCTGAACAGTGCCGCCATCAGCAATAACAAAATAATTAACGCAACGATAAAGCTGTTACTCAGGTTTTCCATTGCGGTTTTCAGATTGTCCGCCGAGCCTCCGTACCGAATGACGCCGTCTGCGGGCAGTGCCGATTCGATTACCGGGGCGACTTCGGTCTGAAGAATTTGCAGCGCTTGCTCCAGCGGCAGGTTCGCC
>JANQOT010000140.1 GCA_028285655.1 Gammaproteobacteria bacterium
TTCCACCGACGCGCTCAAATACTTTTTCCTGCAATACACGCAGCAGCTTGGCCTGCATGTGCAGATCCATATCTCCGATTTCGTCCAGGAATATCGTGCCTTGCTGAGCAAGCTCAAAGCGGCCGCGATGAGCGGTAATGGCTCCGGTAAAAGCACCTTTTTCGTGTCCAAATAACTCGCTTTCAAGCAACTCCGATGGAATTGCAGCGCAATTTATGGGTACGAAAGGCGCATCTGCGCGGTTGGAATAGCGGTGAACGGCGCGTGCTACCAGCTCTTTGCCGGTACCCGATTCACCTAATATCAGGACATTGGCAGTCGTCGCAGCGACATGTTCAACTAATTTGCATACGTTCTGTATGGCGTGGCTGTGGCCATCCAAAAAAGACTTGCCTCGACGCCTTCTAGCCGCGGTAACATTTTCAATACCGGAATTTGCTGTACTCTTTTCAGTAGCGCTTTGCATAGTTCCTCCAGCGTTCAAATCCTATATCGGCGTCTTATGCTTTTTTATTAGTTAATTTTTTGACGCTTTTTGGTTCATTGTGCTTCTGACAAATTCTAGGCCTTTATCTTTATTATTTAATAATTGACAAATATTATGATATTCATTCAATTAAATCAACGGTTTAATAGTGCTTATTTGCGCATTCGATGAAAATAACTGTATTCCTCACAATTCTGTTTTCTGACACAATTATGACGAATTTCATTTGCAACCTCGTCGCGCAGCTTGCTACTTAATTCCAGAATTCGCTGATCCAATCCTTTCATTTTGTTTAGCTTGTCGCCAAAATTTTGCCAAGCGATATCAGATTTCTGACATAGTGATAGCATACGAATTGATTTCATGCGGATATTATTAAGCTTCTTAACTTTTTCCCATTCGCCGGCCTGCAAACTACTCAAAATTTCGTCGCTTGCCCGCAATGCGTTATCCAGTTCCTGATGAAGTGTTTCGTTATTAATCACTGCCGAGCATCCGCAGGAATTTGTACCCAGGCACCTTTTATTTCTTCGACCAGGCCTTTTACTTCATCCAGTATCGGTACGTCGTTATGCGCATTAGCTTCGACCAGGCGGCGTTGCATATAGTCGTATAAATCATCCAGATTGCGTGCGATTTCTCCGCCCTTTTCGATGTTCAACGCCATTCTCAAACCATCGAGAATATTAAGCGCTTTGGTCAATCGAACAATCTTTTCATTAATATCGTTTTCGGCAATACAGTTTTTTGCTTCAGTAATGCGTACGGTCAAAGTATCCAGCAACAGTCTGATTAACTCATGACCATTTGCTTCTTCGACTAGTCCGCATGCACCCATTTCCTGATAGGTAGCCAATGCATGACCGGCGTTCAATAATGTCATTGTATATTCCTTTAAGATGAATTATTTGAAAGTGGCAAATTTGCCAATTGTTGAGTTAAAAAAGAACTCGTGGAGTTAAGCTGGCTAAGCAGACTATCCAGCGAGCCGAATTGTGCCCGTAAGCGTGCTTCTACACTTTCGAGTCGAATTTCTATTCTTTCGATATCTTCATCGATACTCTCTTTTTCGTCGTTGAGCCCATCCGTCCTCGCGGTCAAAATTCCCTCGCTTTCTGTGTAACCCTCTATTACATCTTCCAGCAAGGTGATGAAGCCATTATCTGAATTGGTGAAAATATTTTGAATCTCGGCAAAATCAGTGGCGATTACAGAGTCAAATTCTTCCGTATCAAAACTTAGTATGCCGTCACGATCGAAGCTCAATCCGACTTGAAATAAGTAATTAATATTGGAAGATGAATCATTGTATGTCTGGGAAAACAATTGGCGAATTCGCGACTCAATATTAATTAACGTATTTTCACCCGACAATGTAGAATCCCGTTGCGCCGCCAGTGTTGCGGTTAACGAATTGTACGCCGTTACAAAAGTTTCTATCGTGGTTTTGGCAACTCCTAAATCTTCACTCGCAGACACCGTGGCAGTTCCCAAACCTGACAATTCAAGGGTAACACCTTGAATAACATCTGTAACTTGATTGCTTGGTCGAGTTACCGCAAACCCGTCCACTTGGAATGTTGCATCTTGCGCCGCATCAATTTCTTGAATACCAAATACCAATCGCGACAATCCGGCATCGTCGGCGTTGTTGGCATCGTCATCTGTAACCGTAAAGTTAATCTGGTTGACAGCGCCGCTTTCGACAGCAGTTAAAATCAATTTACTACCTTCGTCGATATTAATAATACTCGCTTGGACACTATTATTGTTAGGGTCAGCATTTATCGCGTCACGAATCTGCGCCAAGGTATTATTTTCGGAAGTAATATCGACATTGAATGATTCGCTGCCTACTGTAAAAGACAGTTGGCCTGTGCCTATTACTTCGCTGTCGCTGATAAAACTTTGTGTGGCCTGTTTGTTGTTTTGTGCCAGCTGAGTTACGACCACAACATTTGAGCCCGGCACCGCCGCCTGGGAAGCACTTGCAACCAACACCGACTCATCACTTGAGCTAGCCGAAACACCACGAAATGCTTCAGCCGTATTTAAGGCCGTGACTGCGGACTGAAATTCGGATAGCGCATTTTGAACTTGCCCGAAACCGCTGATTTTAAGATCTATGCTAGCCTTGCGCGATTCCAGTAACTGAATAGGGCGCGATTCCGCAGCTAAAAGATTTTGTACCAGGGCTTCCAGGTCCAGGCCGGACCCTACCCCCAAAGACGTAACTGAACCCGCCATATCATTCCTTTGTTAGTAAAAAAACCCTTATTGGCTTAAATTACTGCAAAGTTAATGCCTGATCTGCATCAAACTTTATCAGCTAACAAGATTCCTGGCGGAGCTGTCGTACTTTCGAGATTTTCGCGTACCAAATCAGCAATCACGAGCAGCTCTTCCGGTGGAATTTGCCGGACAATTTTGCCGGTTTCGGATTCGCGAACGGTAATGATTACCCGGCCACTGGATTCGTGCACCGAAAATTCGAGACTACGCCCGATCTGCTTAATGAAATCATTAACTTTACTGGCCGCTTGAGTGACCTCAACGGCATCCACGGCTTTTCTAGTGATCCCCAACTGCTGCGACACACGGTCGTTGATCGGAACGACGTTGGCAGCTACGCGACTTTGAACACTCTGATTCGATGGTTCTCGACTAGCGCTATTCAAGGTTGTCACGTCAATCGTCATTGTTACTACCTTCTAAAAACACTTTTAATAATGTGCCCGGCCTGATACGACCGAGCACACTAATTACTTTTGTACTCTTACTGAAGTAGCGAGAGTACTGACTGAGGCAAAGCATTCGCCTGAGCCACAATCGACAGACCAGCCTGCTGCAGAATCTGGCTACGGGTTAACTCCGCAGTTTCGGCAGCGAAATCAGCATCCTGAATACGAGAACGCGCAGCGGTCAGGTTTTCAGCAGTGATTTGCAGGTTGGAGATGGTGGACTCAAATCGAGTTTGTACCGCACCCAACTCTGAACGGATGGTGTTAATCTGACTCAAAGCAAAGTCCAGCGTTAACAGAGCCGTTGTTGCAGTGGATTGCGTGAGCACATCGGTGTTGGTAACGGTATTATTTACCTGACCAGCACCAACAGCGTTGCCGCTATCAACACCAGGACCACCGGTAACCGCAAAGTTACTGTTGTCCTCGGTTACGTCACCTGCGAGCACGATGCCAGCTTGGTAGGTATCGTTATCAGCCGCAGCGAAGCCGGTGGTAACAATATCGCTTCCATCTGTATTACTTAACACAATTGCAGCACCGTTTGCACTTGCAGTAACGCCTGTTTGCGCAGATACCGCATTAATAGCTGCAATATCCGTTGCCAGAGTTCCGGTTTGGGCAATGGTTACGCTGTTGATGGTAACGTTACCGGCTGCACCGACAACTGCAATATCGCCTGTAGTAGTCGTTGTAGCTTGCGATGCTGAAATTCCGGTTTGAGATGTTTGAGAGTTTATTGCGCTAACAACATCTGCAACCGTGTCACCCGCAGCCAATGCAGTCGTATCAATGGCAATACCCTGAATTACCAGGTTGTCTGCACCAAAGAAGGTATCAAGCAACGTTTGAGTGGTAGAACCTGACTCGGATACTCGCGCACCCAGAATGTCGGCTCTGGCATCAACACCGCTTACAGTAATGGTCTGGTTCTGGTTCGCACCGACCTGGAATACCAGGCTAGACGCAGATCCGTCCAATACGTTTTGACCGTTAAACTGGGTTGAATTTGCGATTCGACGCACTTCAGCAATGAGTTGTTGTACCTCATTGTTGATCGCCTCGCGGTCAGACGCGGTATTGGTGTCGTTCGCAGATTGAACTGCCAGTTCACGAATACGTTGTAATGCACTGGTTGCAGTACTCAGACCACCTTCAGCTGTCTGGGCAAATGAAATACCGTCGTTTGCATTTCGAATTGCCTGGTTCAAGCCTCGAATCTGTGAAGAAAATCTTTCGGCAATAGCTAATCCAGCCGCATCATCTTTCGCGCTGTTAATACGCAAACCAGATGACAAACGCTGTAATGCTGTCCCTAAAGAATTCTGCGTTTCGTTCAAGTTACGTTGAGCATTCAACGAAAACAGGTTTGTGTTAATAATTTGTGGCATCTTACCAACTCCTTTAAAAAAAGTTTCTATCCATTCAAAGAAACACTCCGACGCTGCGGAGCCAAGGAGCTGCCGCTTTGCCATTGAGCTCAGTATCGGCAAGGGTTTACAAAACTTTAAGAATATTTATGGTGGTAAAACGCTTTTTATTTAAATTTATGGATACATATTAAATAATGCTATCCGGCAAATTTTGCTGTCGGAAAAACTTTAACAGTTTGGTGACAACTGTCTTGTTTTGCTGGATAAGTGGCAGCTAAGACTTAATTCTATCGCAGGAAGTTAAACAAGCTGAGTTGTTGCACGCGTGCAAAAGTCGCCTGAACCGCCTCTAAAGTAGTGATTTCAAACGTCAGCTTACTGATCGCGTCCGTCAAGTCGACATCTTCCACCTCTGACAAGGTCTGCTGCAAGCGTAATTTGGTACTGGCGGATTCCTGGTCGGCGGAATCCAGTGAATTTTGACGCGTCCCTACCGAAGTTCTGGTACTTAATATATTTCCGATCGCCTGATCGATATCGCCCAGCGCATTTTGCAAGCCCTGTTGCAACCGTGCTTCATTGGATGCAGAGCTGGGGTTGATCGACAATGTAGAAATCAAATCGGTCAGCGTCTGAAAAATATCCTGATTGCGACTGGCCTGCACGGTAAATTGATCTCCGGTCTGCACATCACCCGAAATCTCCACCTGAACACCATTAAAATTAATCGCAGCACCGCTGGTATATGGTTGCGCAGTTAATACGGTCGTGGCAGTCGTCGTATTCACTACATCGAAAGTGGTTGCTGACGTAAAAACAATATTGAAATCGTGCGGCTGATAGCTGGAGAAATCGACTACACCGCCGGCGCTGATAACACCCCCGCCGTTGTTCGCCGCATTCAATCCAACCGTAAATGTACCATTACCATTTCGAATATTTTGAAATACTTCGTATCCGGATTCGCCTACATCTATCGTTCGATTTGAGGAAATTTGCAAATTTAACGGCGATTGGTCTCCACTGTAAACCGTGCCTCCCGCCGTTAACGCGAATGGTTGTGTCTTGCCTTTTCCGCCGGCAAATAAGTAGTCTCCACCACCGTCACGGGTATTGGCATAATCCAGTAATTCATTTAGCCGCTGCTCTATTTCAGTTCGAATAATATCCCGGGTTTCATTAGTCTGTCCGCTGGAGTTAGCTTGAATCGCCAGATCGCGCACTCGTTGCAATACATTATTTACACTGGTTAACGTAGCATCCACCAGACCCAGCTTTTGATCGGCAAAACTGCGATTACGCTCAAATTGATCCAGCCGGGAAATAGCCTGGTTCAAATCGACTGATCGTGCTGATTCTGTCGGACCGTCAGAAGGCCGTAATAATTTTTTTCCGCTTCCGATCTGAGTTTGCAGTTTACCAATCTCAACCAGATTATTCTGGACGTCCTGCACCGCTCGTTGAAAGGAAAATGCTGTTGAAATTCTCATGGCTTATCTCGATACCGCAGCGATCAATGTCTGAAATAGTTCGTTACTGGTCGTAATTACCTGTGCGGCCGCCTGGTAAGCTTGCTGGAACTTGGTCAGGTTAATAGCTTCCTCATCCAGATTAACACCCGATACCGCTTCTTTTGCCTGAAAGGCATCGTCCAGTAATCGATTTTGCGCCTGACTGTTTAAATCCGCCTGACGCGTTACTGTTCCTACCCGACCTACCAATCCGCCATACGCTTCTTGATAATTACTATTCCCTTCGACAGTATCGGCGATTTGCAAATTTAATAAAGCCAACGCGTTGGTATTATCCGATACTCCGCTGGTATTATTTTCTATAATGAAAACATCGCCGGGTTGCGGCGTTCCCTCTATTTGCACGGTAATACCATTGAAACTAATATCCGCACCGCTGGTATAGGCAACTCCGGCGGCAATGGTTACCGCATCAGTAACGTTTACAATGTCGAAGGTATTGGCCGGTGAATTAAATCTAATTTCGACTGTATCGCGTAAATCCGGATCGGTAATATCAGTAACTTGTGGAGCACTGATAGACCCGTCACCCAGATTATTGACCTGCACACTGGTTCTGACCGGAGCACCCGCAGCAATATCGTTGGTTCTGTTAACGACAACATCAATTTGTTGCGCACCCAACCGGGTCGGTCGCAGAATAAATCGATCACCGGCTGCGGCGCCTGCACCTACAGTAAACTGCACTCCGTCTTGATTAAACACACCAGTAGCAGATACAAAACTGGCGCCATCGTCCAGACGCGTCAGTGTATAGTTGGCACCATCGTATACAATTTCATAATCCGAAGAGGTCAATGCAGTTACGTCAGTTATTGTTCCGGTCGGTGATGCGGTACCACCGTTATTGGTGTTTGCGATTACTTGCACTCCGCCGACTGCAAAGAAATCCCCACCTAGCGCACCGGTAAGCGTCTGACCAAGGCGATGCTGTGTATTAAATGTACCTGCTACAACTGTTGCGATACGTCCCAGCTCGTTACGAATCGAACCTAATTGTTGGTTGCGAAATTCCAGCAATCCCGACAGCGATCCTCCCGTAATGGAGCTGGTGATGTCGGTTTGACCACCGGTACTGGACTGATAGGCAATCCGTGTATTCGAACCGTCGGCGGGATCCTGAATTGCCACCAATTGTTGTGCATTGTTACCGACTACCAGACTCTGGCCGGTTCCGATAAATACATTAACGGCACCGTCCGGCTGTTCAAGCGTAGTCACTGCTACGATTTCGGATAACTCCAGAATTAGCTGATCGCGCTGATCCAGTAGAGCATTCGGATTTTGTCCGCCCGAAGTCACACTCTTCGCTTCAACGATTTTCTGGTTTAAATCGGCAAGCGCGGTGGCGATTCCATTCAGATCCTGAATATTTGCACGCAGCCCGACATCGATATCGCTATCGATCGCCTGCAGTTGTGATTCAATATTGCCAAATCGCGTTACCAGCGAGTTAGCCGAACTGATTACGACTTGTCTGGCAGAGCTCGAGCTTGGATCGACACTTAGATCTTGCACACTATTAAAAAAGTTTTGCAACGACGGTGCCAGACTGCCTTCGCCGTCGGCTAACAGATTATCCACTCTCGAAGCCAATGTATTGAACGTATTCAATCTTCCAGCTTCAGCGGAAGCGCTGCGTAATTGTTCGGTTAAGAACTCACTTTCAATACGTCGAATATTTTCGACTCTGGCTCCGCTGCCGATAAATCCATTACCAAAGCCTTGCGGCGGCAACGAGGCAATATCCACCACCTGTCGGTTGTAGCCCGGGGTGCTCGCATTCGCAATATTATTCGAAGTCGTTGCCAGCGCGGTTTGAAACGCACGTAAACCGGTAATTGCGTTTAATAAAGCATCTGCCATAGCTCACCTATTTTGAAAATCATTTTCTAATCTCCGTAAAGGCCTCGTTCTTTAATACATTAAGAACCTTATCTGCGTACTTCGGATCAGTCGCATAACCGGCTTTTTGAATTTCCTGTAAAAACTGCTTGGCATCGTGCGCAAATCCAAGCGCAGTTTGGTAACGCTCATTACCCAGTAAAAATTCTGCAAAATCGTTGAATGAATCACCCAGATTCTGATATGCGCGGAAAGATTGTTTCAATTGGTTAAACACACCATCGGAAAACTCCAGCGTTTGACTTTCGACGGCTGGACCTTGCCAACGGCTGTCTGCTTTAATACCAAAGTAGTTGTTGGATATCGATTCGCCGTCCGCAGGCGTATGCATTCCCCAGCCGGTTTCTAATGCCGCAATTGCGATAATCACATTCGCATCAACGCCCAGACGCTGCGCTGCAGGCTGCGAAAATTTATATGCATAGTCGACAAACTCCTGCGGAGATTCCGGTTTAAACGCTAAAGGCCGTGGAATTGCCTGTGGAATTTCGACTGGCTGCAATCGAAGTTCGCTCAACCCATCGATTGACGATTCTGTCTCAACTACGGAACCCACGCGGGAAGGCAAATTTGTTTGCGCTGCCGATACAGTAACATTTTGACTATCTACCGGCGGCACAATCGCTGTAAACGTGTCTTTAATTTCGGCAACGATATCCTGTTCGGCATCATCATTTACGGACTCGCTCAAGCCCAGTTGCCGATTAATTAATTGCGAAATACCCAGCACCTCTTTGGCCGCAAGGTCGGTTGCAATTTGCTGGTCGTACATGTCCCGGTAAAAATCCGTCTGATCACTTTGAAATAAACCATTTCCCAACGAAGCCGTTCGCATACTTTTTAGCATTTGCTGTAAAAAAAGCGCTTCGAACTGTTGCAACACTTCGTCACTGACGCCTTCGTCGCCGCTACCGGCCAACAGACGCATACGTGCGGTATCGGAAGACGTAGCTAAAATGGATGCGATTGCTTCAGCCATACTATTAGATAACGATCAGTTCCGCCTTAAGCGCTCCCGCCTGCTTTAGCGCCTCAAGAATAGCGACCAGATCTCCGGGAGCCGCTCCAACTTCATTTACTGCGTTAACGATTTCATTCAGAGTAATACCCGGGTCAAACAGGAACATTCGATCACTATTTTGTTCAACTTCAATAGTGGAGTCATCGACCACTACCGTATCACCGGTATTTGAAAATTCCTTCGGTTGACTGACTTCCGGATTTTCTGAAATAGTTACCACCAGACTTCCGTGTGAAACCGCTGCCGGTGTTACCCGCACATTAGATCCGATTACAACTGTACCGGTACGCGAGTTAACAATAACTCGTGCAGCGCCCGCACCGGGACGCATTCTTATATTTTCAATCTCGGCCAAGAATCCAACCCGGTTGGCGGAATCAAATGGAGCACGTACGCGCACGGTAACCGCATCCAATGCGCTGGCGACTTCGCCGCCAAGTATTTTGTTAATTCGATCCTGCATACGCTTGGCAGTGGTGAAGTCGGGCGTATGCAGATTCAAATATAAATGATCCTGTAATGCGAAGTTGCTGGGAATCACGCGTTCGACCGTTGCACCATTAGGAATTCTTCCGGCACTGGGGACATTAATCGTTATGCTTGATCCGTCACTGCCCTGCACTCCCAGTCCGCCGACCACGAGGTTGCCTTGCGCAATGGCATACACCTGCCCATCGATCCCTTTTAAAGGCGACATCAACAAACTTCCGCCGCGCAAGCTTTTGGAGTTACCCAAAGAAGATACGGTGACATCTATAGTTTGGCCCGGTTTTGCAAAAGCGGGCATTTCCGCATGAATGGAAACTGCAGCGACATTCTTTAACTGCGGATCGACATCCGGAGGTATCGTAATGTTGTAACGATTCAAAAAACTTCTCAGACTTTGCACGGTAAATGGCGTTTGAGTGGTTTGATCACCCGTACCATCCAGGCCGACAACGAGACCGTAACCCAATAACTGATTGGATCGCACACCCGCAACCGATACCAGGTCTTTAATTCGTTCGGCAAATACAGTATTGGAAAATACACACAATATAATTATATAGAGTAATCTCATTTATATAGTCTCCGCGTTATAAAGGCCACAGCGCTGTCATAAAGAAACGCGTTAGCCATCCGGCTTTACTGCTGTTACTGACCACGCCATTCCCTTTATACGTGATATGTGCGTTTGCAATCTTGGTAGACTCAATCATATTATTCGCGTCGATATCAGTAGGTCGTACGATTCCGGAAATTCGTACGACCTCGCTGCCTTCGTTTAAGGTCAGCAGCTTCTCTCCTTTAATGACTAAATATCCGTTTGATAATACTTGTGTAACAGTTGCGGTGATATTTCCGTCCAGACTGTTTTCCTGAGTCAATTCGCCCTCGCCTTCTACCGAACGATTTGCAGTTGCACTGCTGTTCAGGACCTGTTTTCCTTCTACCGTTATATCGTCATTGCCGAAAATCGTCGGGTTGGGAAAATCGATGGTCGATTCTTTA
This sequence comes from Gammaproteobacteria bacterium, assembly GCA_028285655.1. Lineage (GTDB taxonomy): Bacteria > Pseudomonadota > Gammaproteobacteria > UBA4575 > UBA4575 > JANQOT01. The sequence goes on from JANQOT010000140.1 coordinate 10,551, forward strand.
TCGGCTTCAAGCTCGTACTCCTTGCTGGCATTTGTCGCTTCGGTTAACACCACTGTGATCAAATCGCCAACACGCATCGCTTTAATATCTTCAAAAATGTACAAATTTGTCGACGCATAGAACAAGCCGCCATCGGGTTGTACTTTGGCTTCCGGCATTTCCGGTATCGCCGGTTCGAAGTCCGGATCATCGAGTTTTTCAATACTGCTGCAGGCAAGTACATTAAACACTAGTACAACTGCAATCCCGAAGCGTGTAATTAAGTTCATTTTACTCATCCTTAAGTTCGGTTTACTTCATTTACAAGTTGTTATTAACGTATTGCAACATGCTGTCGGATGTTTCAATCGCTCGCGAGTTAACTTCATAGGTACGCTGCGTTTCGATCATGTTTACCAGTTCTTCCACAACATTTACGTTCGAAGTTTCCAGCGACCCCTGAATAATTGTGCCCAATCCATTTTGGCCGGGGGTTCCAGGTGTCGGCGAGCCTGACGAAGCCGTTTCAAGAAATAGATTTTCACCGCGTGGCTGCAAGCCGGTTTCATTTACGAAATCCACCAGTTGAATATTTCCCACCTGGGTGGGCGCTGTCGCACCGCTGGTTAAAGTGGACACTGTACCGTCCACTCCGATAGTGATACTTAATACGTTCGGCGGAATGGTAATTGCCGGCTGCAATGGATAACCACTGGAATTGACGATCTGACCCTGCGAATCCAGAGTGAAACTTCCGTCCCGCGTGTACGCGGTAGTCCCATCCGGTAATTGAATTTCAAAAAAACCTCTTCCCTGAATTGCGACATCAAGCGGCGCATCGGTTTGTGTTACATTTCCCTGTGTAAATAATTTTTCCGTGGCTACCACGCGTACACCGGTTCCCAGTTGCAAACCGGTCGGCAATTGCGTGTCTTGCGAAGACTGCGCACCCGGCTGTCGAATATTTTGATAAATTAAATCTTCGAATACTGCGCGGTCACGCTTGAATCCGGTGGTATTGGCGTTGGCCAGATTATTAGAAATTACCGTCATACGCATTTGTTGCGCATCAAGACCGGTTTTTGAATTCCATAATGCAGATGTCATTTTATCGCTCCTCTATTTTATCTAACCGCGCAAACGCATAATGCTGGTGGAGCTGGCATCATTATTTTCCGCGGTTTCCATTAACTTCACATGCATTTCATATTTACGTGCTAGTTCGATCATATTAATTAATTCACTAATCGCGTTTACGTTGCTGCCTTCGACCGTGCCCGCCGCAACTCGTACGGAAGCATCGGCGGCAAATGGGACTTGATCATTTGACCGAATCAAACCATCCAATCCTTTTTCCAGCTGATCTACAGCTGGTTTAACCAATTTAATTCGATCAACCACTGCCAACGCGCTTGCATCCTGGCCCACCGGAACAATCGACAATGTCCCGTCGGCGGCGATGTCCAGTTTTTCAAACGGAGGCAGCGCGACCGGGCCGTCATTTCCCATAACCGAATGACCGGAGCCGGTTTGCAACAATCCACCGTTGGCAATATGTAGATCACCGGCGCGGGTATAGGCTTCGCTACCGTCCGGCGCCTGAATTGCAATGAATCCTTCACCGATGATAGAAACATCCAGTTCTCTGCCGGTCTGCGAAACTTCTCCTGCAGAAAAATTAATACCGGAACGTTCATCAACACTGAAAACACGTGTCGGATTACCAGGACCGTACACGGGCAGACTTCGAATCGCATCGAAGTCTGCTCGAAAACCCGTGGTACTGGCGTTAGCCAGATTATGCGAATTTGTTGCCTGGTGCAGTTCGATTTGTTTAGCACCGTTCATGGCAACATAAAGCATGCGGTCCATATCCCTACTCCTGTGTAAACACTATTAAATAATGTTGATGATAGTTTGCGTTAGCTCGTCTGCCGCACCAATAACCTGCGCATTCGACTGGAAGTAACGTTGTGCCTGAATCATGTCAATCAATTCTGCAGTCACATCCACATTGGATTCTTCCAATGCACCGGATTGAATGAGCCCCAGGTCGGTAGAACCAGGAGTTCCGATCAAGGCTGGACCGGATGCAAACGACTCAGTCCATAAAGTGTTACTGTCGGGGCGCAGTCCTTGCGTATTGGTAAAGTTGGCAAGGGCGATTTGACCAAATGCACTGGATTGTCCATTTGAATATCGCGCAAACAGTGTTCCGTCCTGTGCGAAATCGAGACTTACCAACCGGCCGGTGGCATAACCGTTTTGTGCCAATGAAGAAACACCAAACGGACTGCCGAATTGCGAGAGGTTGGCATAGTCAATGGTAAATGTGGTGGATGTTCCCACACCACCTGGAATAAATGCCGCTGACGTTGTGCTGGTTCCGGCACCACCGTTAACTCCGACAAGATTACCACTGGCATCAAAGTTTAAAACATCTGGACCGTCTACTTGCACACCGTCTACAAATACAAAGGTTTCCCAATCGGTAGCGGAATCACGTCGGAAGTATAATGATGCCAGGTGTTCACCACCCAGAGAATCGTAAACTGTCAATGAAGTGGAATGGTTGAATGTTGCCGTGTCAGGACCGCCCGGGCCTACTGTAAAAGCTCCGGGGATAACGGCAGACGCATCAAGGTTGGCGCCGAGGTCAATAGTTGAGGTAATTTGCGGTGCCTGATCGGCTCGACTTACAACTATCGGACCCAATGCTCCGGTAATATTGCCGCTTGCATCCGGCTGGAAACCCACCAACTGGTTGCCGGTAGGATCGACCAGATTTCCGGTGGTATCCACACCAAATGCGCCTGCTCTACCATAAGAACGTGCGCCACTGGAATTTTCCAATACAAAAAACCCCTGACCATTAATAGCCAGATCAAGCGCATTATCGGTAAAGGTAATATCACCGTCCGAGAACTGTTGCTTAATACTGGCCAACTGAACACCTTGTCCGATGGCGTTACTACTTACACCAAATTCCGAACTCGCATAAATATCGGCGAACTCCGTTCGTGAACGCTTAAATCCAGTCGTTTCACTATTCGCTATATTATTGGAAATTACTTCCAAATCATTTTGGGCGGCACTAAGCCCGGTAAGCGCTATATCAAATGGCATAATCTTTCTCCTTTAGTTATGCGATCTAAATCGATTTATTGCGAGATTTGCTGAATCTCGTCGAACAAAATTGTTTTTCCGGAAGCGAGACCCAATTCAATTGAATTCCCATCTCCATTAGTCAAATTGACACTCTGAATTCTGTTTTTAACAGTAGTAGGTAATGCAAGCTCAGTATCGCCCGCAAACACTGACGCCGTTACAAAATACGTACCTTCCGGAACCGCATTGCCTTCATTATCCAGCCCGTCCCACTCGATACTGTTCAAGCCCGGATTGACCAGCGAAACTGGCAATGTCCGCACCAATTCTCCCGCAGCATTAGTCACCAACACCGTGGCAACTCCGGACTGACTGTTTGCATCTATGTATGCTTCTATGGGGTCACCCTCTGTAACAGCAATTTGATTTCCTTCCAGCAGTACGCTCTTACCAATTAATCCGGCAGCGTTTAAGGTTTGATTGCCTAACAAACTTTGTGAAAACTCGGCAAATGCGTCATTTAGATTATTTACTCCGTCGACTGTGCCGAATTGTGCGAGCTGTCCTATGAACGCGCCGTTTTCAACCGGTTCAAAAGGATCCTGATTTTGAATTTGTGCAACAATCAATTGTAAAAAATCTTCCTGTCCCAGTTCGGAACGACTTTCAGTATTGGTCTGAAGCCTGCGCACACCAAATTGTGAGTCAAAAATATCGGGGCCGCCTATTTCCATAGTAATCTCCTAACTATTCGCCCAAACGCAATGTTTGCAGCAGTAATTCTTTTGAAGTGTTAATGACTTCAACATTGTTTTGATAACTGCGGGAAGCAGACATCATGTTGGTCATTTCCTCGATAGCATTAACATTGGATAAATAAATGTAGCCTTGATCATCCGCCAGCGGATTACCCGGCTCGTATCTTTTTGGATGCTCAGTGGAATTTTCAACCACACCGAGCGTTCGCACGCCGACACTTTCGGAGTTTGATTGAAATGCATCTTTAAGTGCAGCAG
>JANQOT010000145.1 GCA_028285655.1 Gammaproteobacteria bacterium
TTATCGATACTCCCGGTGCCTATCCCGGAGTCGGGGCGGAGGAGCGTGGACAAAGCCGCGCCATCGCGCAGAACCTGTATCGCATGGCACAGCTTCGAACGCCGATCATTTGTACTGTGATCGGAGAAGGGGGTTCCGGTGGCGCGCTGGCAATCGGCGTCGGCGATCATCTCGCGATGCTCAGCTACAGCACCTACTCCGTTATTTCCCCCGAAGGTTGCGCATCGATTTTATGGAAAAACGCAGACAAGGCCGAAGATGCCGCCGATGCTTTAGGGATTACCTCGGATCGATTGGAAGAACTGGGACTGGTCGACGAAGTAATTAGCGAGCCTTTAAGCGGTGCCCACCGCGATCTGCAGACCACTAGCCAAAATATGCGCAGCTCCTTGCAGGAAAGTTTGTCGCGATTTACTCAACTGGAACTAAACGAAATGCTGGAGATGCGTTTTCAACGCTTGACCAGCTACGGTACGTTTAAGGAGTAGTAATAATGACAGCTGAGTCTGTCATTACCCGCGCGATACATGCCAGTCTGTCCGGGCTGAAAAATAGCAAAACAATCTGGATAGCATTTAGCGGTGGACTCGATTCTACGGTTTTGCTGCACGCGGCTAAAAATGTCGCGACATCCACCGGGCATTCTTTAGCCGCAATTCATGTCGATCACGGGTTACACGCCGATTCAGTCAAATGGAGTCAACACTGTGCGCAGTTCTGCGATGAACTAAATATCCGGTTTGAAAATATTGCGGTGAATACCAAACCCAATATGCATTTAGGTGTGGAAGGAGCGGCACGCTCAGCGCGTTACCATGCGTTTGAAACCCGTCTGCAAGCGGACGAAGTTTTACTCACTGCACACCACGCCGACGATCAACTTGAAACCGTATTGCTGCAATTATTTCGAGGATCGGGTTCGCCTGGTCTGGCCGGCTGCGCAGCGCAGCGGCCCTTAGGCGAGGCATTGCTGATTCGTCCTTTGTTGAATATAACGCGCGCGGAAATTGCGGCTTATGCGCAGCAATTTAATTTGCACTGGTTGCAGGATCCCGCCAATGAATCCATGCAGTTTGATCGCAATTACTTGCGGCATGAATTAATGCCGCGAGTGCACGCGCGCTGGCCCGGCTTGCACGCCACTGTTTCGCGTGCAGCCCAATGGCAAAGCGAAAATGCCGAATTACTGGACGACCTGGCAAAAGCAGATCTGGAAAATTGCCATATTGAATTGAGCAACGCACTGCCCTGCGACTGTCTTGCCCGGCTAAGTAATGCCAGGCAACGCAACGTATTGCGCTGGTGGGTTCGACAAAACGGATTTCAGGTGCCAAATGCGCAAGTGATGCAACGTATTATCGAAGACGCAGTAAACAGCGATCACGATCGGGAGCCATGTGTCAGTTGGCAGACCTGCGAAATCAGAAAATACAGAAATGTGCTGTACTTGCAGGAGACGCTGCCGTCGCACGACGCGCATCGCAAGTTAACATGGAACCTCGATCAGCCGCTGGAATTACCGGAGTTGAATCTAACCCTGACTTCCGCCGCACTTGAAGAATTCGGGCTAGATGTAAATGATATTAGTCACTTACAAGTGGGGTTTAGAGTAGGAGGGGAAGTAATGCGCCCGCGCGGTCGCGGCTGCCAGAAAGATTTAAAATCATTATTTCAGGAGGCAGGTGTTCTGCCCTGGCTGCGTAATCGCATTCCCTTATTGTTTAAAGACGGCAAATTGATTTGTGTCTGGGGGCACTGGGTCGGCGAGTAAGGTCGACATTTAGAAAAGGATCTGCTCGCTTGTCGTCAATTCAATAAAAAATATACTTGCCAGGCGATCGCAAACATTGAGGTGGCTAGCCGGGTTTGATACTCTAATTACCCATCCTGCACTTAGGAATTTAACCGATGACGCGGTATATTTTTATCACTGGCGGGGTGGTCTCTTCTTTGGGTAAGGGAATCGCCAGCGCATCTTTAGGCGCTATTCTGGAGGCACGCGGCTTATCAGTCTCCATGATCAAGCTTGATCCCTATATCAATGTCGATCCGGGTACTATGAGTCCGTTTCAGCATGGCGAAGTGTATGTGACCGACGATGGCGCAGAAACCGACCTCGATCTAGGACACTACGAACGCTTTGTCAGATTCCGCTCCTCGCGCAGCAATAATTACACCACCGGCCAGATTTACGAAAACGTCATTCGCAAAGAGCGACGTGGCGATTATCTGGGGGGCACGGTTCAGGTGATTCCGCATATCACGGATGAAATCAAGGAATGCGTTCGTCGCGGCTCTATGGGTGCCGATGTGGCGATGGTGGAAATCGGCGGTACGGTGGGTGATATCGAGTCATTGCCGTTTCTGGAAGCGATTCGCCAGATGGGCGTCGAGCTGGGACGCAGCAATACTATTTACATCCATTTGACTCTGGTTCCGTACATCAAGGCATCCGGCGAGGTAAAAACCAAACCCACCCAGCACTCGGTAAAAGAATTACGCTCGATCGGTATTCAACCCGACATTCTATTGTGTCGCAGCGATCGTCCGATTCCCGATAATGAACGTAAAAAAATTGCATTGTTTACCAATGTGGAAGAGAAAGCCGTAATTGCGTCGGTCGACGTAAGCAGTATTTACAAAATTCCGTTATGGCTGCATTCGCAGGGGCTGGATAATATCGTGGTGGATAAATTTCAGCTCGATTTGCCGCCGGCCGATTTAAGCGACTGGAAAGAAGTCGTGCACGCAATCGAGTTTCCTGAAGTAGAAGTGAATATATATATGGTGGGTAAATATGTCGATCTCACCGAATCCTACAAGTCGCTGAACGAGGCGCTGATCCATGCCGGTGTGCAAACCCGCACGCGGGTCAATATTCAATACATAGATTCTGAAAATATCGAAGCCAATGGTATCGGTGTGCTGGAAGGTGCCGATGCGATATTGGTTCCGGGTGGTTTTGGTCAGCGTGGCATTGAGGGCAAGATTATTGCGGCGCAGTACGCGCGGGAAAATTCAATTCCTTATTTGGGAATTTGTCTGGGCATGCAGGTAGCGGTCATCGATTTTGCCCGCCATGTTGCCGGTTTGAATCAAGCGCATAGCACCGAGTTTATGGAAGACACACCCAACCCGGTAATTGCGTTAATCACCGAATGGCAGGATCGCGACGGTGGCGTGGAAAAACGCGATGCCAGTTCGGATATGGGCGGCACCATGCGTTTGGGCGCGCAGCAATGTAAATTGTCGGAAGATTCGCTGGTACGTTCCATGTACGGCGAAGACATTATTTGCGAACGGCATCGTCATCGTTATGAATTCAATAACACCTTTATGGCCACCCTGAGTAATGCAGGCCTCACATTCACCGGCAAATCGATCGACGATCGTTTAGTGGAAGTGGTCGAAATTTCCGATCATCCCTGGTTTATCGGTTGCCAGTTTCATCCGGAATTCACCTCCACGCCGCGGGACGGGCACCCTCTGTTTACCGGCTTCGTGCAGGCGGCACGCAAAAAACATTACGGCGGCATGGAAGTGTCCGAGCCTGACCAGGTTCAAGCATCGACGTCACCGGAACTCAGCTCTACTGCCGAGTCAGTATGAATCTGTGCGGGTTTCAGGTGGGGCTGGATCAGCCCCTGTTCTTAATTGCGGGTCCTTGTGTCATTGAAAGTGCCGAAGCCGCACAGGAAACGGCCGGCCGCTTAAAGGAAATAACAGCAGCGCTGCAAATTCCGTTTATCTATAAATCCTCGTTCGACAAAGCCAATCGCACCTCAAAAAGCAGTTTTCGCGGACCCGGGCTGGAGCAGGGACTGCAAATACTGCAGTCGGTCAAACGGGAGATTGGTGTGCCGGTGCTTACCGATGTGCACGAAGACACGCCGTTGGCCGAAGTGGCCGAAGTCGTGGATGTATTGCAGACGCCTGCATTTTTGTGCCGGCAAACGAATTTTATTCAAAAAGTGGCTGCAGCCGGCCGGCCGGTGAATTTAAAAAAAGGCCAGTTTCTGGCGCCGCAGGATATGCAGCACGTGGTCGCCAAGGCCCGAGCCGCAGGCAATGATCAGCTGCTGGTATGCGAGCGCGGTGCATCTTTCGGCTACGGTAATCTGGTCGCGGATATGAGGTCATTGGCAATCATGCGCGCGACCGGTTGTCCAGTAGTTTTTGATGCGACACATTCGGTACAATTGCCCGGCGGCGGCGGAGACCACTCCGAAGGCCAGCGCGAGTTTGTACCGGTGTTGGCGCGTGCGGCGGTGGCCGCGGGAATCGCCGGATTATTTATGGAAACGCATCCAGATCCGGATGCGGCGAAAAGCGATGGACCCAATTCATGGCCGCTGGCGAAGGTTTCCCAATTACTGGCGACTCTGAGTGCGCTCGATAAAGCCATAAAAGCAGTCCCCTTGGAAGAGCAGAATATGCGGTAAGGGAACAAATAAAACCAACAAGGATTTGAATACAAAATGTCTGAAATTAAGTCAATCAAAGCCCGTGAGATTATCGATTCCCGCGGCAATCCTACCGTTGAGGCGGACGTAGTACTGACTTCAGGTGCATTTGGGCGTGCGGCGGCGCCTTCAGGCGCTTCCACCGGCGCGCTGGAAGCACTGGAACTACGCGATAATGATAGTACGCGTTACCTGGGCAAGGGCGTTAGAAATGCCGTTCAAAATGTTAACGAAAAAATTCAATCCAAGTTAATCGGCGTAGAGGCCACCGAACAAAACACAGTGGATCAAATCATGCTGGAGCTGGATGGCACCGATAATAAGTCCAACCTGGGTGCCAACGGCATGCTGGCGGTCTCGCTGGCGGTCGCCAAGGCGAGTGCCGCCGAACAGCAAAAGCCGCTGTATCGTTATCTGCAAACCGGCTCCAGTTTGTTATTGCCGGTTCCCATGATGAACATCATCAACGGGGGTGCGCATGCGCACAAGGGCGCCGATCTGCAGGAGTTCATGATTGTGCCGCACGGTGTCGATTCCTTAAGTGAGGCGGTGCGATGTGGCTGTGAGGTCTTTCACGCACTTAAGTCTCTGCTGAAAAAACAGGGCCTGAATACCGCGGTAGGCGATGAAGGCGGTTTTGCGCCCACTTTGAAAGCCAACGAGCAAGCGATCGAAATCATTCTGCAGGCGATTGAAACCGCGGGTTATAAATCCGGTGATCAGGTCAGTATCGGTCTTGATTGCGCCAGTTCGGAATTTTACCGCGACGGAAAATACCATCTGGAGTCGGAGGGTAAAACCTATTCCGCGCCGGATTTTATCCAGTATTTAGTCGCGCTGGTAAACAAATACCCGATAATTACCATCGAGGACGGTGTGGCCGAGGATGACTGGGATGCCTGGGAGCAGTTAACCGCGCAGCTGGGTAAAAGCGTTCAACTGGTAGGCGACGATTTGTTTGTGACCAATACGAAAATTCTGGAACGGGGCATCAAGCAGAGTGTTGCCAATTCGATTTTGATTAAATTCAATCAAATCGGCACCCTGAGCGAAACGCTGGCGGCGATTCAGATGGCGCACGATGCAAATTATACTGCGGTAATTTCTCACCGTTCCGGAGAAACGGAAGACGTCACTATTGCAGATTTGGCGGTGGCGACCGGCGCCGGGCAAATCAAAACCGGATCGCTATCGCGTTCAGATCGAGTGGCGAAATACAACCAGTTGATTCGAATCGAAGAAGAGCTGGGAAGTGAAGCGGTTTATCCGGGCAAACAGGCGTACAATCAGTAGCATAATGCTGGCAGCTAAAACCAGGCCTGTTATCATTGCGATGGCGCAAAATCTTAAATAGGAAAAGACCGTTCGATGAAATTATTTGTAACTTTTATGGTGTCGGCTTTTTTATTTTTGCAGTATCAACTGTGGGTCGACCGTGACGGCGTGCGTAAAGTTATCCATTTAAGCGACAGTATTGCCGAGCAAAAAGATACCAATCAAAGATTGCATGAACGCAACGAAGTACTGGCGGCGGAAGTAGAGGATTTGAAGTCGGGTTACGATGCAATTGAAGAGCGTGCCCGTATGGAACTTGGCATGATACGTCAGGGGGAAACCTTTTTTCAGGTCATCGACAGCCCTCCTGATTCAGATAAGGAATAAACATGTTGCCCGGGTGTTGGGCGATCGTTCCGGCGGCAGGCACAGGTTCTCGCGTAGTCGGATCACCGGTTGCCAAGCAGTATTTGCGTATTGAAGGCAAAACCATTCTCGAGCATGCGCTTGCGCCGCTAATAGCCAACGAACATATTCTGGGTGTAGTGGTTGCGCTGCATAAAGACGATCAAAACTTTGCCGAGCTGACCATTGACTGTAAAAATAAAGAACTGTGGACGGTAACCGGCGGCGATTCGCGCATGCAGTCGGTGTCCAATGCGCTGGCACATTTGCGGAATTATGCAGACAAAAGCGATTTTATTCTGGTGCACGACGCCGCTCGACCCTGTTTAACCGGCGGTGATTTGCAAAAATTAATCAGTACCTGCAGCGAAGATGCAGTCGGCGGCATTCTGGCAACCCCATTGCGTGATACCATTAAACAGGTAAGCGACCATACGGTAGTTACTACCATCGATCGCGATCAACACTGGCGAGCATTGACGCCGCAAATGTTTCGCTTCGGTCTGCTGTCGGACGCAATGCAGGATGCAACCCAAAAAAATATCGCTATCACGGATGAAGCCAGTGCCGTCGAGGAATTCGGGTTTCGTCCGCGCGTGATCGAGGGGGATGCGCGCAATATCAAGGTGACGACGACAGACGATATATTAATCGCACAAATGTTTTTGCAATCATTACAGAAGTAAGCGCATGAGAGTTGGTCAGGGCTTTGATGCTCATCGTTTTACCGCCGGCAAGGAAATTATTCTGGGCGGAGTTAGCATCCCGCACAACCAGGGAATTGAAGCCCATTCGGACGGAGACGTGTTGTTGCATGCAATTTGCGATGCCTTGTTAGGAGCGGCCGGCCTGGGCGATATCGGCACGCATTTTCCAGACAGCGATGCAGCGCATAAAAATCGTGATTCGCGCGAATTTTTGCGCGTCGTCAATGAAAAAATTACTGCAAGCAATCTGATGATTGAAAATATAGACGCAACTATTGTTTTGCAGCAACCAAAAGTTAAATCTCATATTCAAGCTATGTGCGCGAATATTGCGCAAGATTTAAATATCGAGACGAATTGCGTCAATGTAAAAGCGACCACAACAGAGAAAATGGGGTTCACCGGGCGCGGCGAGGGCATTGCTGCGCTGGCAGTCGTGTTGTTGCGATAACCCGGCGCATGGATTTGACGGTCGAGCAGTATTTATCCCGACAAGGCCGGCTGGCCGACCGGATTGAAAATTTCACTTTTCGTCCGCAGCAGCTAAAAATGGCCGTGGCGGTCGAACAAGCCATGCGCGACGGCGAAAATCTGGTGGTCGAAGCCGGCACCGGAGTCGGAAAAACCTTTGCGTATCTGGTGCCGGCGATTTTGTCCGGGTTGAAAGTAATCGTATCCACCGGCACTCGTCATTTGCAGGATCAATTATTTTATTCCGATTTGCCGGTGTTGCAGCAAGCGATATCATTGCCGGTGAGCGCGGCGATTCTAAAAGGTCGCGCCAACTATTTATGCCACTATCGGTTCAAACAGTTTGCCAATGAACTGCCGGACCATCCGGAATTGAACACAGCCTATAATGAAGTCAGCGATTGGTCACGCTTGACTCAAAGCGGCGATATTGCCGAAGTCAATCAATTGTCCGAACAGTCGCCGATCTGGAGTCATGTTACCTCGACCCGGGATAACTGTCTGGGCGGCGATTGTCCCGATTTCAAGCAATGCCATGTACTGAAAGCGCGTAAACTTGCGCAAGAAGCGAATTTAGTGGTGATCAATCATCACTTGCTGTGTGCCGATCTGGTGTTGAAGGAAGAGGGATTCGGAGAATTATTACCCAGCGCCAATGTTTTTATTCTGGATGAAGCGCATCAGCTTAGCGAAGTCTTGCCGAATTTCTTTGGATTGCACTTGAGTAGCCGGCAATTGCAGGAACTGGTCGGCGATATCAGTAAAGAATCGGCGCATTATGCCGACGATGCGGCGTCGATCAGCAAAAGCAATTACGCAGTGCTGGATGCCGTGGAGCGATTTTACAGTGCGCTGGCGGTAAAAGTGGACGATACCCGCCGGGGCTGGGACGAAGTCGCAAAAGATAAAAAAGCCGATCAAGCGTTTGAAAAATTAAAAGCCTGTTTGTTTGAGCTTAACGAAAAACTGCTAAACGTCGCCGGAGAAAGTCCGGGGCTGGCGCAATGCTACAAACGGGTTAACGATATTAACGGCGTTCTGGACGAGTTCAGTGTGCAGGGCAGTAAGGCGGTGCAGTGGGTCGAGTTGGGAAAACGCAGGTTTCGTTTGGGCAGTGTACCCTTGAACGTGGCGGCGCCGTTTCAAAAAAGTATCAGCGAATACCAGTGTTCCTGGATATACACTTCCGCGACGCTGACGGCGAAACAGAGTTTTGATCATTTCACCAAAGAACTGGGCCTTGTCGATGCGGAGTGTGTCATGTGCGACAGTCCTTTCGACTATCAGCAGCAGTCGCGCCTGTATTTGCCCGATCTCGGTGTATTGCCAAATGAAAGGAACTATACCGATCAAGTGATCGAAGCGGCGCTGCCGCTGTTGCAAGCCAGTCACGGCAATGCATTTATTTTATTTACCAGCCATCGCGCCCTGAATCGTGCGGCAAAGATATTAAATGGTAATACTGCGTTTACCCTGCTGGTGCAGGGCGCGGCGGCCAAACGCGAACTGTTAAAATCATTTCGCGAAGAACAAAACTGTGTATTACTGGGCACGCAAAGTTTTTGGGAAGGTGTCGATGTCAAGGGGCAGCAACTGCGCCTGGTGATTATCGACAAATTACCATTTGCATCGCCGGCTGATCCGGTTTTGCAGGCTAAAATGCGTGCTTTGGAAGAGGCGGGTGAAAAACCGTTTATGTCGTACCAGGTGCCGCAAGCCATTTTAAGTTTAAAACAAGGCGTCGGAAGATTGATTCGCGACGAACAGGATCGTGGGGTGGTGGTACTGATGGACCCGCGTGTGAAGACCAAATCCTACGGCAGGTCGTTTATTAAAAGTTTGCCGCCGATGAAAATTGCTCAGGATCAGGATGAAGTAGTGAAATTTTTGCAGGATATTCAGGCCGATGAAAATACTCGCCATTGAAACCGCGACCGAAGCCTGTTCTGCGGCGGTGTTGAATCAAGAAGAGCTTGTCGAGCAGTATCAAGTGGCACCGCGCAAACACAACGAACTCATTCTACCCATGTGCGAAGCCGTATTAGCGGAGTGCGGTCTGGGCTTAAACCAGCTGGATGCGGTTGCGTTTGGCTGCGGTCCCGGTGCGTTTACCGGTGTACGCATCGCCGCCGGCGTGACTCAGGGAATTGCGTATGCGCATGACCTGCCGGTCGTGCCGGTGTCGACGCTGGCCAATCTTGCACAGCAGGCAGTTGAAAATGATTCAAGTGTTCGGGTTGTTTTGCCCGCGATCGATGCGCGTATGGAAGAAATTTACTGGGCGGTTTATGTCAATCGCGGCAGCGGGATTGTACAGCTCTTCGGGCCAGAACAAGTGCAGGACCCGAATAAAATCGAAGTGAATGCTGAGCATGAGATTTCTTACGGATTGGGTTCCGGCTGGCAAACCTATCCGCAAATTTTGCAGGATAAAACGCAGTTACAACAAACCGATTGCATCGACGGCGCTGCATTGCCGCGCGCAAGGATAACTGCGAAATTAGGAGCGCAGTTATTTTCACAACAAGAGTTTGTTAATGCGGCGGACGCGCTTCCGGTGTATTTACGCGATAACGTAGTCCATCGAAAATGAATTCGATTCCACCCTTTCATTTGGCGTTTCCGGTACGCGATATCGATACCACGCGTGAATTTTATACTCAGGTATTACAGTGTGTATTGGGGCGTACAGCGAATCGCTGGATTGACTTTAATTTCTTTGGTCATCAGATTACGGCCCATCTGGATGAAACCTCTGCCGATTCTCCGCGTCTA
>JANQOT010000156.1 GCA_028285655.1 Gammaproteobacteria bacterium
GACCCGGCCGCTACCACTGCCGCGGTTGCGACCTGGATTTATTCACTTCGCAGATGAAATACGAGAGCAATACCGGCTGGCCAAGCTTTTTCGATCATATTAAAGGGCATCTGGAGACCTATACCGACCTCAGGGCGGTACCGCCGGAACGCGGCTATCGCTGCGCCCGCTGCGGCGGGCATCAAGGTCATTTATTTATGGATGGACCGCTGCCAACCGGAGAACGCTGGTGCAACAACGGCGTGGCACTGAGATTTGTGCCGGCATAAAGCGAGAGTTTGGATCAGGGATTTACGACAAAAAGCCCAAGCAAGCCTAACGTGACCACCAAGTAGACCCCCAAACCATAGGTTAGCTTAGTGCGTTTGGCGTGGTCGACGGTTAAAGTCCCCGCTTTAATTTCCTGCGTACGCTCAAATCCGTTGAACATGACCAGCAAACCTGCGAACCATGCCACCACAACCAGAATGGTTAAAAACATAATTTTCCCCTGCCGAATAAGTAGGTTTTGATTTCTTATTTCAGGGTCCAAGAGTGGCACAAATCGGATTCTTACTTTGTGAATGAATTAACATTTTTATTTATGATAATTAAGGACTTGGCGCATTTTTTTTATACTGAATCGTAAAAATCGGCAAGTTATCCGCCGGCAAGCTATCCACCTATCCCCTGTTAGAGCTGGTACCGGTTTGAGTTCACCGGTACTCTATGCCGCGAACTAAAATCGGGCTGTGAACTACCGGGAAAAATGAACAAAAATGAACCGGCGGCGTACTTCCATTTGCTTACATCATGATGAGGCCTGCCCTGCAGTACGGATGAAATCGGCAAGGCAGGTTATGGATTGCGGCAAATAGTTTGAGTTGCGCTTCGGCGCGTAAATGATACTATGCGCGCGCAAATAAAGGCCCGAAAATTATTATATAAAGCGCTTTAATTATATTTCTTATCTCATTGTTTTTAATCAGTTAAATTGCAGGAGTGAACCATGATCAAACCGCATGGAAGTGCACAACTTACCCCCTTGTATGTCGACGACGCCACACGGCGCGCAGAATTGGAAGAAGAGGCAAAATCGCTGCCGAAGTTACTGGTGAACTCAGCCGCCGCTTCCAATGCCGTCATGCTGGCGGCAGGTTATTTCACGCCGTTGACCGGCTATATGAATAAGGCGGATGCGCTTTCAGTGGCGGACAATATGCACACCGGCAGCGGTCTGTTCTGGCCCACGCCGGTCCTGAATCTTTGCGACGATGTATCCGGCATCACTGTCGGCAGCCGTATAGCCTTGCTTGACCCCAATGTGGACGGAAATCCGGTACTGGCCATTCAAACTGTGGAAAACATCGAGGAATTATCCGCGCAAGAGCTGAATTTGATCACTGAAAAGGGATACGGCACGACCGACTCGGAACATCCGGGTGTGGCTACTTTTACGTCGCTGGGCAATCAGGTCGTCTCCGGTCCGGTAGAAGTACTGAACTACAGCTATTTCGCCGATGAGTTTCCAGGGACATTTCGTACCGCCGGCCAGATTCGCGCCGAAATCGAAAAGCTGGGCTGGAAAAAAGTCGTGGCGTTTCAGACACGCAATCCCATGCACCGCGCACACGAAGAACTATGCAAAATGGCGCAAGCCGCGGTCAATGCCGATGGTGTTTTAATTCATATGTTGCTGGGCAAACTCAAGCCGGGCGATATCCCCGCACCGGTACGCGATGCCGCGATTCGTAAAATGGTCGAACTGTATTTCCCGCCCAATACGGTCATGATTACCGGCTATGGTTTCGACATGTTATACGCCGGTCCCAGAGAAGCGGTATTGCACGCAGTGTTCCGCCAGAACTGCGGATGCACGCATTTTATAATCGGCCGTGATCATGCCGGGGTCGGCGATTACTATGGCGCATTTGATGCACAAACCATATTTGACGATCAGGTTCCGGCGGGAGCGCTGGAAATTGAAATTTTCCGTGCCGATCATACTGCGTATTCGAAAAAACTGGATAAAGTCGTAATGATGCGCGACGCTCCCGATCACGCAAAAGAAGATTTTGTTTTGCTTTCCGGCACCAAGGTAAGAGCCATGTTGGCAAACGGCGAAGATTTACCGCTGGAATTTGCGCGTCCCGAGGTGGCCAAAATTTTAATGGAACATTATCAAAGCCAGTAATTCCGTCAGATTCAATACAAAAAAAAAGCGCACTACATTTAGTGCGCTTTTAAGCTTGCCAATACTTGCTTTAAATAAACGTCATTAAAGACTGGCGTAAACGTTGTTCGAATTCCAGCACCGATTCTTTATCTTCGGATAACAGCGCAAGTACGCCACGCGGCGTACGCACCAGCACACCTTTATATTCGCCATCGTCGAAGGTGACCTTATCTTTCTTAAATTCTTGCGGAATTATAATTAATGTAATGGGTGCATTTTTACCGACAAACACAATATGTGCACTCAGATTACCCTCAATCAGGCAGTTTCCTGCATGGGTTGCTTGACCCAAAGATGCGTCGGCTCTGACACCGTGCGGTTTCAGCAATTCATTCAATTCCTGCAACGAAACATCGTCCTGGCTTTCGAAAACCATGGGTTCGGATTTCACATGCTCGACAACTACACTCGCCAGACTCGGTGGTGAATGTAAGGTAGTGACCACGCCGACCGAAATCACCAGCAACATACTGGCCGCCATCGCCGTCCAGCGGTATTTTTTATCGCGCGATTTCTTCTGGTGAATGCGTTGTTCCACCAGAATGCGCGCCGCCAGACCTTCGGGGACATCTACTTCGACCGCTTCCGTCAAAGTGCGGTTAAACTTTAGTTGCCGCTCATAAAATGATTTACAGCTGGCACAACCATGCAAGTGCTGCGCAAACGCTTCACTTTTGTGATTGATGTCGGTCGAAATTATTCGTCTAACACTTAGACAGTTCATTTCTTCCATGCCTTATATGGAGACCTGAAAATCTCCATCCTCCTCTAGTAATTTGCGTAACTTTTGCCTTGCTCTAAATACTCGGGTCATTACGGCGCCGGTCTTGATTTGCATGATTTCGGCGATTTCATCACAGGAGTAACCTCCGATCACCTGCAACACCAGCGGCTCCGCATATTTTTCCGGCAAATGATGTAACGCCGCTCGTACCGTCATGTTGTCGGCATTGGCAAATTTATCGTCCACCACTGCAAACACCTCCAGCATATCGTCGTCCAGCGAGGTTAGCTCTGCCTGGGCGCTTTTCTTTTCAAATCTGCGTGCATTCTCACGCCGTAAAATAGTAAACAGCCAGCTCTTTACAGCCTTGGCATCATTGAGCGAATCGATCGCCCGCCAGGCACGCAAGAACGTCTCCTGTACGAGGTCTTCGGCGATCTCCCGGTCGCGACTGAGCCAATACCCGTATCGAAACAAGTCTTTTGAATAGGCCAGAACCAGCGATTCGAATTCCTGCTCTTTCACATTCATGCCTAAAAAGACCGCAATAAGTCCCCTGGTATTACATTTAATGTCAGTATTTTATTCACTTTTTACGACCATCGGTACGACCAGTAGCTGCGGGTCGATATATGCACTTCGCCAATTCATCCGCCAGTCAAGATGCGCGCCGGTCACTCTTCCGGTAGCGCCGACAGTTGCGATGACTTCCCCCTGATCAACCGTCTGCCCGACTTCAACCTGCACTTCATGCAAATGTAAAAATGAAGAAGACAGGCCGTGGCCATGGTCAAGCACGATTGTTCCACCGGAAAAATACATATCCGGATTAACATAGGTCACGATTCCGGGCGCCGGCGCCGCCACCGGTGTGCCTACCGGCACGGCGATATCCACACCGTAATGGGGTCTGCGCGGTTCGCCGTTGAGTACTCGCTGCGAGCCATAAACTCCGGAAATCGGCCCCCTCACCGGCCACCGAAAACCGCTGCGGTAATCCACCCGTGCGTCCACCCGCGCGCGTGCGGTTTTGATTGCATTGGCTTCTGCCTGGATTCTGGGCAATGATTCCGCGGCCGGAGTGACTTTTTTCGGCGGTAAGCCGTCGATACGTTGAATGTCATACGCGCGTTTTCGCACTTGCAGTGAACGGACACATTCCCGGCGATCCGAACGTACAATTTGTAATTTCATTTGCTGCGGAGCATCGCGGTCGAATCCCAGTATAAAGCGACCGTCTGCATGAATGACTGTTTCGACATCGTCGAGATACAAGCGTACGTTTGCGGGTTCGACTAATCCGTGGACCAATCCGCCCTGGATGAAATCTCCGTCCAGTTGTAATCGATCAACACACGCCCAGGCAGGCGCCAACCAACAAAAATGTAAGCATATTGCAAGCAAGAATCTCCGCATGCGCGCTACCATAGCGATCCGCGAATCAATTGACAAATTATTTGCGCAGGAAACTACGCCAGTGAAAAGGCGACATACGCAGCCGCATATGTCGTAAAATTTAACGTCTTTTATTACTTGCCGGACGTGCGAGTTTATCCTGAATTCGTGCTCTCAGAATCACCGTATCCTCTCGATCTCGATCGGTCGAACCCTTTTTTTTGCTGCCGGCTTTATTATCTTTAATACGGGAAATTATGTTTTTCATGGGTCTGAATTTGTAATAGTAATCAGCTTGTTATCGGAAATTGACACAATTAGTTAGGGATTAATACGCCGATCCCTCTATATGGTCGTATTTATGAGATGGAACTCCAGGCCGTACAGAACGTGCACAGCACCCGTCTATCGCGGGATCATGGCGATAATTTGGCTATTGAGGGCGTTTATCTACTGTACAGCGGCGATCGGGACGCGATATATTAGCCAAACCGTCGGTAAACTATTATTCTGAATACTCATAATTAGATGGGTACACGTTTTTCTTGAACAGGTGATCACGGAAATCCGGTCCATATTGCAGTGAATTAATTTGCCGATGAATATCGAATCGACCCTATTCGCCGCAGGCCGGAAACTTAAATTTATTTACAGGCAATGTAATTGCTTTAGTTTGGAGATTATTTGATGTTTGGATTAGGAAAAAAGAAGGATTTCACCGCAACCATAGTCAATACCGGGGAAAGCTTTGAAGTCAAGGGAGGCATAAATTTATTGCAGGCGGCGCTAAATGCCGGCATCAAATGGCCACACGATTGCAGAGTCGGAAGTTGTGGTTCTTGTCGGGCAACCATCAAGAGTGGAAAGATCAAACCGTTGAATGACTTTTCCTATGTGCTGGACGGCGAACAATTAAAGAATGGTATGGTGCTCGCCTGTCAGTCCCGGCTACAAAGCGATATCGAGGTTGAAGTCGACTTCGAACAGGGCGCAATAAACTAGGACTAATGGTTTATAGATTTGGCAGGATTCTCTTTGTGGGGTCCTGCTACGATTTTGTAAAATAAAAACCACATCCGTATCTCTATCTTGCGCGCCATCTCTTTTAGCGAAGTTTTAAATGAATGAGACGGATTAGACTTAATCGCTAATTGTTCTCTGCTCACCTTATTCTTTCTCCAATATTCCTGCGTTTGCTGTTAAACAAAACCGGCAATTCGGTTCACTTGGCGCCGTGTTTAATTATTTTTGCGATATGGTAGTTAAGCAGCGTTTTATCGTTATCCGACAAGTTACCCGAGCGACTTGTCAACACGGCCAATAACTCACGCGGATTAATCACTTTAATCAGCACGCGATCCTTGGGCTCTTGTACGAACCATTCCGGAAAAACAATTACGCAACCCACATCAATCGGTTTACCCAGACTCACATATAATTTGTTTTCCAGCCATTTACGAACAGTGTGCATATGTTCCAGCGGATTGGAATCCGGGCGGTATCCGTTCAGCAAAATTTCGTCATCGCTGTAGTTGATGGTGGCTTCGCTGTTTCTCGGTGTACGCCAGTCATATACATTCACCAGCATAATTCCGGTTTGATTCACCACCACAAAATCAATTTCTTCTCGTCCTATTGCGACATTTTTATACACTGTGCTACCGGATTGTTCGCTGAAATTATGAATGACTTCCTGCGCAACCGGCTCGCCGCCTTTTCCCAGCCGGATAAATTTCAAATGGCCTTTAAATTCTCTTAGCTGATAGATTGCAAATACCATCGACACCAGAAACAGCCCGAACACCACTACCGGCAATGGCGGTGCCTTGGTAAACCATCTGAAAATTTCAAGCAATAAGCACGCGAATAAAAATCCGGTTACCAGAAAGTAAGGCCGTATCCGTTGTTGAAACTGCTCTTTAATGATGTCGTCTTGCCGAAAAGCCTGGTTGGACTCAAGCAATTCCTTATATTCGGCCGCACGCTGGGATTGCACATCTTCCACCATGTGTCACACTCGCTCCGTAAATATTTAAATAGTTGTAGTATTTAAACTATGTCTGCACTCGACACCACGAGCACGCATAGCCTGGCAAGAACTAAATTAGCAGCGTAAAAATTATCCAGCGTGCAGAATCGGATGAACGCAATTTGAATAAGGTTAAATGGTTAACCTCGTGGCGGGAGAGCTGTTGCCGAACTAAATGGTGTTAATTAAATGGCTTACCGGCGATTATCGCCGGTAATTTAGCACTTTGCGTGGCTTAATCAGGGTTGCTTGCAGATATCACGCTTATTCAGATAGTTATATTTTCATGCGAAATAATATGCGCCAATGCATCTTCCAGTATTGCCCGCGACTGCGCTGTAGTGGCATGCAAATATGAATGCATCGCAGCGTCGTCTGCATTTTTGTTTTCACATTCTGCGCTGTAGATCTCGAACGCCACCAGATTTTTGATCAAATCGCTTAGGTGATGCGGGCATTCGCATTGAATGGAAGTGCTGACCCGCGCCAGACTTTCCAGTTGCTTATTACTAAATCGTCTGCTCGGTATGGACTCCTCTGCGTAGACAGTCGCCGCGTGGGAAGTTTCCAAACTCTTGGAGTTTCCTCCGGCTCGGTCAATACAAACCCTGGCCAACTCATATACGTCGATGGAGGAACGAATGGCACTCACTTGCGGACTTTGCAGTTTATTAATATCGCTTTGCGAACCGAAGCCATACAAAAGCACCACATGCCATGCACCGGTTTCCTTAAGCAATTTGGCTATGTAATTACGCGTGTGATCGTTTATGGTCGGCAACTCGACAATAACAATATGGACCGAAACGTCTGCGTAATCTTTTTTCCAGTCTTCCCACGAATTCACATGGGCGATGACGTCTATATCGGCGAAATCTTCCATGCCGTCCAGTATTCGCAACGGAAAATCTTCGCCCAGCAACACGATCTTGCATTTTTGTTGCAGGTCGGAGTCATCCGCTTGCAGCGTCGCCCGGGAACCACCGAGTTTTGCCCCATGCGCTATGTAATGATCCCACTTGCTCTTGAGCTCGGTCAAAGACAGATGCGCCACGGTACCGATGGAATTGCCTGCATCCACCAGATTTTTCAGCACAAATAACTTGTTCAGATCTTCCTGGCTGTATACACGGTCGCCCGACAGGGAGCGCTTGGGAACTACGGCGCCGTACCGCCGCTCCCAGGCACGTAAGGTTTCGGTACCGATGCCGGTAATTTTCGAAATGGCGCCGATTTTATATTCGTCATTCGTAAGTTCTTGCTGCATAAAAGTGCCTCATACAATCTATTTACACGCAATATACAGCTAAATAACATTATTGTACAGATTAATATAAATTTATAGTGTACATTACCTGTACATTAGGCGCGCCGCCTTACTCAACCGTGATGGTAATTTTCTTCGACATTACCGGCGGCTTGTGAGGAATGTGCAAATGATCGGCCAGGAGCAATTGCAGCGTATGTTGGCCGGGAGCTAACTCCAGGGTGGTCTCCGTTTGACCGCCGCCGAAGTGGCGGTGTTGCTCGTCGCTTTTTACGGGCTGGTCCAAGGCAATATTTTCCACATTTATCAGCAAGTGGTGATGGCCGGTATTGGCTTTTTCAACTCCAGCCGGCGAGACACCCATTCCCATTAACCCGAACACGACTTTGACAGGATTTTTAACCACTTCGCCGTCGGTCGGACTGATAAAATAGACTATGGCTCCTTCAGCCGATTCGCTGCGAGGCAAGCCTTCCGCCGTTACGGCACTGCTCACAATTAATCCAAAAGCTATCGCTATTAATGTGTACATTCTCATGGTAATTCTCCGAACTTTAGCCAGTAACTGCGCACAGGTTACTTTATGTCAGTTTTAAAAACCAATTGAGTTATAGACCGTTCTTTGCAAGCTTACTTACAGCCCGCTTGGCCCAAACTTGGATTTATACATTAATACAGGTGCGGGAAACGCACACGGCAGCGTGCCGTTTACTCCGACGGGGAATGAAAATAGGATGAAATGAATTCGAAAATTGGGGAAATTTTGCCTGCTGGCGCTATTCTTTCGATTCTTCCAGGTCTTGCAGCTTTTGCAGTTCCAGTGTGCTGGGAAATTCAGATTCGTCGAAGTCGTACATCAACCCTTCTCGATAGTACTCCACCACCTTATTGACCGAACCAATAAGCTCCTGAGTACTAATATTTCTACGTTCCTTTTGTTGATCAAGGAAATCGAGAATTTGTTGCTCAAAAGTACCTTTGCCGAAATAATCCATCACACTACCCGCTTGTTACCCGGCTTTTAATAATACTGCATGTAAATCACTAAGATTCAGCCAAATATCTTGAAAACTGCTTCGCTTGTTCTAAATTTAGTCAATTTACAGCGATGGAATTTGCAGACGAATCTGCCGCTCTGTTATGTAAGGCGAGAATCAGATCTGCCTCTGATTCGGTAAGCCCGCATTCCTTAATAATTTCGCCACGTTCGCATCCTCGCTTTGCCAGCAGGATCGCGACCGAATACGGTGTCTCCACGTCTTTTGTTTCAGGCTGTAGTTCGACTTTGGCATTCATGCTGGAAATTTTATTTTCCAGTTCCAGTATGTGCTGTTTCATAAGCTGGCATTGATCCATAGCCATCGCGTAGTCCGCCTGCAAGCCGTTCACTTTTCTCAGCAAGGCTCTGTTGCCGAACCATTTGGCGAGTAAGCCTTTAAATTTAATATCAACATTCATCGTCTGTCGTTGCGGTTTTTCAAAATAATATTCCATTAGTAAGTCCTTATGCATAATCGTCGATCACATTTCCCTGACTGGAAGAAGAATCTGGTTTCTTGCCTTTTTTCCTGTCTTTATTTCGCTGTTGTCGTTCCTTCCTGGTGTGCTTTTTCTTTATATGCTTAACACTGGTAGGAGACGGCGAAACAGGTTTGATAAGATTCTCGTCCATCGAGTTACTCGGGTTATTGTTTACACCTCACTTCCATCCGTTATTCCTGAACTCCAACTTTTTTCCGGTTATTCGACTTCAAATCCATTGTCCAGTCTGGATCGTATAGTAAGCAGTGCCTTGCCGTGTATTTGCGATACGCGCGATTCACTCACACCCAGAACTTCTCCGATTTCCCGAAGATTCATTTCCTCCTCGTAGTAAAAGGACATCACCAGTTTTTCACGTTCCGGCAGTCCATCTATTATTCGTTCTAGTGCGATGGCAAGTTCTTCGCGTGTAAAAATAGTTTCCGGCTGAACTTTTGTTGCAATCGATCCGTTGTAATCCTGTTCGACCTCACTATCATCTACGCTGAATACTTTTGATACCGCCGCATTACGTAATATTTGATTAAACTCTTCCAAAGTAACGCCCATTTCTTGCGCTATTTCCGTATCTGTGGCGCTACCCAGTTTTCGATCTTCAATACTTTTTATCGCCTGATTCATTTCGCGTGCTTTACGATGCACCGACCTTGGTGTCCAGTCTCCCAGACGAATTTCATCCAGCATTGCTCCTCGAATTCGAATGCCTGCATATGTTTCAAAACTGGCACCTTGAGTCGAGTCGAAATTTTTTGCCGCTTCCAGCAATCCAAGCATTCCCGACTGAATTAAATCATCCACCTGCACCGAATCGGGCAAGCGGCCTTTTAAGTGATAGGCAATTCTTTTCACCAGCGGTGCGTGCTGTGTAACAAGGTCATCAGCATGTGCATCCTGCTGTACATCCATGTACATGGTATGTGCATTCATTTCTTTATCCTGTTATTTCAATGCGTGTTATAGCCCACCAGTTTTTCAACAAAAAATTCCAGACTCCCCGTAGACTGACCAGCAAATTTCGAATTCATCAATCTCTTTGCGATTTCCCTGAATGCTTCCGCTGATCGGCTTCTTGGATATGCGCTTGAAACTGTGACTTGCCTTTTCACAGCTTTTCTTAAATAACTGTCTTCGGGAATTGAACCTAAATAATTAACCGAGACATCAAGATATTTATTAATAACTTTCATCATCTGGCTCAGCAAAACCTCTCCGTGCGCTTTTGACTCTACTTGATTGCAGATAACATGAACCTTGTTTACCGCATAGTCTCTGCTGAGTACTTTAATAAGCGCATACGCGTCTGCTATGGAAGCGGGTTCATCGCAAACTACTACGATGACTTCGCCTGCAGCGCGCGAAAAGTTAATAACGCTTTCGTTTATTCCAGCGGCGGTATCGATAATCATGATATCCAGCTGATCACTAATGCTGTTAAATGCAGAAATCAAACCGCTTTGTTCCAGATTATTCAGGTTCGCCATACGCTTAACGCCGGAAGATGCCGGCACAATTTTAATTCCTTCCGGACCATCCAGCAGAACTTCTTCCAGCTCGCACTGATTTTCGATGACATGTGAAAGGTTTTTTTCAGGGTTCAAACCCAGCACTACATCGACATTGGCCAATCCCAGATCTGCATCCAGCAGCACCACACGCTTGTTGAGTCTGGATAAGTTAGTAGCAAGGTTTACCGAAATATTGGTTTTTCCCACTCCCCCTTTTCCTCCCGTGACCGCGATACAACGCACCTGGTCGGCGGATGGAGAATGCAATGCTTGGTTTGCGCTATTCACGTTGGTAAATTCCTTATTCAGTTGTTCCATACTGATTTAATCCTTCTAATATCAGATCGTTTTCATTATCCAGAGCAGCCGTCTGCGCCCTGCATTCAATTGCGCGCTGAATTAATGCCGCCGGGTCTATGTCGCTGATATCATCGGGAATTCCCTGCCCAAAAGTTTCGTACCAGATAGGCAAGCTGTCTTCTATTGCAACCGTAAGCACATTGCCTAGTTGAGAAGATTCGTCTGTTTTGGTGATAACACAGCCGGTCGGATTACATTCTTTGTAACTTTCTACGATTTCTCTCAGATTGTGCAGTTGCGTATTTGCACTCATGAGCAAAAGTTTGTTGGATTTAACTTTGTTTTTATCCAGTCCTTCTACAAAGCGCTTGAGATTTTTATCGGGTTCGTTCATACCGGCACTATCGACCAATACCAGCGATTTGCTGCGAATCACTTTTAAGAGATACCGCATACTTTCACTGCTGTCGTATCGATACACCGGCACATTCAGAATTTTTGCATAGGTATCGAGTTGATCGTAGCTTCCGACTCGCTGATCATCCAAATTAATGAACACAACATTTTCAGGGCCGTGTTCAATTACATACTGCGTCGCAAGCTTTGCCAAAGTTGTTGTTTTACCGACACCGGTTCTTCCCATCGCCATAATGACGCCACCGTGCTGCAAGTAATTCCATTCAGATTTTTTAATGCCGGTGGTTAACAACTCTACCGATTTCAACCAGGCAGCATCCGGACTTTCTATGTCCCCGATACTGCTAATCAATTTTTTACTGAGATTAACTCCGAATCCGGCATTTACCAGACGCGTGATCAATGAAATACCGCGCGGATTGTTTTTTGCCCACTTCGCCCAGTCCAGCAGCTTTGTCTGACAACCTAATACATTTTTTAAATCACCGATCTCTTCATGTATTTGTGCAATCGAATCCATTTCCGACGGATACATGCTGGTTACGTAATCAGAGAATTCGCTACGTAGCTGGCTAATCTGGTCTTGTAAAACTTTAAAACTTTCTGTTCTGTCTTTTTGTTGTTCCAGATACTTTTCTTCCAAAGTGGTATGTATGCCATCTATTTTGCTATTCAACTGGTCGTAGATTTTGTTTCGGTCCTGATCCACGCTAATTTGCAAGCGCATAATCGATTCATTTATCTGAGAAATCTGTTCCTGCAGGCCGTTATCCGGCTGTTGCTCTTCGAACTGCTTGGCGACTACCTTTTCGGTTGCACTGGTAATAGTGGCCTCCAGCAACTGCATATCGGGCAGTTCCTGCGAAGGCGCCGGAGGTGTTAATTTTTTCTCCAGCACGGAAGGATCGAAATCCAGAGCGGCAAGAATTTCCACTCCCTGGCCAGTTTTTTCCGTCGACAGAATGACTGCATCCGGCCCCAGTTCGTCCCGAACCTTGCGAATTGCATCATGAATTGTCTGATCTTTAATACGCTTGATTTCCATTTTTAAACTCCAGTCTCGTCACTTCCATATCTGTTTCATACTGTACTGCCTAATAGCTCTGTAGCATCGTTACCGGCGTCCTCGCCTACGTTTGCCACTATCTTGATCTGCTTGGTATCCGGAATTTCTTCGTAGGCAATTACATGCAAATCGGCGATAGAATTTGAAAATAATTTAGCCAGCACCGTTCGTAGCGCTTTCGATACCACTAGTACCGCCGGCAAACCTATTGCCTGCAGTCGTTGGGCCGCTTCTTTGACACCGGTTTGCAATCGCTCGGCTAAGTTCGGTTCTAGCATCAAATATCCGTCACTATTGTTCTGTAAAGACTTCTGCAATAACTGTTCCAACTTGGCATCAATAGTGAAAACCGACAATTCTGCACGCATCCCATTGATTCCCTGGACAATCATGCGACGTAACGCCACCCTGACTGCACTTGTTAAAGTGTCGGTATCTTGACTAGTACTGGCTGCATCCAGCAGCGTTTCCGATATCGTTCGAATATCGCGAATTGAAATCCCTTCCTGCAGTAAATTTTGTAAAACTTTTGCAATAGTGCCGATCGGTAAAGATTTGGGTACCAGGTCTTCTACTAATTTCGGCGACTGTTCGCTTAAATTATCCAGCAGCATCTGTACTTCGTCGTAACCGAGCAATTCGCTGGCGTTATCTCGCAGAATCTTGTTGATGTGAGTCGCGATTACCGTTGACGGGTCGACGACTGTATATCCGTTGGTTTGCGCATAGTCTTTTTGATTTTCCTCGATCCAGATTGCCTCCATGCCAAATGCCGGGTCGGTGGTTTTAATTCCTTTTAGTTCCGAAGACGTGGCGCCGGGGTTTATCGCGAGTTCACGGTCCGGATATATTTCACCTTCGCCTTCTACAACCCCCAACAGGCTGATGCGGTAAGTGGTTGGATTTAAATCAAGATTGTCCCGAATATGCACCGGTTGAATCAGAAATCCGAGTTCCTGCGATAGTTTTTTACGCACACCTTTAATGCGCGCCATTAACTGTCCATTTTGTTTGCGGTCCACCAGTGGAATTAATTTGTATCCCACTTCCAGACCGATCTTGTCCACCGATTGCATATCGTTCCAGCCAAATTCGGAAGACTCTTCTGCTGCGGGTTTTTCTTCTTCGACTTCTTCCTGTGGTTCTGGTTGCCGTTTGCGAGTCTTAAGCCAGTACGCAGCACCACCGGCAATGGCTGCCAGAGTAAGAAATGCAACATTCGGCATTCCCGGAATCAAACCGAGACCGCCGATGATTCCGGCCGACACACCAAGCGCGCGTTTATCGTCAAACATTTGGGAAAGCACGTGTTTGCTCATATCCTGAGAAGAAGACACACGAGTGACGATAATTGCCGTTGCAGTCGATAATAGAAGAGAAGGTACTTGCGCAACCAGACCGTCGCCAACGGTCAGCAACAAGTAATTTTGGGTGGCGATTTCCATAGATAAATCGTGCTGCACCATTCCAATCGTAAGTCCGCCCGCAATGTTGATAAAAATTATCAAGATTCCGGCAATTGCGTCGCCACGCACAAATTTACTGGCACCATCCATAGAACCGTAAAAATCCGCTTCACGCGCAATATCTTCCCTGCGTATTTTGGCTTCCTGCTGATCTATAAGCCCGGCATTTAAATCGGCATCAATCGCCATTTGTTTGCCCGGCATTGCGTCTAGAGTAAATCTGGCGCTGACCTCCGACACACGACCGGCACCTTTGGTAACGACAACAAAATTAATAATGATCAGAATGGCAAATACAACAATACCGACTGCATAGTTGCCGCCAATTACGAAATCTCCAAATGACTGAATAACAGATCCGGCTGCATCCGAGCCGGTGTGACCTTCCAGCAATACCACCCGCGTTGAGGCAACATTCAAACCAAGTCGCAACATGGTTGCGATTAACAAGACCGTCGGAAATACTGCAAAATCCAATGGGCGCAAAGTATATATCGTCACCAAAATAACAATCAGCGACAATGTAATATTAAACGTAAATAAAACATCAAGGCCAAATGGAGGTATCGGAATCACCATCATGCTGAGCATAATGATCAAGAGAATGGGCGTTCCCAACCCGTTCTTTAAAAACTCTTTTACCATTTGAAATGCGTCCATGCGTGATTGCCCTAGTAACCTTGATATTCTTTAGGAATTAACAACTCGGTTGGCGGTTGCGGATAATTCCCCGGTTTTGCCGTTTTCAACTGGAATACATAAGCGAGCACTTTAGCAACGGCGACATATAATGCAGAAGGCACCTCATGTTCCACATCGGTGGTATGAAAAATCGCACGCGCGAGTAATGGAGCGGTAAATACCGGAACTTTATGCTCTGTTGCAATCTCACGAATTTTCAGCGCCAGATGATCCGCTCCCTTGGCTACCAATATCGGCGCCGCATCCTGTTCAGAATCGTAACGTAACGCAACACTGAAATGAGTCGGATTGACTATCACCACATCTGCGTTGGGAACTTCCTGCAGCATTTTTCGTTGTGCTACTTCACGCTGCAAATTTCGAACTCTGGCTTTTGATTCCGGATTTCCCTCGGTTTCCTTGAATTCGTCTTTTACCTCCTGAACACTCATGCGCAGTTGTTTGTGGTGATTCCATATTTGATAGGGCACATCGATTGCCAGTATTAAAATTAAACCTATGGCAATAAACATAAAACTGGCCAAAACCATTTGTACCGACTGCGTAATCGCCTGATCGTGGTTTTTGTTTGCCAGAGCGATAAAATCATCCTGCTGAATGTGAAAAAATGCATATGCGATAAGTGCAATCAAAGTCACTTTCAATACAGACTTGACCAGTTCTACCAAACCGTTGATTCCAAACATTCGCTTAAAACCGTTTAAAGGATTGAGTTTCGAGAACTTAACTTTAAATGCCTCTGTACTAAACGACCATCCGCCGATAAGAGTCGGCCCGACAAGTATGATTACCATCAGCATGCCGAATAAAAATGACAGACTCGAAAGCGCCTCTGAAGATGTATCGCCGATCACTTGTATCAAGTGCGCATTATTTATCATGCTGCGGGTGCTGATAGAAAAACTGGTATGAAATACATTTGTGATGGCTTCGTTTATTTGCTGTAACGAAATTAAAAACAACACGCCGCCGCCCAGAGTGGCGATACTGACATTCAGCTCACGCGACCGCGGCACCTGCCCCTTTTTCTTGGCATCAAGCAGCCGTTTAGGAGTAGGTTGTTCAGTTTTTTCCTGATCAGAGTTATTTTCTGCCATTGTTCACTAAAAAATTGTCTCGATATACAAAAACGAGTCGCTTAATAAATTTTGAAATACATTCATCGCCATCGGAATACTCACCATGATAAAAATAAATCCCAACATCATGGTTAACGGGAACCCAACTGAAAAAATATTCATTTGAGGCGCCACACGAGTCATCAGTCCCATCGCGATATTCACTACCAGTAATGCTGTAACTGCCGGAATCGAAATTAAAACCGCACCAATAAACATGCGCCCACCCCATTCGGCGACAGCGATTACATTACTAACGGAAAACAGTTCTACAGCAGGTAAAAATTCGAAGCTGCCGACTAGCATGTTGATGAGCGCAATATGTCCATTCAGCGCCAAAAAATACAGAGAAGCAATTACCGTTAACAGTTGACTGACTACGGGTATGGTGATTCCATTGACCGGGTCGGTCATGTGCGCAAAACCCAAACCCATCGTCATGGCGATATTCTCACCGGCGATTGTGATCGCGTTAAATACAATTTGTATTATTGTGCCAATGATAAGGCCAACTAACACTTGCTGGGCCAGCAAGACCACTCCAAATAACGAAAACGGATCTACATTAGTCGGCACCTCAACAAGCGGAACAATAAATATCGTAATGACTACCGCAATTAATATTTTTATCGTTACCGGTATATAAGCGCTTCCCAATACAGGCGCAACCAGCAACAACCCCGTCACTCGCGCAAACGGCCACATAAAATCGCTTATGTATGTCATTAATGCACTATATTGCATAGCCTACCCGATAACTGATGGAATACTTAAAATCAAACGCTGTGTATAGTTAATCAGTGTCGTTAACAACCAGGGACCGGCTAGCAATAAGGTCAGAAAAAGCGTGAATAACTTTGGAATAAAACTAAGTGTCATTTCGTTGATTTGGGTTGCAGCTTGAAACATACCAATTACCAAACCCACAATTAATGCACTTACCAGCAACGGAGCTGCTACCAATACAGCAGTCCACATGGCTCCCTGAGTAATATCTAATACAGATTCCGGTGTCATTTTATTCTTATAAGAAACTGGCAGCCAAACTGCCGATAATCATCGACCAGCCGTCCACTAACACAAATAACATCAGTTTAAACGGCAAAGAAATAATCAATGGAGACAACATCATCATACCCATCGACATCAATACACTTGCTACGACCAGATCAATAATTAAAAAAGGAATAAATATCAGAAATCCTATCTGGAACGCAGTTTTCAATTCGCTGGTTACAAATGAAGGAAGTAACACGGTTAATGGAATATCTTCCGCATTTTCCACGTTTTCCGTGCCGGACATTTCTACAAACATTGAAATATCGTCTTCACGAGTCTGCGCAAGCATAAAATTCATTATTGGTTTCTTGGCTTCTTCAATAGCGACGTCGGCTGATATTTTTTCTTCCAGATAAGGCTTGGCTGAACTATGGTAGATATCCTGAATAACCGGCGCCATAATAAAAATTGATATGAATAACGCAAGGCCCAGCAGAATCTGATTGGATGGTGTTTGCGCAGTACCAATAGCCTGTCTCAGTATCGCCAACACGATAATTATCCTGGTAAACGATGTCATCATTAGTAACACTGCAGGTAACATTGTAAGCACTGTCATTAAAACCAGCGCCTGAATGCTTAAAGAGTATTTCTTGTCCCCGCCTGCCACCGTTTCTACTGTCAAGGCCTCCAAACCTGGTGCAGCCATTGCCTGAGTACTGCAAAAACATAGAAAAAATAATGCAATAATTTTCATTTTTATATTTTGCCGGTTAATTTATTTAAATGCTGGCTAAAACTTTTTACTTCTTCGTTTTCCGACTGCTCGCTTTCCGGAAACTCATGTTCGCTGAAACAATGCAGTTTATTAACACCCGCGCTGGACACACCTAAAAGTAAATTGACGTTGCCTGCCGCCACCAGAACCAGCTTTTCTTTGTGACCGATGGACAATCCACCTAGTACTCGTATTGAAGAATTCGCTTTGTATGCTCCACCCAGGTATTTTTTAAATAAGGTTATCCCCACATAAAAAATAAACAGCACCAGTACCAGCGACATCACCACTTTCAGCGCTTCTATGGAATAACTGCCGATATTGTTTACTTGTGCCGTGTCTTCGGCCCAAGCAAGCGTCCCAAATAGAGCAGATGTTATTACTGCGGTGTGAATTAGATTTTTCATTGAATTTGTTAACTACTGAATGATTGCACGCGCTTTTCCGGACTTACGATATCGGTTAGGCGAATACCAAATTTGTTATCAACCACCACTACTTCTCCATGAGCCACCAAAGTTCCATTTACCAGGACGTCCAGGGGCTCATCTATCATGCGCTCCAGTTCCACTACAGATCCTTGACCCAATTGCAAAAGATCGCGCAAATCCATTTTTGTCCTGCCCAGTTCCAGTGAAACTTCCACCGGAATATTCAGAATGACATCCAGATTCGCGTTGTTATCAATACTTGCTGCGTCCAGAATTTTTTCATCATCCTGATCGCTCGGTTGAACATTGTTTTCTTGAGATTGTTCTGCTGTGCTCATGTTGTTCCCTTACTGTTCTTGCTTATTGGCTTTTATCCAGTTATTGATTTGAATCGCGGTCTGACCATTGGATTCACCTATGTTTCCCTGCATTACCGGCGTCTTGTTTGCATAAATCGTAATATGTTCCGGTTTTGGCATACCTATTACGTCACCCACTTTAAGCTGGACCAGTTTATTGACGGGCAAGGTTACTTTCCCCAATTCACCTACAACCTCAACAGGTACAGATTGTAGTTTCTTATACAATTTCTTTTGCCACTTCTTGTCACCGGCTTCGGCATTGGTCTGAACGACGCGGCGTAACTGATGCTTGACTTTATCGAGCATCTTGTATGGAACACCGATTTTGATCGTTGCGACCTTCTCGCGAATTTCGATTTCCAGATTGATATTTACAATCAGTTCGTCATGGTCGAGATAGTTGATTAATCTCGGATTTTTTTCCGTTTGCTCGTGCTCAAAGCTGTAGTTATCGAGCAAAGACCACGCGCTTTGCATACTCTCCAGCAAATAACTTAATAATTTTTCACTTATGCGGGACTCGGCGTTGGTAAATTCTTCTTTTTCGATAAATTCATCCTGCTCTTCAACTTCATCGTCGTCGTTGAATACGTCGTCATCTGTATCTTCTTCGTTGTCCGCAGATACATCTTCACTCGGTTCCTGTTCCGCATTGACAGCCTCTGCGTCGTCTTCTTGCGAACTACTATTATTTTCCCTGCTATTGCTTGATGGTAACGCCTGCGGCGCACCAAAATATTCTTCGATGACAGCATTAATAAGTTGGTCATCGAAACAAATCAGAAAACTTCCTTTAAGCTGAGTAATTTTTATTCGTTTAATATCAATCGGTATATTCAGAGAATTTACGAATTCCCCATATTTATTAATAATAATTTCACCGGCACTGACTTCTATCTTCTGCTGTAGCATGAATTCCATTTTTTCTTTTAAATCCAGTGCAGTTTTTTCATTGATTATTTGCAAAGTCGGAAAATGACTTTGCTTGGTGTGCTCAGGCTGCTTGAAGTCGTAGGCAAGCACCTGACCACCTTCGTATAACTCTTCTTTAGATGAATTGCCCTCATCCTTACCCGTGAGAGCATTCATTTCATCCTGACTAAGAATATCTTCTTCTGACATTGTTATTGCGCCACGAATTTTGTGAAATACAAATCCTTAATACCCTCTTCGCCGGTTTTTTCCGCCATAGTTTGTTGCACGCTTTCCAGCACTTCCTGACGCAACGTTTCTTTTCCTTCGACGGTTGCTACCTCATCGCTGGTTTTCTTGCTTAGGGTCATTAAAATGTTATTTCTGACTGCGGGCATATGCAGCTTCAAATCTTCGATCGCCGATTGCTCATGCGCCATAGCCACAACGTAGACCTGCATGTACCTCTTTTTAGAGTTTCCTGAAAAATTTGCGACAAATGCAGGATGTAAATCATGATAGATAGAGTCTTTCATCATCGGCTCTTCCATCATTTCTTCCTCTGACATTTCTTCTTCTGCCATTTCTTCCGATGAGCCGCCATCAGAGCCCATCATGAACATCGTTCCACCCACACCAACCGCAAGCATCACAAGTCCGACGACTGCGAACATGATTATTTTTTTCATGCCTGAACTTTTTTCTTCCTGTTCGGCTTCCGTATTTTCTTCTTCTGCCATACTAGCTATTCCTTTTTCGGTGTTTTATTCAGCGTTCTGCTGAAAAGAGAGCAAGGGTTATGCCAATAAAATTTATTGTTTAATTTCAACAATTTAGAATGTGCGGGTTGGAAATTTGGCGGATAAAAGCCAAACGATTGACGCCGGCAAGCGTCGTAATTACTGAATGCTTATTTAAAGATTCGGAATGAACTAGGCAAACGCATCCAGTAACTGGTTAGAGGGGCCGGAGGCCTGGTGGTGGATCTCGTCTGCGTGAGCAACGGAGACACCGTCATCGGTATCTTGCTGTTGTAACTCGTTGCCGCCTTGATCGGATAAATTAAACTGATTTTTGCTCTCACCTTGTTGCGAAACGCTGGCATTTTGTAAATTCAAGCCGCTTTGCTCAAGCATTTCTTTTAAGCGTGGCATAAACAATTCAAGCGCTTCCTTGGCCTGAAGATTTTGAGTTACAAATTGAATATTTAATCCTTCTGCTGCATCGTCGATACTAATATCAACCGCGCCCAGATGTTCGGGCGATACAGATATCCGTACGTGTTGAGCGTTGTTTTGACGTGCCCAGGCAATTTGATCGGCAATATCGTTTCCATTACGAATTTCGCCGGATCTGGTTGCCTGCAAACCGGAATCACTCTGAAGTATTTCTCGCGACGGCAGTAGCTGATAATCAGAACTTACCGGCTTCAAGGATGAAACCGCATCGGCGCCAATGTTTATCGTTACCGGCGTCTTCTGGTCGATATTAATTTCCACAATCTTTACCACAGGTGCTGATTCGACAACAAAATTCTGCTGAACAGTCGAAGAGTAATCCGGCCTTGCCACTGGTCGTTCCTGCGCATTAACTATTTTATAAAGATCCTCCGGTTTTTGCTGCAAACTAACACGATCATCTAATTGCTTGGTATATTCGTTCTGCTCTCGCACGACGGTACTGGCAATAATACTTTCTTTTCGTACATCGGTGGCATCAAATTGTGTCAGCGTTTCCTGTTTTCGCTGCGACGCAATTGTTTCAGCATCAAATGCAAATCTATTTTGATCCACAGACCGATTAATCACTTCGTTAGCCGGGTTTCCTGCAGGTCTTGTGGTATCCGGTGAAATTTTAGCATCGATTAATACACCGTCTTCAGAATTTCTTACCGGACTATTGGCAGTTGGCAACAGTAAGCGCTCGCGGGGATCCAGCAGATTTACCGGCGCATTAGTAGCGTTAGGTGATTGTGACTGAGGAGGTTTTATTTGCGAATGTTCTGGCAATGCATCGTGCTTTACGGTCACTGCTTCCGCAAATGGTTTTGTTTTCGCGGCAATTGTATTTTCAACTGTAACGGGCGACTTAGCCGCAACTTCTGACTGTCGTTCACGCACATTAAGATTTTCAGTTACCGGAGCCGGTTGTTCTGCAGGCAACACCTGCGGCGCTGCATTTCGCGCGGGACTTACTCTCGAATCACTCTGCGATTCGCGAACAGTCTGATGATTGACCGGCGGAAGTGGCTGGTCGACACCGGAAGGACGCGCAATGTTTTCGAGTTTACCACTGTCGTTCAAAGGCAGTTTGGAAAAATTATGTGTTTCCTCAGCAAGATTTAAATGATCACTCGGTACATTGGTCGAATTTTTCGCTGTAGTTAGGTTTGCATTCGAAAGCTCTTTATTTGTCGTATTCGCCAGCACTTGCTGTGATTGGACACTTCCCGGAATTTGCGCTTGTGGTACCGCAGGTTCGGTAGCAAGCGAAATCGCCGAAAGAACTGGTTTATTTACAGCAGTTGCGACTGTTCCACTGCTCACTTCAGCGCTATTGCCAGCAAGCGAATCTGCGGTCGCCGCAGGGGAATTTTGCGCAGGCATGGCAGGTAAAAAATTACCGCCCAAGGCGGCAATATTTGCATCTTCAGGGCCGCTCGAGTACTCGGACAGCAGGCTGCTGAACAACCCGGCAGCAGGCAATTGCCTATATAACTCATTGTTTTGTAATGAATTTACTGGCGCGCCGCTCTGAAAAGCGCTAATTTGATCCAGAAATGTCTGCATTGACTAGCATATTCCGCATTTAACTTACTTTGATAAATGCACGGATCAGGCCAACTTTTTACCCACGCTGATGCTATTGGCGTAAATTTTGGCTGTAACTTAAGAATTCCTCGGTTTGCTTTTGTTCCGCCAGCGCTTCTTCGTTGGAAAAAATGAGTTGATACTTTTCGATCAAACGATTAATGGATAGCAGGGTTGTTCTTACTTGCTTAATGCGTTCGGCGACAATGGCATAATTTCTGTCTGTTACTTGCAAGCTTTGTTGTATACCATCAATTGCTGTTTCGACATTTTCCTCGAACACTTTTATTGACGCAAGTTCATGAATATATAGACTTTGACGCGTAAGTTTTTTATTCGATTCACTTCTTATTTTTGCCAAATGAATCAATTGCCCTTTTAGTCGGTCGCTTTGTTGTTGCAACTCGCTAAACTCTGCCAGTATCATTTGTTCCTGCAACTTTACCAGCTTATGCACGGTATCCAGTCGATTCGATTTTTTCATCACCAATATTACTCAGCCAGGCATGCGCCAAGCTCATTAATCGATTTGTCGAATTCGGATCGATCATCGACATCTTGTGCCAGAAACTGCATGAGACGCGAACGAAGATCAATGGCCAGATCCAGCTCCTGATCCGCACCTTTTTTATATATTCCCAATTGTATGACATCTCTGTTTTCTTCATATTTCGAATATATAGCACGGAATTTTTGTGCTGCGGAAATATGTTCCTTACTGACAATATTGTTCATTATTCGGCTAATGGATTTTTCGATATCAATTGCGGGGTAGTGTCCGGTTTCTGCAAGATCGCGCGAAAGAGTGATGTGTCCATCCAGGACTGACCGCGCAGCATCTACAACTGGATCATTTAAGTCTTCGTTTTCGGCAAGTACGGTATAAAAAGCTGTAATTGAACCGCTGCCGTCTTCATTCATCCCGGCACGCTCAACCAACTCGGGAATTTTTGCAAATACCGACGGCGGATACCCTTTAGCCACCGGCGGCTCGCCAACGGATAATGCAATTTCGCGATGAGCTTGTGCATAGCGAGTCAAGGAATCCATTAGCAGCAATACATGTTTGCCTTGATCGCGAAAATATTCCGCAATCGAAGTTGCGTACAGCGCAGCATGAACTCTATGCAACGGCGTATAATCCGCGGGGGCAGCCACCACAATAGATTGCTGCCGAGATTGCTCGTCCAGTGTATTGTGTAAAAATTCACGAACTTCTCTGCCGCGCTCTCCAACCAATGCAATTATCGTAATATGTGCATCCGTATAGCGCGTCATCATACTTAACAAGACGCTTTTCCCGACTCCACTAGGTGCAATCAGCCCAATTCGCTGACCACGACCGATTGTAAGCAAACTGTTGATCGCGCGTACCCCCACATCCAGGGGATTGCGAATAATTTCACGCATTAACGGATTAATAGGTTGATGCAATAGTTTTGTTCTGCCCAAGTCGGCCGGTAATGGCTTGCCATCCAATGTATCTCCGTTACCGTCCAACACATGTCCGATTAATCCATTACCTACCGGCAGTCCGATCAAGTCCTCTTTAGGCAATACTTTCATTCCCGGAGAACAATCGTAGGTTTTATCTACTGCCATTAAAAAAGTACGGCCGGAAGAAAAACCGACAACTTCCGCTTCGACATTTTTATCATCGTTAATTAAGATTAAACAGCGAGTACCGATCTTGCAGTTAATACCCATTGCCTCCAGCGTTAAACCTGAAATTCGGGTCAAAACTCCATGAACCTTGGGAATTGGAAGCGATACGTTTGCCAGGCAATGATCGAAATAACTCATCCATTGCTGGCGGCGAGTTGAAAGATAGCTTGTTTGCATTAATCGGCCGGCTTGCGTTGATCACCAAAAATTTGCGTCGCAATCATAGCTACCTGCTTCTCGATGGATAAGTCGACCAGCGAATAATCAGTACTGGCCCGGCAGCCCCCTGCTGTAATAGTAGGATCTTGCACAATATTGAATTTATTTACATCGCCGTTTTGCGCAAACAGGTTTTCTACATGAATTGCATCATTCGGATTGATAAAAATATTAACTTGCTGGCCGTCTTTAGGTATTAGCTCGATCGCCTGCTTGATGGCTGCGACAATCTGGCCGGAATCAATAGACAGTTCTCGTCGAATGATCTGCTTGGCCACCGCGATGCAAATTTCGACGGATTTTTGCTGTGCTTCCTGGTCGAATTCCTTTAGCGGATGTTCCAATGCCAATAGTAATTCGCTTAGATAGGCAAGTTTGGGTTCCCATTCCGTTTGCGCTTTGGCGACACCTTCTTGATAGCCTTGCTCGAAACCGCGTTGTTTTTCCTTGGCCACCAAACTATCAACTGCCTGACTGGCCTGCGCGGGCGCGCTTGCATATATCCTGCTGTCCAGCTTGAAACTATTATTGTCAGCAGGCTTTTGTCCGGCTGCTTCCAATATTAGTTGTGCGATACCTTCCTTCGACATTATTCAATCCTTAAATAAAGTCATCGCTGTTACTACCCAGCATAATCTTGCCTTCCTCGGCCAATCGCAACGCCACCTCGAGTATTTCTTTCTGCGCTTCCTCGACTTCTGACAACTTGGCCGGCCCCGCAGTTTCCAGATCGTCGCGCAACATTTCCGCGGCGCGTTTTGACATATTCTTGAAAATTTTATCCCTCACATCATTACTGGCGCCTTTAAGCGCCAGGACGAGTTTATCCTGCGGCGCTTCTCTTAAGATACTTTGCATTCCCCGATCGTCTACATCCAGCAAATTATCAAATACAAACATCAATCCCTTGATTTTTTCGCCCAGATTCTTGTCATGTTTATTAATATTCTCCATCACGCGAGATTCAATATCCGTCTTGACATTGTTTAATATATTGGCAGCGATCGAAGGCCCGCCAACACTCGGAACTTTATCCGGCTTTTCTTTTTGAAAATAATCTTCCACCAGGGCGTCAAGCTCTTCTATTGCCTCCGAATTTACATCTTCCATAAGCGCAATACGCTCTATCACTGCGGTCTGCATTGGAAAACTTAATTTTTCCAGCACCTGCCCGGCCAATTCGCTATCCAATTGAGTCAGCAATGTAGATACAATTTGCGGATGTTCGTCCTTTACAAAATCAGCAATGGACTCCGGATTCATCCACTTAAGCACTTCCAGTCCTTTTGCATCCGGCCCAAGCATAATTCGCGACATAATACTCTTGGCTTTGTTACCTCCGATCGCACCTTTTAACACTCGCTTCAAATAGTCATACGCACCGATATCCAGGGGTGTTTTGGTTTTAGTATCGTCGGAGAACGTCATCATTACATTAAATATATCCGCCTGAGAGACATCGCTAATGTTGGTCATGGCTTCACCCAGATTTTGCAGTTCATCCGGTGACATATGCTGCAAAACTTTTGACGCTTCCTGTTCCCCTAATACCATTAACAAAATAGCAGCGCGTTCTACCCCGCCCAGCTCTCGCGTTAATTCTGTCGTGGCATTATTTTCGTCAGCCATTATTCGACACCCATGTCTTTACTACTTTTGCTACTTGTTTGGGATCCTGGTTAACCAGTTGTTTTGCCATAGCCAATTGTTCAACGTAATTAGGAAAACTGCCGTCCAAGGCTTTGGATGAACCCGAATCGACACTACCATCGGTCAAAAGCCCGGCAGTTCCTCCGCTCTGACCTGGCTTGGCTTCCACATAGCGACCTTGCAGCGTTTTCATCGCCGGTTTAACCACCAGGAATATAATCAGCAGTATTGCTATTCCGGCAAGCGATTGTTTGACTACACTTACGAACCAGCCTTGTTTCCAGATCGGTATTTCCGGCACTTCCGCTACTTCTACTGACTGGAATGACTTGTTATAAACCGAAACGCTATCGCCGCGTTCTTCATTAAAGCCTATGGCTTCACGAACAATGCCTGAAATTAATGCAATATCTTCTTCAGATAACGGAGTACGAGTTTCCTGTCCACCGGCACCTACATTGACCCAATCGTCTGCGACTACGGCAACTGTAATTTTTCGAACTTCGCCGACAGGTTGCTGCACATGGCGAATGGTTTTATCCAGTTCATAGTTTCTAACTGAATTACGATTGGAATTAGTAGGTGCTTGTGCAGCAGATTGTTCTTCATCGGCCGGCGTCTGATCTACAGTCCCGCCCGCCGGAGGTTGATTTGTAAGTGCACCGGGAATACCAATTGCCCCCGCTACGCTACCTGTTTGTTGCTGATCTATAATTTGCTCGCTGCGAATTTTGTCCACATCGGAATCGAATAATTCCTGGGTGCTCTCTATGCGGGTAAAGTCCATATCAGCATTGACTTGCACTTTAACGCGGCCGTAACCAAATATCGGCGCTAACATGGACTCGATTCTATTTACATACAGATTTTCGATTTCATTTTTGTATTCCAGCTGTTTACGCGAATGCGCCAAGCCGGAATCCATATCGGTGGAACTCAGCAATTGTCCCCACTGATCCACAACAGTTACGTTTTTCGTTTCCAGATACGGAACGCTGGATGCGACTAAATGTACAATGGACGTAATTTGTTCCTTGCCCAACTCTCTGCCTGCCGCAACCTTGACCATCACCGACGCACTACTTCGATCTTTTTTTCTTAAAAACGCTGTTCTTTTGGGCAAGGCCAAATGGACTCGTGCACTTCCTACATTGCGCATGGAAGATATCGAGCGACTTAATTCTGTTTCCAATGCATGTTGATATCTGGCAGTTTCCAGAAACTGACTCGTTCCTAGAGACGAATCATGCTTAAGCAATTCAAATCCCTGCGGACTGGAATTGGGCAGGCCGTCTGCGGATACCAATAATCTGGCGCGCTGTTTTTGATTATCGGCGACCAATAATTTTCCTGTGATTGGATCAATTTTGTAAGGAATCTCGTTTGCCGCCAATACGCTGGAAATAGCCGATATATCTGCATCCGACAAATTATTCATAAATGCGGAATATTCGGGTCGCATAGCCCACATAATGACCGCAACACTTAACGCCAACACTGCGGCAAGCCCGAACAGCATGCTTAATTGAGAAACAACAGTTTTGGTGATTTGTACGGCTCTATCAGGCACTACTTGAATATTATCAACGCTTGCGTCGCCATCCATGTTTTAATTCCTTATGTATTACTTATTATTACTTATACTCTTGCTAGAGCGGCATATTCATTACTTGCTTATATGCATCTACCAACTGATTCCTCACTTGTTTAAGCGCCTCAAAAGAGACTCGTGCTTTTTGCATTTCGATCATCACGCTTGACAGCGGAACGCTTGGGTCATTTAGTTCAAATGCCTTTGCCGCTGCGCTCGCTTTCATTTGCTGATTATTCACACCATCAATCGAGCCTTGCATTATTTCCGAAAAATTTACTGCACTGCTATCATCGCTTTGGCTCGCAGAGATCCCTTGTGTTCCTTCCTGCACTTGTCTTGCAAGTAACT
>JANQOT010000161.1 GCA_028285655.1 Gammaproteobacteria bacterium
CCAGGCGCTTTTCTTCCGCTTTTTTACGCGCTTCGGCTTCGCGTCTGGCCTGCTCTTCTTTTTCCCGCTTTTTACGTAGTTCTTCCTCGCGTTTTTTACGCTCGCGCTCTTCTTTTTGTTCACGTTTTTTGCGTTTTTCCAGCTCAATCGCGGCACCATCGATTACCTCGGCCTGAACGATGTTCACCGGATCAACCAGCGCCTGACTGGGCTTGGGTTTCATTTGATAACCGACCACGAATAATGCAAACACGACGATATGAACCGCCACGGCGATGACGACAGAACGGGCATGAGTTAACGGGCCTACCGGCATCTTTGAAGAACTACTGCTCGATTTCGGGCTGTGTGATCAAACCTACCGAAGACGCGCCGGCATTTTGCAGCGCAACCATAACTTTGACTACGCGGCCGTAGACAACATTTAAATCGCCTTTTACATACGCCTTTTTGGTCGGTTCCTGCGCCAACATACCCGGAACCAGTTGTTCAAATTCAACCAGCGTCATGGCCTGCTCCGAGTTAGACGCCTTGTTGACATAAATTTGGCCTTGCTGGTCCACGGCGACAATAAACGGCTCTTCACCCCGTTCCATTTGCGCCATAAATTCTTCGATCGGCTTTGAGGGTGCCTGCGGCAGGTCGACTTCCACCCCCTGGTTAAACAACGGCGCGGTTACCATAAAAATAACCAGCAACACCAGCATGACGTCGATGTAGGGTACGACGTTGATTTCCGACATGGGTTTCCGTCGACGTGAATATGCCTGCGACATGAGCTAGCCCTGTTCTTTTCTGGCTGCCGCTTCGGCTTCGCGCGTAATGGCCTGCCGTTGCAACAACGCGGTAAATTCTTCGACAAAATTATCGTAGCGAGTGATAAGCCGGTCGACCTGGTTGGAGTACCGGTTATATGCAATCACAGCCGGAATAGCCGCAAACAAACCCATTGCAGTTGCAATCAACGCTTCTGCAATCCCCGGTGCCACGGCAGCCAGTGTTGCCTGCTGGGTTGTACTGAGGGCACGGAATGAATTCATGATGCCCCACACTGTGCCGAATAATCCAATGTAGGGACTGGTCGATCCGACCGTCGCCATAAACGGTAAATAGTTTTCCAGAAAATCCACTTCCCGCGATAATGCGACTTTCATCGATCGCAACGCGGTATCACTAATAGACAAAGGTGATACTTTGCGATTTTTATGCAGACGAATATATTCTTTAAAACCGGCAACAAAAATATGTTCCATGCCGGACAAGTTTCGTTTGGCACTGACTTTTTCGTATAAGGTGGGTAAATCGGCTCCGGACCAAAACCGGTCTTCGAAAGCATTGGCGTCTTTGCGCGCTACTTTGATGATTCTGGATTTACTGAAAATCATCGTCCATGAAATCACGGATGCCAGCACCAGAATTATCATCACGAGCTGCACCAATAAACTTGCATCGGCGATCAGCCGATAAATACTCATATCTACATGCATGCGGTTAATTCTTTAAATATAGGTTGAGGAATACGCTGTGGTGTGAATTGTTGATCATGTAAACACACTATATTGACAGCAGCCGTCACAATTAATTCGCTGCTATTACCGGATTTTCTGATAATGGATTGCTGCATTTCCATACTTGCAGGACGCAGATCTACATGATCGATTAAAACAATGATCTGTTGGTTAAAAAGCGCCGGTTTTTTATATTGAATATCAACCGATCGAACTGCAAACACGATATTATGTTCAATTCTTAGCTGATCCTGCTCAAAACCAAACGTACGCAACCATTCTGTACGGGCACGCTCAAGATACCTGAGATAGTTGGCGTAATACACTACACCGCCGGCATCGGTATCTTCATAATAAATGCGAACCGGCCATTCAAATGACTTCAAGGCAAATGACCCTGTTAGGATTTGGACTCACTACCGAACAAATCCGCTGTCGATTCAGTTTGCGTAATACTTTGCGGGGCGCGGATGCCAAAATGTCGATACGCATTCATGGTGGCCACGCGACCTCGAGGCGTGCGCATTAAAAACCCGTTGAGA
Source organism: Gammaproteobacteria bacterium (assembly GCA_028285655.1). Taxonomy (GTDB): domain Bacteria; phylum Pseudomonadota; class Gammaproteobacteria; order UBA4575; family UBA4575; genus JANQOT01. The sequence goes on from JANQOT010000161.1 coordinate 2,051, forward strand.
ATCAGATAGGGCTCGATCACATCTTCGATAGTGCCGCGTTCTTCACCCACCGCGGCCGACAAGCTATCCAGTCCCACCGGCCCGCCGTCGAATTTTTCGATCACGGCCAGTAATACGCGCCGATCCATCTGGTCGAATCCGTTTTGATCGACACTCAGCATATCCAGTGCTTGATCGGCGACTTCCTTGGTGATGACCCCGTCGGCTTTAACTTGTGCATAATCCCGCACTCGCCGCAGCAAGCGATTGGCTATACGCGGCGTTCCGCGCGAGCGCTTGGCGATCTCGGCGCTACCGTGCTCATCCAATGCCACATCCAGAATTCCGGCCGAACGTTTAACGATCGACCCCAGCTCTTCGGTGGTGTAAAACTCCAGCCGCTGCACGATACCGAATCGATCGCGTAACGGAGAGGTCAGCAATCCCGCTCGTGTGGTCGCGCCCACTAATGTAAAGGGAGGTAAATCCAGTTTGATCGACCTGGCGGCCGGACCCTCGCCGATAACGATATCCAGTTGGTAGTCTTCCAGCGCCGGATAAAGCACTTCTTCCACCACCGGGCTTAATCGGTGAATCTCATCCACAAACAGCACATCGTTTTCTTCGAGATTGGTAAGAATAGCGGCCAGGTCGCCGGGCTTTTCCAGTACCGGCCCCGAAGTCTGGCGCAACCCTACCGACAGCTCATTGGCAATTATGTGTGAAAGTGTTGTTTTCCCAAGCCCGGGCGGGCCAAATATAAGCACATGGTCAAGCGCTTCCTTGCGCGCGCGTGCTGCTGAAATAAAAATCTCCATTTGTTCGCGAACTTTTTGCTGACCGACATAATCCTCCAGAGTACGAGGACGAATTGCTCGATCCAGTACAGTATCCTGCTCGCTGGAATCGGCCGCTACTATACGCTCAGTGCTCATAGAATTGAATTAGACAGCATTCGCTGTGTAAATACCATTATTTACTTAAGCTCGATTTCAGTGCCAACCGTATCAAATCCTCGCAGGAATTCGTCTCTTCCTGCACATTTTTTACCATACGCAAAGCTTCCGGCGCTTTATACCCTAGCGCGGTTAATGCCGAGATGGCTTCGTCCACATGGTTGCGCACCGTATCACGATCGGAGCCTGCAACCGGCCTGGTCGCCGGGTTGTTTTCTTCGTTGCTTAGGCGGTCGCGCAATTCCACGATCAAGCGCTCCGCAGTCTTGCGCCCGACGCCTGGTAAACGAATAAGTGATTCTGCATCGCCAAGCTGAATACATGATTTGAATCCTGCGGCATCCATACCGGACAAAATCGCCAACGCCATTTTGGCACCGACGCCGTTGACTTTAAGCAAGGTACGAAACAGCACTCGGTCCGATGGCTGATGAAATCCGTACAGAATATGCGCATCGTCGCGAATGGCGAGATGGGTATACAACGTGACTTGTTCGCCGCTTTCCGGCAATTCGTAAAAGGTCGACATGGGCGCTTCAAGCTCGTACCCGACTCCCTGCACATTAATCATCAAATTGGGCGGCTGTTTGTATACCAGTGTGCCTTGCAAACGTCCGATCATACTTGCTACGTCTTATAATGATTTGGGTTGCAGCATGTGCGCCGATAATCCGGTGTGCGCATGACACAAAGCTACCGCGAGCGCATCGGCTTCGTCTTCCTGCAGTACTTTGCGAATATTAAGCAAGCGCAACACCATATGCTGAATCTGTTCTTTGTTGGCAGCTCCGTAACCCACTGTGGACTGCTTCACTGCTCGCGCGCTGTATTCATAAACATCCAGCCTGGCGCATACACCTGCAGTGATCGCGGCACCGCGCGCATGCCCGAGCTTTAACGCCGACGAGGCATTTTTAGACAAAAATACTTGCTCGATGGCCATTTCCCGCGGATGTTGATTGGTGATGACATCGGACAATACCGAAAATATCTCTCCCAACTTGTCGGGAAGATCTTTTGCCGCCAGCTTTATGCAACCACTGTCTACATAACGACTGTGCTGGCCGTTACTTTCGATGATGCCGTAACCGGTTTTTACCGAACCCGGATCGATTCCGAGAATCCGGATCATTGGGCGTAAAGTACTAACTTATATTCTCCAAAACCTGGTCTGAAAAATCGGCGTTTGAATAAACGTTTTGAACATCGTCCAACTCTTCTAAAACATCGATCAAGCGAATCAATTTCTCAGCGTCTTTATCGGTAACCTCCGCCATCGTACTTGGGCGCATCGCGACTTCGGCAAAACTGGCGTCCAGCTCCGCGGCGCTCAAGGCTTCCTTTAACTGCACAAATGTTTCAGGTGCACATATTACGTCGACCGAGCCATCGTCATTATTAATCAAATCTTCACCGCCCGCATCCAGTGCGACTTCCATCAGACGGTCTTCATCCACACCCGCTTCGTAGCTGAACACGCCCTGCTGGGCAAAAAGATAGGCCACCGAGCCGCTGGTACCCAGATTACCGCCATGTTTGCTGAACGCATGCCGCACCTCGGAAACAGTGCGATTGCGATTATCGGTTAAACAATCGACCAGCACGGCGGCTCCGCCGGGGCCGTACCCTTCGTAGCGAATTTCTTCATACTCCATGCCCTCCAGTTCACCGGCACCGCGCTTTATGGCACGATCGATGGTGTCCTTGCTCATATTGGCTCCCAGGCCTTTGTCCACCGCCAGGCGCAGGCGCGGGTTGGAATCCAGATCCGACCCTCCGATGCGGGCTGCCACTGTAATTTCTCGAATCAGTTTGGTGAATAATTTACCGCGTTTTGCATCCTGGGCTTTTTTTCGATGCTGAATATTCGCCCACTTACTATGCCCTGCCATGTCGATCTCGGTTCCCTGGAAAGCGCATTAGTTTACCATTTGTTTTTGCTTGAACCAGACTGGTTGCGCAACGACGACTTTCGTTCGCTTCGACGCATCGCCATCACCGGCGCGAAGAACTCAGGCGAGAAAATCGCAAATGATGCGCACAGCCGCTCGCGAATACAGCATGGAGGAATGCGATTCCGCAATCTGGTAGTGTGCCAGCAGCCCGGAATGGCGTGTTTCTGCAACGGTTATCATTCCGTCATTGGGCCCGACCAATGCTTTGGGAAATACTCTACCCATTCCGATACTGCGGATACCGGCAATCATGATGGTTTCCGCCGGGGCCGACCATTGCGCTACACCGCGTTGCAGATACTCACGATTCTTGCCCAACAACGGTTTGAACAAGGCAAACTGTGCGCTGGTACGGGCAATAGCACTGCCCTGCAGGGGCGTACCCATCAACACGACTTTAGCCACACGAGAATCGCAATCCAAAGATAAATAGTGCAGCAACAGTAATCCGCCCATGCTATGGGCGATAAAATCTATTCTTTGAGCGTCAAGCTTGTCGAGATAAGACCGCAGAGATTGCGCGCTCTCCTCCAGCGTGCGGCGGATACTGGCGTATCCAAACAAGTACACAGGCGCGCCGACCGGTTTCAAGGCACGGCGCAAATACCAGAAAATTCCGGGTCTGACCCAGATCCCGTGAATACAAACAATTGCGCGTTCGGTCATCAATCAAAGAGCAACAGGTCGCTAGCGCGGCACCCAGCGTACAATGGCGTGTCGGTTGGTGTGCGAACTGGCCTGGGCAATCGCTTCATCCCGCGGCAGCCACCGGTATTCGATATGTTCACGCGGATCAAGCTGAATTTCCAGGCAGTCTTCCAGTTCCAGCGTAAATACATGCTCAATGTTATGCGTAACTCCTGGTTGATAGCGCTCGCGCCACATGGAATAAATCTCGAACTCCTGGGAAAAATTGCAGTCCACCAGGCCGGGACTGTCAAGCCCGGTCTCTTCTTTTAGCTCGCGCACAGCGGCATCGAAGGCACGCTCGCCCCACTCCAGACTGCCCGTCACGGATTGCCAGAAATCGTCAGGTTTTACCCGCCGCAAGACCAGCACATAACCGGTTTTGGTATGCACAATCACCAGCACAGACTCCGGACGTTTGTAATTATTTTTATTTTCCATTGGCGAATGTCATTATGCTTACATACGCTTCAATGATACATTGAGCGCAAAAGCCCCTTGCATTCTACAGGTTGAATATTGACGTGAACATAAATTTAAATTTTTGCCGGGCTGTTTTTCTGTGCGGTTTGCTGACCGCATGCAGCGGTCCAGTGGAAAAACCCGCGAACGAAGATCCATCCGGGCGAATTAATGCGCTGGTTTCCAATGCCCTGGCGTATACCCTGCGCGGATCGTTAGTACTGGCAGAAAGAAACATTCTGCAAGCACTGGCGATCGATGCCGAAAATGTCGACGCCAATAATATTGCGGGTTTGGTTTACGCAAAATCCAATCGACCGGAACTGGCCATTCAGCATTTCCAGAAAGCATTGGCCAAATCACCCAACGACAGTTCCACGTTAAATAATTACGGAAATTTTTTATGCGACTCGGGCCAACTAAATCAGGCCCAACAAATATTTTTGCGCGCCGCCAAACATTCTAGTAACCGTAATCCGGAAATCGCGTATACCAATGCCGGCTTATGCGCCATGCGCGTTCCCGACCCCGACCAGGCTGCTCGATATTTCAAAACTGCACTGGACTTTAAGGAAAATAACTCAATCGCATTGTTTCAACTTGCGCAAATTAATTTTGCCAAAAAACGCGGTGTCCCGGCACTGGAGCGCCTGCGAAGTTATGCACAATACGCGCAACATACGCCGCAAACATTAAAGCTCGGCATCGAAATCAGTCGACTATTAAAGGACAAACAAACGGAAGTAAATTACTTCAATTTATTGCAGGCAAATTTTCCTTCATCAGAAGAATATCAGTGGGCGGCCGCCACGATTGGTAATTAAATCAGTCTTTCGCCTTGGCGCGCAATCGCAGACTTAACTCTTTTAATTGCTGTTCGCTGACCTCTGCCGGCGCATCGGTCAACGGACACATCGCGGTCTGGGTTTTGGGAAAAGCCATCACGTCGCGAATGGAAGTACTGCCGGTCATTAGCATCACCAATCGATCCAGCCCGAATGCGATACCGCCGTGCGGCGGACAACCAAACTTAAGCGCAGTCAGTAAAAACCCGAATTTGTTTTCCGCTTCATGCGGCGAAATGTTTAACACGTCGAATACTGCGCGCTGCATGTCCTGCTGATGAATACGAACTGAACCTCCGCCGATTTCAGTGCCGTTTAACACCATATCGTAGGCTTTGGATAAACTTTCGCCGGGATTATCGATTAGCTGTTGCGCTTGCTCGAAGTTCGGCGCGGTAAACGGATGGTGTAATGCATTCCAGCGTTTTTCTTTTTCGTCCCATTCAAACATCGGGAAGTCGATCACCCATAACGGCTGCCATTCGCTTTCCACAAGTCCGCGATCCAGCCCCAGCTTCACACGCAATGCGCCCAACGCATCGTTCACCACTGTGGCTTTGTCCGCACCGAAAAACAGCAAGTCACCATTTATCGCTTCGGTGCGTGCAATAATTTGCTGAATGACATCGTCAGGCAAAAACTTGAGAATCGGGCTTTGCAAACCGTCGCGACCCTGTGCGACATCATTACATTTTATATAGGCCAGACCCTTGGCGCCGTAGTTACCGACAAAACTTGTGTAGTCGTCAATTTCCTTGCGTGTCAGCTCACCGCCTGCAGGTAATCGCAATACCGCCACCCGGCCGTTTTTATCTTTGGCCGGACCGCTGAAAACTTTAAACTCCACTGCGGCCATTAAATCGGTGATATCCACTAGTTCAAGCGGTATGCGCATATCGGGTTTATCCGACCCGAAGCGCTGCATGGCTTCTGCGTAGCTCATGCGCGGGAACGGATTTGGCAGTTCGACATGTAACGTCGATTTAAATACCTCACGCATCATTTCTTCCATCATTTGCATAATGTCTTCTTGCGTGAGAAACGAAGTCTCTATATCGAGTTGCGTAAATTCGGGTTGACGGTCGGCACGCAAGTCTTCATCACGAAAACAGCGCACCACCTGGTAGTAGCGGTCGAGTCCACTCATCATTAACAACTGTTTAAAAAGTTGCGGTGACTGCGGCAGTGCAAAAAACGATCCCGGATGCGTTCGACTGGGTACCAGATAATCTCGTGCACCTTCCGGCGTCGCTTTGGTCAACATCGGCGTTTCCACATCCAGAAATCCGTTTCGGTCCAAATACGCGCGAAACGCCTGCACGACCTGCACGCGTTTTTGTAATCGTTGCTGCATTTCCGGTCTGCGTAAATCGATATAGCGATAGCGCAAACGCGACTCTTCATTAACGTCTTCGTCGTCCAGTTGAAACGGCGGAGTTTCAGATTGATTTAACACGGTTAATTCATTTGCCAGCATTTCTACCGCGCCGGTAGGCAAATCCGGATTTTCCGTACCTTCCGGCCGCAAACGCACCTTGCCGGTAACCTGCAAAACAAATTCATTGCGAATATGCTCGGCCACTTGAAATATTTCCGGCCGATCAGGATCAAACACGACTTGCATGATCCCTTCACGATCGCGCAGATCGACAAAAATTACGCCGCCGTGATCGCGGCGCCGGTTAACCCAGCCGCACAGCGTAATTTCCTGATCCAGATGATCTTTTGTGACGTTTCCGCAGTAAAGCGTACGCATGTCTGCTTTCCTAATCTTTTAATCTAAGTAAGGTAGTTGGCCTATCATTCAATCTCGTTTCGAAAAACGTCAGCGAGGACACCTGCGCGTGGGTATTATGCGCAAATTGAGCATACCGACAGGTATTCCTTATAAAAAACCAAATTGGCAACGCAGGTAGTTTTTCTGGCGAAAGCAGTGGATATTACGGACTGGGCTTCTCCGAATCAACTTCTTCGCGGTCCGTGTTCGCCGCGATTCCCAGCGACATCACCAGTTTCAACGCCGATTCGATATCCATATCCAGTTCGCGCGTGTCTTCCTTGGCCACCATCATAATAAATCCCGAGGTCGGATTAGGCGTGGTCGGCACAAATACCGTCAAAGATTCTTTTTCCAGATGGGTCTGAATTTCATTGGCCGCCGGACCGGTTTGAAAGCAAACTGTCCATATGCCCTTGCGTGGATACTCGATCAGCAATACCTTGCGAAACGAGTGACTGCCAGTGGACAACAAACTGGTTAATATTTGTTTAACAGATGAATACACGGTACGCACCAGCGGAATTTGCGACAGCAGGCTTTCCCACAATCGTAGAATCGTACGTCCCAGCAAGTTGGCTACGACGACGCCGGTAATTAACAGAATCGCAATTGCAATGACCAAACCAAATCCGGGAATCGAAAATCCGAAAATAGTTTCCGGCCGCCACTCAACCGGCAGCAACAATAACAGCCGATCCATAAGATCAAGCAGAAATTTAATAACAAGAAACGTAATGCCTAACGGCACCCACACCAGCAAGCCGGCGATTAAATAACGCCGTAACACTGGTTTGAACTGAAAACGCTAAGCGTTTTTTCCGGAAGCATTTGAAGACTTTTTACTTGAACCCGCGGCGGTCGACGAGCTTTTGTCTGTTTTGCTGTCCTTGGCTTTTTTATCCACTTTTCCGTCTTTAGACTTTTCACCGTCTTTTTTAGCCAGGTTTTTTTGATTATCCGATTTGAAATCTGTTTCGTACCAGCCACTGCCGCTTAAACGAAAGCCGGCTGCGGAAATCAGTTTTTTCAACGCATCGGCCCCGCATGAAGGACAGGTTATTAGCGGGTCGTCACTTACTTTTTGCAACACCTCATGATGATAACCACACTGCTGGCATTCGTATTCGTATATCGGCATGTACGATAATCCTGTCTAATAATCGGTTCGCCGGCTGTTCAAGCCTCGCGGGTGGTCGTCCTGAGTAAATGTGCTGCGGATTATATGGGGGCAAGTGTGTGCATAACAAGCAAATTTACTTGTAGCATTACTTATAGAATTTGAAAGCCGGTCAGCGTATTTGAAACCGACGTCAGAACTTCGCAACGCACGCTATCCACCCGCGCCCGTGGAGGACCGTGCTGCAACCAGGACTCCAGTTCCAGTACTGCATCGTGCGGCCCCCTGGCCAGTACTTCTACCGAACCATCGGCGCAATTCCTGGCCCAGCCCAATAACCCTAATTCAAGAGCAACTTTACGGGTGGAATCCCGAAAAAACACCCCTTGTACCCTTCCTTGCACAATACATCGCTTTATGAGATCTGACATATTTACAATATGAAACTATCAAAATGTGAACAATACCGGAGATGGAGAGACACTGATTTTATCCAAGCAAAGCAATAGGTTGAGTCGATTCGTTTAACAAAATTTGTAAATTCTTTTATAAGTTACTTAAATAATTTTGATAACCAGGTTCACAAATGGCACAACCATGCATGATATAAATCATTAAACGGTAACTAATTGTAAAGTATAACCGTGATACAATTTCACTGGTAACAATGAGGAGTGGGGTAACAACAATGAAAGCGTTAATTTGCTCATTATGGACATCACTGGCTATAAGTCTGGTCGCCGCTACTCCGTTACTGGCAGATAGTTCCGAAAATGCAAACGATGTTGCAGCAACACCCAAGCTGGATACTAAAATCGAATACAAAACCCGCACGGTTTACGAGCCAGAGTTTTTACCCCGTGTGCGTTGGTGCGAAGAAGATGAAGTCGACTATCGCGGAGATTTTCGCCGAGTAAACTGCCAGGACGAAGCCATTATTGAGGCTGTCTCTACTCGCGACCGGAATGATTATGACACCGGCGCCCATTCTATTGTGGAAGACCGGGTTGCACCCAACGGAAATTTGCTGCGTATTAAATTTCGCAAAAAAGTCGTCGCGACCGAACCGAAATCCAGCAACAACTAGTTTACAGTTTTTCAAACAATACCATGGTTTCCACATGGCCCGTATGTGGAAACATATTCAGAATACTCAACCGCTGCATCGAATACCCTAAACTGTTTACCAGCATATCTGAATCTCGCGCCAGCGTGCCCGGGTGACAGGAAATATAGAGCACCTTTGCCGGATTGATTTCATTCATTCGTTCAACCACTTCGCGCGCGCCCAATCGCGGTGGGTCCAGAATGACAATGCTCCACTCATCCCGTAACCAGGAATCATTCTGCTCCAGTTCAAACAGATTCGCTCGCTCAAATTCAACGTTGGACAAACGATTTATTCGTGCATTTTTTCTTGCGCGCTCAAGCAATGCCGCGTCCCCTTCTACACCGACTACTTTTTCAGCCAGGCGGGCGACGGGAAGACTGAAATTTCCTAACCCACAAAAAAGATCGAGCACCGCATCGTTTTTTTGTACGCGCAGCCAGTCGATTGCCTGGTGTACCATTTTTTGATTGATGCCACTGTGCACCTGTACAAAATCGACAGGAGAAAACTCGATTTTGATGCCTGACGGCTGCAACACAAAATGCAAAGACTCCAAATTCGATTCCTGGTGTAAAAGTGTGACCGTATCCAGGCCTTTAGTCTGCAAATACACACGCACGGCATGTTGCCGCTCAAACTGCGCGAACGCGTCCAGATCTTGTTCACCAGGGTTTTCGAGAACGCGAAACACCAAAGCTGTTGCATTTTCTGCGACACTGCATTCGATTTGTGGAATTTTATCGCGTATCGATAACGCGGTGATCAGTTCGGACAAGGATCCAATGAGTCGTGCAATATTCGGATGCAAAACTTCGCAACTCCACATATCCGTCACATAGGGTGCGTTTTTCTCGCGAAATCCGACTAATGCACGATTTTTCTTGGCCACGTATTTTACTGCCAGGCGTGCACGTCGCCGGTACCCCCACACTTGATCGACTACCGGCGGATATACTTTGCGCGGTCTTACCTTACCGATGCGCGCCAGCGTCTCCAGCACCGATTGCTGTTTATACTGAATCTGCGCTTGCGCAGAAATATGCTGGCTGGAACAACCACCGCATATAGAAAAGTACTGGCAGCGGGGATCCACTCGATCGGGAGAAGCTTGTAAAACTTCTATTAACTTTGCTTCGTCGAATTTCTTTTTCTTTTTACGCCGCTCGTAGCGTACCCGCTCGCCGGGCACCGTATATGGAATAAATACTTTTTTACCGTCCCGGTCTGCGACACCGCGACCATCGAGCAATACATCGATTATTTTTGCTTCCTGCATATGAAGGACTGCCTGACCGTTGTTGAACAGATTTCCTTACACGGAAACCGAAATTATTTTATAAATTTTAAGTCGGTCACAATTTTAGAACCGGCCGCAAGTATACCACCAACCATATCGGAAGATTTCCGCCACTTGGCGAGTCATATAGTTCAGGTAAAATATCTTGAAGTAAGGTAGTCGCTATGCTCAATTTACTTTCACAGTTCAGCCAGTCCGCATGCCGAGTAGGCACGGGCATGGTGTGTATTCTTTTAGTATTACAGGGTTGTTCCGGGCCGGAACCCAAACCCGATGCAGGCAGCCATGCAACCAGCACCCGAGCAAGCACCCAAAAAGAATCCACTGCTCGCGTCACCAGACACACGAATGCCACCGGTAACAAAGTCGTACATCTGGCGCAAGGCGTATTAGGTTCACCGTACAAATACGGCGGGTCTTCCCCCAGCGGTTTCGACTGCAGCGGACTCGTTTATTACACCCACAGCAAGCTCGGCATATCAGTACCACGTACGACAAGACAACAGGCACAACACGCCGATACGCTAAGTTTGCGCGACGTAGAGCCAGGCGATATTTTATTCTTTAAAATTTACGGCAATAGAATTTCGCATGTGGGTATTTATACCGGCAATAATCAATTTATTCACGCCCCCAAAAGCGGAAAGTTTGTTTCCTACGCCAGCATAGACGATCCATTCTGGAGACAGCGATTCGTCAAAGCCGGACGACTGCACTAAACCGGGCGCTCAACCAGAACAAGTGCAAGACTCGATCTTTTTTTTACGTCGTATGTAAGCATACGAAATAAATTAACATAAAAATTCATCGCGCAGCCGGTCTGCATTTATGTTATTTTGCGCTCATCATGTACATCCATGAATATCAATCCAAACGATTATTGCAGTCTTATGACATTCCGGTGCCACGCAGCGAGGTGTTTACTCAGGGCGACAGTATCGAAAAATTTGTCGCCAACTTTGGCGGCGAATCCTGGATCATTAAAGCACAAGTGCATGCCGGTGGCCGCGGCAAAGCCGGAGGTATCTTGTGGGTCAACACCAAGGAAGAACTAAAACAGCAAATAAATACATTAATGGGAACCCGGCTGGTAACCAAACAAACCGGCGAGGACGGACTGCCTATTAATACACTGCTGGTTGAAAAACCGGCCAAAATCGCACGCGAAATATACATAAGCCTGTTAATTGACCGCAGCACAAAAAAAGTTACCGCGCTGGCTTCCGCCGAAGGCGGCGTTAACATCGAAGAAATCGCTGCTACTTCGCCCGAAAAAATATCTTCGGTAGACATTCACCGCAGTACCGGTGTTCAGGGTTATCACTGTCGTTTACTGGCGCAAAATCTCCAGTTCAATAAACCGCAGTTCAAACAATTCGCGCACATCGTCAGACAAATGTATGCATTGTTTCTGGAGAAAGATGCTTCGTTAATTGAAATCAATCCATTAATCGTTACCGAAGAAGAATCACTGCTGGCGCTGGATGCAAAAATTAACTTTGATGACAACGCCTTGTTTCGACATAAAGTCATTGCCGATTTGCGGGACGCCAGCCAGGAAAATCCGATGGAGCTCAAGGCCAAGCAACACGACCTGAACTACGTAAAACTGGAGGGCAACATCGGCTGTGTAGTGAACGGCGCGGGACTGGCAATGGCCACCATGGATTTGATTAAACACCATGGCGGAGAACCGGCAAACTTTCTGGACGTAGGCGGCAATACAGATGAAGAACGCGTAACGCATGCATTTAATCTTTTAACCGAAGACCCCAGTGTTACCTCTATTTTCGTCAATATTTTCGGCGGCATTGTACGTTGCGACGTAATCGCACAGGGAGTATTACAAGCATTAAAAGAAACCGAACTTACGCTTCCTGTCATAGTGTTATTGCAAGGCACCAATGCAAAACAAGGGAAAAATATTTTAAAAGACCAGCACGAATTATTATTTCCGGTAAGCAACTTGACCGAAGGCGCAATGCTGGCCATTGAAAAGGCACAAGGATGAGCATTTTAATCGACCAGGAAACACGAATTCTTTGTCAGGGAATTACGGGAAGCCAGGGCACTTTCCACACCCAGCAGGGTATCGAGTACGGCAGTAACATTATTGCCGGCGTAACACCCGGAAAAGGCGGTACTACTCATTTAGATGTGCCGGTTTACAACACTGTACGGGAAGCATCGAATGAACACGAAATCGATGCAAGCGTCATTTATGTGCCCGCGCCGTTTGCAGCCGATGCAGTGCTGGAAGCCATCGAGGCGGAAATTCCATTAATTATATGCATCACCGAAGGCATACCAGTGCAGGACATGGTAGCCGTAAGCGATGTGCTGGAAACCAGCCAATCCAATTTAATCGGACCTAACTGCCCGGGAATTATCGCTCCCGAGCAATGCAAAATCGGCATCATGCCAGGCGAAATTCACAAGCGCGGCAACATCGGCATCGTTTCCCGATCCGGAACACTAACCTATGTCGCGGTAAACCAGACCAAAGATTTCGGCCAGTCCACCTGTATCGGCATCGGTGGGGACCCTATTCACGGGCTCGACTTTATTGAATGCCTGGCCCTGTTTGAACACGATCAGGAAACCGATGCGATTGTTATGGTCGGCGAGATCGGCGGAACCGCCGAAGAAGAAGCCGCCGAATTCATACACAGCGCCGTTTCAAAACCGGTGGTCGCCTACATCGCCGGCGCCAGTGCACCCAAAGGAAAACGCATGGGTCACGCCGGCGCCATAATCAGCGGCGGCAAAGGGACCGCGGAAGATAAATATCAAGCACTGGAAAAAGCAGGCGCACACACCGTGCGCACACTGGCGGAAATCGGTGAGGCGGTTAGTAACTTAAGTCTGTAACTAGATATCAAATGCAAGCGGTTCAACGAATTCAGCCCACGCAGTGCTGATTTCCGCACAAACCACAAAATACGGATTCAAAAGAGAATCCTTCTGGTTATAACGCAACGGCTCCAGATTCAATTTTACCACTTGGCCACCTGCAGCTTCGACCACCGCCTGCGCAGCCGCCGTATCCCATTCGCTGGTGGGACCGAAGCGCGGGTAAATATCTGCATTGCCTTCGGCCACTACACAAAACTTTAACGAACTGCCCATACTGACAAATTCGGAACCCGGTAACCATTGTGCAAGCGCTTTCGTGGTATCACTCAAATGCGAGCGACTGCCAACAATCCTCCAGCCTTTTTCGGCTGGTGGCGTCCTGACTGTCAACTCTGTTCGAATTCCGTTGTTACTTTCTTTCCACGCACCGACGCCTCGCATTCCGAAATACATCACACCCAGAACCGGTACCGCCACCACACCCATGACCGGTACATTACGTTCAATCAGCGCAATGTTAACCGTGAACTCACCATTCTTTTTGATAAACTCCTTGGTGCCATCAATTGGATCCACCAGCCAGTACCGTTCCCAATGCTGCCGCTCTTCCCAAGGGATATCTTTTCCCTCTTCAGAAAGAATGGGAACCTCACCTAGCGATTGCAACCCAGCAAAAATTATATCGTGTGATTTTAAATCAGCCTCAGTTAGCGGGCTTTTATCTTCTTTTTCATAAATAGAAAAATCCCTCTTATATACTTCCATAATGGCGTGCGATGCATCAGCCATAATTGTTCGCAATGGCTCTATATATTCTTGCATTACCCGTCGCTCAGGAATTCAGAATATAACTATTTTTGGGTAAATAATTCATCACCTTTTCCGCCTCAATATAACCCGCAACAAAATATTATTTAGACCGCGTATAAATCACCTGTAGTAGAAAACTGTAAAAAATAATTCCAGATAATAGAAACAATGGGCAAAAACACCACGCAACCATGGCAGAATTTGGTAAGACGCATAGCGAAGTTTTAATCTAATACGTATTAACGTTTTATTTGCTCAACAACTACTCGCCAAACAAATTCTGGTAACGCTTTTTGCCTAAATAACCGACCAGGT
>JANQOT010000168.1 GCA_028285655.1 Gammaproteobacteria bacterium
TCAGGCGATCGTTATAGTTAGCTCTTTTACAACTACTTGTTGTGTCACTTCGTGACCATTAATTTGCGAGCAATACCCGCTCGCAAGTGTGGTCGGAGTGAGAGGATTTACTTCGTACATCCCTGTACTTCGCCCCAAGGGTCCGCCTGCGGCGTTTCAAAATCGTTCCCGACGATTTTGTGAACCTCACTTCGGTTCCAAACCGTCTCTCTCCTAAATAATTAAAACAAATGGAAGCCCCACGTTTTGTGGAGGCTTCCATTTGTTTTAATTATTTGGTCGGAGTGAGAGGATTTGAACCTCCGACCCCTGCCTCCCGAAGACAGTGCTCTACCAAGCTGAGCTACACTCCGACTTTGCGTGGGCAAGTATACGAGTTGTGGTACGACTTTAATAGATTCGCGACACCGAGAATTCCACCAGGCTGCTTAATGCGGTTTTGTATTCACCCTCCGGCAGGCAGGTAATCGACTGCTTGGCGATTTCGGCTTCCCGAAATGCAGTTTGTTGCACGTAGTCCAGTGCTTTGGTATCGAGAATAATTTCCATCACCTGCTGCAATTTCGTGCGATCGCCATTCTTGATGACTTCACGCAATTCTTTTACCTGTGCGGCATTACCATTATTTAACGCATAAATGATGGGTAAGGTCGGTTTCCCTTCATCCAGGTCGTCACCGACATTTTTCCCCATGGTTTCACTGTCTGCTCGATAGTCCAGCATGTCGTCGATTAATTGAAACGCGGTCCCCAGATGCATGCCATAGGTGGCCATAGCCTCTTCGATATCCGCGGGTCTATTGGCCAGCACCGGCCCCAGACGTGCCGCCGCTTCAAAGAGTTTGGCGGTTTTGCAGCGAATGACTTCCATGTACTGCTGCTCGGTGGTATCCGGTTCATTGCAGTTCAACAATTGCAGGACTTCACCTTCGGCAATAGTGTTGGAAGCGGTCGCCAATACCTCCATCACGCGCATATCGCCTACCTGCACCATCATTTCAAATGACCGGGAAAATATGAAATCACCGACCAGCACCGAGGCTTCATTTCCCCAAATTGAGTTCGCGGTCTCCTTACCACGGCGCAAATTCGAGGCATCCACAACATCGTCGTGCAGCAGGGTCGCCGTATGGATAAATTCGATAATGGCGGCGGTCAGATGGTGTTTTACGCCCTCATACTGACAGGCTCGAGCAGACAGAATCGCCAGTACCGGCCGCAGCCGTTTGCCGCCGCTATTGACGATATATTCGCCCATTTGTTCGATCAGGGCGACATCAGAGTGTAGCTGGGCGCGGATATGGGCGTTGACGCCCTCCATGTCTGCCGCTACAAGTGCTTGAATATCATTAAGTTGCATGGGTTGTATGAGCTTATCGAGAGCCGACATAATGAAGCGTCGAATTTAAGGACGCAAGGTGTTTGACCTGACTGCTTGATATCGCTAGAATTTCGCGCTCTTTTCCCACAGGTTAACGAACATGTATGCAGTTATCGCCACCGGCGGCAAGCAGTATCGAGTTAAAGAAGGCGATGTGCTGCGGGTAGAAAAACTAGATGCCGAACAAGGCGCGACCGTAGACCTGGAGCAGGTGCTCATGGTGGGCTCCGGAGAAGATGTCAGTGTCGGCACACCTTATCTGGAAGGTAATAAAGTGAAGGCCGAAGTGCGTGCCCATGGCCGTGGCGATAAGGTCGAAATTGTGAAATTTCACCGTCGCAAGCACCACCGCAAGCAAATGGGTCATCGACAATCCTACACTGAACTGGTAATTAAGAAGATTAGCAAGTAGAGACTAGAACTATGGCACATAAGAAAGCAGGCGGAAGTACCAGAAACGGTCGTGATTCGGAATCGAAACGACTGGGTGTGAAATGTTTCGGCGGGCAGCAGGTAAGTGCCGGCAATATTATTTTGCGTCAGCGTGGTACCAAGTTTCATCCCGGCGACAATGTAGGCCTGGGTCGTGATTATACGATTTTCGCCAAGCTGGACGGCGTCGTAAAATTTGAAACCAGAGGACCAAAGAACCGCAAATATGTGAGCGTGGTTAACTGAGCGCGGGTGTCTCATGCAAGGATTCAAAAAAACCCCGGTTCGGGGTTTTTTTTTGCACTTATGGTTTACCCATTAACTTTTGTCAGGCAAGTACGCAGCAATGAAGTTCGTAGACGAAGCAACCATAACGGTTTACGGCGGTAACGGTGGTAACGGCTGCCTGAGTTTTCGCCGCGAGCGCTTCATTCCCAAAGGCGGGCCTGACGGGGGTGACGGAGGTGACGGCGGAAGCGTGTACTTACGTGCACGGGCGGGAGTGAACACACTGGCGGATTTTCGTTATACCCGCAGCTTTAAAGCCGAACGCGGCAGCGACGGCCGCGGGCGTAACTGCACCGGCAAGTCGGGGCAGGATTTGTATGTGGATGTTCCGGTCGGTACCGAAGTATTTGATAACAACACCGACGAATGTATCGGTGACTTAACCCGTGCGGACCAGACGCTGCTGGTGGCTAAAGGCGGTTTTCACGGTCTCGGTAATGCGCGCTTTAAATCTTCGACTAACCGTGCTCCGCGCAAAACCACTCCGGGTAGCGAAGGCGACGTACGCGAACTGCGTCTGGAGTTAAAACTGTTGGCAGACGTCGGCTTGCTGGGCATTCCCAGTGTCGGCAAATCCTCCTTGATCACCGCTGTTTCCGACGCCAAACCAAAAATTGCAGACTACCCTTTCACCACCCTGCATCCGAATTTGGGTGTCGTTCGCGTGGGTCCTTTGCAAAGTTTTGTGATGGCGGATTTGCCGGGGCTTATTGAAGGAGCCGCGCAGGGTCAGGGTCTGGGCATTCAATTTCTAAAACATCTTTCGCGCTGCCGCCTGCTGCTGCACATGATCGACCTGGCACAGAGCAGCACCGAAGACGATGCTCTTTCGCAGTACAAAACTATTGAAAAAGAGTTACACCAGTACGGAGCTTCGGTTGCCAACAAAGACCGTTGGCTGGTGTTTAATAAAATTGATTTGCTTACACGTGATGAATCCGATCAGCGCATTCAACAGTGTATTAAAGACATCGGCTGGCAAAGCGCTTACTATGCAGTATCTGCTGTAAGCCGCGCTGGTTTAGACGAATTATGTAAAGACATTATTTTATATCTGCAGGAAGATGAAAAAAACCACGCATAAAACTCAGACCGGCCGACGCTGGGTGGTGAAAATCGGCAGCTCGCTGGTGACAAATGAAGGGCGCGGTCTTAATCAAGCGGCGATTCAAGCCTGGATGCAGGAAATTGCCGAACTGCGCCGGCGCGGCTACGAAATTACACTGGTTTCTTCGGGTGCGGTGGCCGAAGGTATGTCCCGCTTGGGCTGGAACCAGCGCCCGCATGCATTGCACGAATTGCAGGCCGCCGCCGCAGTGGGACAAATGGGTCTGGTACAGGCCTATGAAAAAAACCTGCAGGAATATAATTTACATAGTGCTCAGGTGTTACTTACCCACGAGGACTTGCGTAATCGAAAACGATACATCAACGCGCGTTCCACTTTGTGTACATTGCTTGAACTGGGCGTGATTCCGGTTGTTAATGAAAACGATACCGTTGCAACTGAAGAAATTCGATTTGGCGATAACGATAACCTGGCTGCACTGGTCGCCAACTTAATCAGCGCCGATGTATTGATCATTCTCACCGACCAGGATGGAATTTACGACAAAAATCCTCAATTGCACCAGGACGCTAAGTTAATTCATGAGTGCAATGCCGACGACAGCAAGCTCGATTCGGCGGCGGGACCGTCGCATCACGCTCTTGGGCGCGGAGGAATGGTCACGAAAATAGAGGCTGCGCGCCGCGCCGAAAGATCCGGAACCACGACCATTATTACTTCCGGTAAAAAACCACAAACACTGTTGGCAGTTGCGGACGATAAGCACGTCGGCACGACGATTAAACCCACTATCGAAGCGCTAACCGCGCGCAAACAATGGATTGCCAATCAACTACAACCGGTCGGTTCGATTCAGCTGGATGCCGGCGCAAGCAAGGTTTTGCTATCCGGCGGCGCCAGCCTGTTACCGGTAGGGGTATCGGCAGTAGACGGGAAATTCAGTCGTGGTGACTTAGTGGCTTGCCTGGATCATACCGGTCGCGAAATTGCGCGTGGTCTGGTGAACTATAATTCAAGCGAAACCCGTTTAATTCTGGGTAAAGCTTCCGGAGAGATCGAGACGATACTAGGTTATGTCGACGAACCTGAACTGATCCATCGCGACAACCTGGCGGTTTTATAAGTTGAATGCAGCCGAGCTTTAGCTCATCGAGCGAATACGCGCATTCAATCTGCGCTTGTGTCGAGCTGCTTTGTTGGCGTGAATAATACCCTTGCGAGCGGAAGAATCGATTACGGGAATCGAGGCCACATATAGATCCTTTGCGGCTTTTTGATCACCGGCATCTATCGCCTTTACGACATTCTTAATATATGTACGTAAACGTGAGCGTAAGCCCATATTGTGCTGCCGAGATTTTTCGGCCTGTCGAGCTCGTTTTCGAGCGGAAGCGATATTTGCCAAAATGTTTCCTTGTAAAGGTGCTGTTCCAGGGGCGCCGTACTATGCGATTTTCGCTGTAAAATGTCAACCAGTGGCCAGGTCCGTGCAAACTCCGGCTGTATGGGGTAGAGTCTTTTTCCTTATAAATCAATAAACTATCGCAAGTGAGTAAAAAACCACTCAAATCCACACTTACTGTGGGGGGCGCCACCTTTGTTTCACGCATCTTCGGCTATGTGCGTGATGCGGTGGTTTTTATTGTATTTGGCGCCAATGCGGGCACCGACGCTTTTTTTGTCGCATTTCGAGTGCCTAATTTTTTACGCCGCCTGTTTGCCGAAGGTGCATTTTCGCAGGCCTTTGTGCCGGTCATGGCGGAACACCTGCACCAGGGAGAAGATTCGTTTCATCGTTTAATAAACCACGTCACCGGCCTGCTCTCCGTGGTATTGCTGGTGATCACGGCCGTGGGCGTTCTGGCATCGCCATGGTTAATCGTGGTATTCGCACCGGGGTTCGATGATCCGCAACAGGAATTTCTCGCCAGCGAGTTATTGAAAATTACGTTTCCGTATTTATTGTTTATTTCCCTGACGGCGCTGGCCGGCAGTATTTTGAATATTCGCCAGAAATTCGCGGTGCCCGCGCTAACGCCGGTATTGTTGAATTTTTCATTGATTGCGGCGGCGTTGTGGCTGGCGCCGAGAATGCAGCAACCGATTTATGCGCTGGCCTGGGGAGTGTTCATTGCCGGAGTCGTACAGCTTCTGTTTCAAATACCGTTTCTACTTAAAGCACGCGGGATGCCGGTACCGAAACTTCACGGTGCTGTCGACGGCGTACGTAAAATCCTTCGTCTTATGCTGCCGGCAATTTTCGGATCATCGGTCGTGCAACTGAATATTCTGATAAATACCATGATTGCGTCTTTTCTTGCTGTCGGCAGTATCAGCTGGTTGTATATCTCCGACCGTTTTGTCGAATTGCCATTGGCATTATTCGGCATCGCCACCGCTACGGTAATTTTACCGATGTTATCCAGGCAATATGTAGCCAAACATCCCGAGCAATTTAATCAAACTCTGCAATGGGCGATGAAAATTTCCCTGTTAATTGCGCTGCCGGCCATGTTTGGATTAATCGCCTTGGCTGCACCGATTCTTTCCTCACTGGTGCAATACCGCCAATTCAGCGTGTTCGATACACAAATGGCGACGATGAGTTTAACCGCGTACGCGCTGGGGCTGCCGGCTTACATATATATAAAGATACTGGCACCGGGATTTTATGCTCGCCAAAACACGAAGACACCGGTAAAGATAGGCATCATTGCAATGCTGTTAAGCATCACGCTCAGTCTTTCCTTCGTCTGGTTGTGGCACAAACTGGAGCTACCCGGTGCGCACACCGGACTGGCACTTGCCACTGCGATTGCGGCTTATTTAAATGCCGGCTTATTGTTTATCACACTGAAACGGACTCAAGTCCTTTCCAGCTTGGCGGACTGGTTAACATTTTTTATCAAAGTCCTGATCAGCTCGTTAATTATGTTCGCCGTGTTGTGGTATCTAGTGCCGGAGTTAATGATCTGGTCGCAATGGCACGCCTGGATGCGGTTGAGTTCTTTACTGGGGTATATCGCACTGGGCGCAGGTATATATGTGTTGTTATTATTGCTGATGGGATTACGTCCACGTCAATTTCGTTTTCCTGTATACGAATAGGTAAGGAATTATGAATCTGATCCGTGGCAGTACTCGCATCCGTCGCATTGCAAATCCAACGATAGCCACTGTCGGCAACTTCGACGGATTGCATCTGGGCCATCAGAAAATAATTCGCTATGTTACCGACCGCGCCAATTCGGATAATCTGGAATCCGTTCTAGTAAGTTTTGAACCAACGCCAAAAGAGTACTTTATGGGTGGAAACGCGCCGTCACGAATTTATTCATTACGCGACCGGTTTGTCATTACCAAATCGCTGGGGGTTCATCACTTTGTATGTCTGCGTTTTAACGCCGAGTTGGCCAGGCTGCATGCAGCCGATTTCGTTAAAGATATTTTAGTCGATTCTTTAAATATCAAAAATCTGGTGGTGGGAGATGATTTTCGCTTTGGCAACGACCGTCTTGGCGATATTGCACTATTGCAGAATATGGGTCCCGAACTGGGCTTTACCGTCGATGATAAAAGCACTATTTCGCATGAAAATACTCGAGTCAGCAGCTCCTTAATCCGCTCGCAACTCGCGAACGGCGAATTCGATAAAGCACAAACACTGCTCGGTCGCCCTTACGCAATCAGCGGTCGCGTATTTCACGGCGACAAAAAAGGTCGCACCATCGGCTTTCCAACAGCCAATCTGCTTTTAAACCGGCAGGTTCCGCCAATACGCGGCGTATTTATTGTGTCAGCAAATAATCGCGAGAGCACCTGGCAGGGTGTGGCCAATGTTGGTCACCGGCCGACGGTAAAAGGAGTGCGCGATCAGCTTGAAGTACATTTGTTTGATTGTGACGAGGACTTGTACGGACAACGTCTAACCGTTACCTTTCTCGCCCGGCTGCGGGACGAACAAAAATTTTCTTCTTTTGATGAGCTTAAACATCAAATATCATTAGATGTACAAAAAGCAAAACAATACTTTCTTGAAAGGACTTAAGCGCCAGTGGCCCAGGACTACAAGCACACTCTAAATTTGCCCAGCACCAGCTTTCCTATGAAGGGTAATCTGGCTCAACGCGAGCCGCAAATTCTGAAACAATGGCAAGAGGCGGATATTTACCAACATATTCGCAGCGAATGCGCTCAGCGTGAGAAAAAATTTATTCTGCATGACGGACCGCCATACGCCAATGGCGATATTCATATCGGACATGCCGTCAATAAAATTCTTAAAGACATCGTAGTAAAAAGCAAAACCATGGATGGATACGATGCGCCATTTGTTCCGGGCTGGGATTGCCATGGCCTGCCGATCGAGGTCATGGTGGAAAAAAAGAAAGGCAAGCCCGGGCAAAAAATCAGCGAAAAAGACTTTCGGCTGGCGTGCCGGGAATACGCACAAAATCAGGTTAACCGGCAACGGGAAGATTTCATTCGCCTGGGAGTGTTTGCAGACTGGCAAAACCCCTACCTCACTATGAACTACACATTTGAAGCCGATATTGTTCGAGCCTTAGGCAAAGTAATCGCCAATGGACATCTGGAAAAAGGCTTTAAACCCGTTTACTGGAGTGTCGCCAGCGGTTCGGCACTGGCGGAAGCAGAAGTCGAGTATAAAGATAAAACGTCTTATGCAATCGATGTGCGTTTTACCCCGGTGGACCAGGCCGCATTCAAACAACATTTTGACAATATCAAGCAAGATCTTCCGGCGCATGTTGTTATCTGGACGACAACCCCCTGGACCTTGCCTGCCAACCAGGCAGTAAGTTTGCACCCGGAGCTGAAATATACACTTGTACAAACATCTTCGGAGTTCTTACTAATTGCCAATGAATTAGTTGCTTCGACGATGCAGCGCATCGGTATTGAGGAATACAGCGAGGCAGGTAGCTGCAACGGAGCAGAATTGGAACATACTTTGTTACAGCATCCGTTTTACGCAAAACAGGTTCCTATTATATTAGGTGAGCACGTAACTACCGAAGCCGGCACCGGTTCAGTTCATACAGCACCCGATCACGGCATGGACGACTTTGTCGTGGGTAAAAAATACCAGTTGGGAACACTGAACATTGTCGATGACAATGGTGTTTACCGGGAAGGCGTTGAATTGTTTGCCAAACAACATGTGCACAAAGTTGATAAAAATATTATCGAAACCCTGCAAGCGAATAAAAAACTGGTGCACCAACACCAGATTACACATAGCTTTCCACATTGCTGGCGCACCAAAACCCCGTTGATATTCAGAGCAACGCCGCAATGGTTTATCAGCATGACGAAAAACGATTTGCTCAAGCGCTGCGAGCAGGAAGTCGAAAATGTGCAATGGCTTCCCGGGTGGGGCAAGGCAAGAATTACCAGCATGCTTGGAAACAGCCCGGACTGGTGTATTTCCCGACAGCGCACCTGGGGTGTACCAATTCCGTTGTTTGTACACAAAGAATCGCAGGAACTGCATCCAGACACGGTTGATCTCATCGAGCAAGTAGCACAACGAATCGAGCAACAGGGTATCCAGGCATGGTTTGATCTGGAACCGGCGGAAATATTAAACGCCGCCGCTGACGATTATATAAAAGTAACAGATACATTAGATGTGTGGTTTGATTCCGGAGTGACCCACGAAGCGGTCATACAGCGTCGCGAACAATTACAGTTCCCGGCGGATTTATATCTGGAAGGTTCCGACCAGCATCGCGGCTGGTTTCAGTCATCATTAAAAACCAGTGTCGCCATCAATAACTGTGCGCCGTACAAGGCAGTGCTTACGCATGGATTTACCGTGGATGCACAGGGACACAAAATGTCAAAGTCGGGTACCAATGCGATCGCGCCACAAAAGGTGTATAAGTCGCTGGGCGCGGATATATTGCGATTGTGGGTGGCTTCCAGCGACTTTAGCGGTGAAATGAGTGTTTCCGATGAAATTCTGAAACGTACTGCCGACTCTTACCGCCGAATGCGAAATACGGTGCGCTACCTGCTTTCGAATTTAAACGGGTTTGACGTGAATAAAGATTTATTAAAACCCGAACAAATGCTGGCGCTGGATCGCTGGATTGTGCATAAAACAGCACAGATTCAACAACAAGTGATTAACCATTACGAAAAATATGAATTTCATCAGTTATACCAGTTACTGCATAACTTTTGTATTGTCGATCTTGGAGGTTTGTACCTCGATATTATTAAAGACCGTGTTTACACAACCCAGACCGATAGTGTTGCACGCAAATCAGCGCAAACGGCAACTTTTCATATTGCACAGGCACTACTACGATGGCTGGCACCGGTGTTAAGTTTTACTGCCGAAGAAGCGTTTTCACATATTCCCGGAAATAAAGAAAATTCGATATTTACCCATACCTGGTATGAAAATCTGACAAGCATTAACGAAAACGAAAAACTAAATGAAACCTCCTGGCAACAAATTTTTGATGTGCGTCAAACTACATTAAAAATGCTGGAAAGCATGCGCGAACAGGACAAGATCGGGTCCGGCCTCGAAGCCGAAGTAAGCGTGTACTGTCAGGGAAATACACAACAAACATTATCTTTGCTGGAAGACGAATTGCGGTTTGTCTTTATTACTTCAGGTGCTGAGGTATTACCGATCGATCAGGCACCTGATGATGCAGAATTATTTACGCTATCTAACGGTGAAGAGATTAAAATTTCTGCCGTAAAGTCACCACATAAAAAATGTGTGCGTTGCTGGCATTTTCGCGCGGATGTCGGCAACAGTACAGATCATCCTGAGCTTTGCATGCGATGTGTCGAAAATGTCGATGGGCAAGGAGAAAGCCGCCATTATGCGTAACTGGCTGGTATTAATAATTATCCTTACCGGGGTCGATCAACTTTCAAAATATATTGCTCAATCCAGTTTGGTTTTTGCCGAACCAGTACCTGTGATCCCGTTTATAAATTTTATGCTGGTATACAACAAGGGGGCCGCGTTTAGTTTCCTCAGCGACGCCGGCGGCTGGCAGCGCTGGTTTTTCATTGCGCTGGCCGTCGCTGTCTGCATCTATCTGTTTTACTGGTTGCGCAGCCTGGGCAAGGGCCAGGCGTTGCTGGGACTGGGGTTGAGTTTTATTCTAAGCGGCGCGATGGGAAATCTGATCGACCGCATTATATATGGAAAAGTCACTGATTTTATTGACTTTTTTTATCCTTCGCAGCAGGAGTGCATAGTCTTTTTCTTTTACCTCCCGAGCAATACCTGCCATTGGCCGACGTTTAATATCGCCGACATTCTTATTACCATTGGTGCTAGTATCTTGTTATTGCAACTGCTGCGGGAATCGCGAAGTACATGAGTGCAATTGAAATAAAGCTGGCAAATCCACGCGGTTTTTGTGCCGGCGTCGACCGTGCCATCGAAATCGTCGAACGTGCGCTGGAACAGTTCGGTGCGCCGATTTATGTGCGCCACGAAGTCGTGCACAACCGATTTGTGGTCGAGTCATTGCGTAAAAAAGGGGCGGTGTTTGTCGAAGAATTGTCGGAAGTTCCAAACGATGCGACCGTAATTTTCAGCGCGCACGGTGTTGCCAAGTCTGTACGTAGCGAAGCGGACCGACGCAAGCTAACGGTATTCGACGCTACTTGTCCGTTGGTAACCAAAGTACATATGGAAGTTGTACGTAATTGTAAAAACGGCCGCGATACAATTTTGATCGGACACAAGGGCCACCCGGAAGTCGAGGGCACGATGGGTCAGTGGCTGGACGAATACGGCGGGAAAATATTTCTGGTTGAATCCCCGGACGACGTCGACAATATTAATATAAAAGACCCGAGTAAAATTTCCTACGTCACGCAGACGACTTTATCGGTAGACGACACCAAAGAAATTATCGCACGGCTACAACAGCGCTTTCCCGATATTCAGTCACCCAAGCGCGACGATATTTGTTATGCCACCCAAAACCGCCAGGATGCGGTTAAAAAACTGGTCAATGATTGCGAATTATTATTGGTGATCGGATCAAAAACCAGTTCCAACTCAAATCGATTAAGAGAGATTGCCGACAAGAACGGAATCGAATCCTACCTCATCGACGACGCCGATCAGATTTCTGAAAGCTGGTTAAGAGATAAAACAAAAATAGGCGTTACCGCCGGCGCGTCCGCACCGGAAATTCTTGTTAAACAAGTCGTCGAAAAACTAAGGAGCTTGCAACAAGCTACAGTAGTAGAAGTAGACGGAGTCGAAGAAGATATTACGTTTGTGGTACCGAAAGAGTTACGTCAATAAAAGTTTATATTCACACCATTACCAACACTTAAGTAATTCTTCAGTCGTTGAAGCTCCCGATGCGCCTTTTGTGCCAGATTGGTCGAAAGTTAAATTACCGCACTTAGTATCATTAGCTTGCCCACCTTGCCCCGTGGCAGTGAAAGTATAAAATTGGGGCCGGCTTGCAGCAGTACACGCAGCTGAATCTGGGCTACAATCAACTGCTACGTTATAATGTCCTTTATCACTATCAAAAGTTGCAGTACCCACTAAATCTGTCATTCGACCATAAAAACCATTTTCGGAATAAAAACGTTCCTGCAAGGCGGATAGTTGCATGATAGCGTTTTTACCATCTGCTCGACGGCCTTTTTGCATAAACTGCTCGTAGCTAGGCAATGCAATAGAAGCAATAATTGCAATAACGACAACTACAATTAACAGCTCAACTAATGTCATTCCTTTGCATTTATTAATTCCCATAGCATTTTCCTCTTAAGTAAATTGTAATTTACTTACAATTAGTCGTTTCGCTCTACTGCCTCGTAGTTTTCTGGCAAAACCCAAATTTCTGAAATATAGCCATCTTCTGTAATTTCACATCCTACTTTTGTGCCTATAGCCAGTTGGTTAAAGCTCATCAGTTCGCTATTTCGAAAATTTCGCACTGAAATACCTGAATGCAATTTGTATGTTCTGTCTCCTATTATTATTTGTTGACTTTCTAGATTAATACCATCAATAGTAGTAACTCTGCCAAAATCGCTAGGTGCCGATGCTAGTGACGAACTCACAACTAACAGTAGCAAAGTTAAAGAAATGTATTTACTTAATCTCATTGTACTAACTCCTTCCAGGATAGACGTCCCACATCAGCCGTCGGTTGCGGGCCGATCTGTGTATCGGAATTAATGCTATTTGCTCCCGAGCCTCCAGTATGTGACACATAAACAGTGCTACCTAACAAGCTGTTACCCACAATCAAACCATCACCGATTCTTACACCAGACACGAATTTGTTGGCGATTTGGTCACTGGCGTCAAAAATACCGTCGTTATTCACGTCGATGCCGCCCCCGCTAGGCTCACCTCCGTTATCCGAGTCAAGCACTATAATCCATCCAGCGCCTCCGGAAGCACATGCATTACTATCCGGAACAATAGTGCCGAATAAAACCTGATCACCAATGATAATTGGATCGATTGTGAGTCGTTCTCGAGTATCCGGCAAGTTTACGTACCATCCGTAAACTCCCGTAGACAATCCTGTATCTGCATAATCAACGTCGTTATCGCTGGATGTTCGCTTATTCGGATCGCTCGCATCGTTAGTAATGGTTTGCGCCACGAGATCACTTTTATTCAGATTCCCCTGGCCGGCATCCCAGACACCATACAAGGATTGAACATCACTATTAACCGGATCAGCTGTAGTTAGATACTGTCCAGTACCTAATATTACAAGTACATTCGGGAAGTTATCCGGAGTAGAGGTTTCGGTACGGGTAACTGCGGCTTTTACTGTAATTGGTTGCGCTACCGACGGTGATGCAGGTGGCACTGCGTCGGTTGCACTAAACAATGGAGCAGGTGTGCCACCGGATTGATGGGCCACGTCCCAGCTACCGGGAGAACTATTCCTCAAATCAAATGCCCAGACATTTCCTTTAATGTCGCTGGCATACACATAATCCAGCACCTGGTCGCCATTTAGGTCCACCAGGGTTGCCTCACCCAGTCCATTTTGGTCGGTCGAATCCCCGACACCGGTTGGAATGATAATAAAGTCATTGGCACTGGCATCCCAGGTGCCGTCCACACCTTCTTCAATAAATAAAACGACTAAACTTGCTTCACCATGGTCACTGTTGTAGCCATTACCGAAAATTACCGCCCACTTTCCACTCTCGGTTAAAGCAATTTTTGGTTTGCCAAACACAAAACCTACTTGGCTCAATCCAGATGTACCATGAATTGCATCAGACTCTAAAAATTCCCAGAGCACATGACTCGCAGCATCGGTATTGCTGTTCGAATAAGTAGGATCTGTAATGTCCAATGCAAAAACACCTTTACCGCCGCCGCGCAAACCGCCGGTCAAAACCGTTGTCCAGTCGCG
Source organism: Gammaproteobacteria bacterium (assembly GCA_028285655.1). GTDB lineage: Bacteria > Pseudomonadota > Gammaproteobacteria > UBA4575 > UBA4575 > JANQOT01. Next base: position 13,591 of record JANQOT010000168.1, read on the forward strand.
TGAACCAACTCCTCCGCCACTGGATGTGAGTATAAAAGCATCACCGACGTTAAATGTCGCATCTACATAATAACTATGCACGTAAGCCGGATCAGATAAGTAATGTAACCCTTCTGTGGCAGTACCCGATGAAAACAGTGCACTCGGTACGTATGCCATTATTTCTGCACCGGAAGCTGTTGTATCAAACCCATGCACCATGCCATCGTTTGCACCCACATACACAACTTCTTTCCGACTCGCTTGTGCCAACTTGAAATCAGAATAACGTTTACCGTCAAGGCCGAACGGATCGATATCCAAAAATGGTTCATTCGGTTTACCCACAAATAACGGACCGGAATGCACAACATCTCCCATTCTGCTGCCACGCGCACGTAAATTTAATGTGGCACCTGAGACACCCTCCTCCTCGGATCGATCTCCTCGAAAATGATCCAGGCGCTTTTGTGCCGTTGTAAATGGCGATGCTTCGAGGGTTCCGTCAGGATTAGTTCTAAAATCGTTTTGCTGAGCTGTAGTCAAATTACCCCAAAGTAAAGTTTTGCCATCAGTTCCATCAAAAGTATAAATAACTCTATTGGCAATAACAGATGCGTCAGTTCGTGCATCCAATGCTGAAGCAACAGACCAGGCCTCGGGAACTTGAATATCTCCGTTACTGTCTAGGTTAAATGCCAGCATGTCACCGGACCAGTCTTCAGTACTGAATTGAGTTAAAAACAGTTGTGTTCCTGCTTCCAGTTCATTGGAGTTAAATGTAACCGAAGATGCAGTTCCCACTCGATCCGCAATTGCAGCTAGTATGTCTTGAAGGGAGCTAGTTAATGTAGCAGGGTCTTGTGCACCCAAAAATTTTCCGCGACCATTCCATGCCGCATGCACCATATCATCGATACGATGATTGTCTTCAGCATCCAAAGGGTTAGGCCAAGTAAAAGGCGTAGCTCTGTCATAGTTAACATTAGTACCGATACCCGGCAAGTTAGGATTGCTACCGGTAACACCAAATGCCACTGTAAACGTCGTCATATGTTGTGCGGTGTTTTCATCAACACCAGTTATTGGTTCGAGGTTATTGGCTAAACTTGTGTTTAAATCGGTTTCGTAAAAATGCATTGCGACATCGGCTAATGTATTTGAACGATTGGTAGGACCGTCGTCATGAGATCCGCCGTCCCAAGGGCCGGGACCATCAGAGTCGGTATCACCTACGCTTGGGTCACCCCCGTTCCAGAATCCGTCAGAGAATAAAACCGTGAAATTTTGTTGACACTCTCCGCCGTTCGCCTGCGATAAAATCGGGCTGGCGTTAGTAAAACCTAGTGCCGAATGATCACTATTGCTACCGGCATTGTCATAGTATTCACCAATATTCTCCAACAATCGACGCAACGGAGTGCCGCCAGTAGAAAATACTTGTCCAAGATCATCTAAAAGATTTAACCTATTAGTATTATTAGATATGTCGGTAATTGGACTGCCGCCGCTGTGATTGTTGTGTAAGGTCGCCAATCCCATACGATCATTAGAGTTCCAAACCAATTCCGAAATCGCTCGTTTTGCAACGTACTCGCGTTTACGATAGTAGGTATACCAGTTAGCATAGTTTTGTTGTGAATTTGGATAACCACTATCGCCGGGATTCAGTGTCGCCGGAAGCGTATTCACGTTAATACCGGCCGCATTGTTCGGCACATTACATTCGTCAGTGGCATCCCATGGATCATCGTCGTCACCACCTACACCTGCAGGGCCATCATATTCCCCGTCAGCATCCATATCATTCCAAACAAAGTAATAATGAGCGGAAACATTGTCAATATCGTCATTATCGTATGGGTCGTTTAATGCTGTCGTTAGTGTACGGTCGGAATACGTAATTCCATCCTCATCTTCACCCTTCCAGGGTGTGTAAACTGTATTTGGGTTGTACGCTAATACGTTAAAGCCGACACAAAGTTCTCTACGTTCATCTACAGCATCAGGGGTAAAATCTAAATATTCGTCATTTCTTTCACCGGGTCTATAGGTACCCGCATTCAACGTCGTCTCCCAATCCATACTGCCAGAATCATCTAGCCCGAAGAATATATTAGGTTGCACCGTACTACCCAAAAACAAAGGCTGTTGGGCCAAGTTTCCCGGTGCTGCATGTACAGTTGTCATTAAATATAGAAATGTGCAAATCGCTGCTGTAACTATATTTTTGCACTTGATAAAATATTTCTGCTTCATCTTAACTTCCTCGTTAAGCCAACCTAGATTAACTTTTAAAATACTGGTCTACCAAAGTATTCCTGTAATGCCATGGTGGTGTCTTCAGATAATCCGGTACCATGCGCTGTCAACAAAAATACATCCGAAGGACAGCTCTTTGCATTCCCCTGAATTTCTCCAAACGCGCCTTCGGTTGCAGATTTGCACCAATCCTTTCGCGTAATATGCTGGATGACATACCTAGGAACATTTGCCAGTTGGCCACTTGCAATCCCGCCGGCGATAGTCTGAAAGTTCCCTGCCACGTACCACATGCCAGGATCGTAATAGTCAGGATCATCTACATCGGATTTTAGTAAGCCGTCAGTATTTGTAAGTGTTGCGAAACTTGTCATCGCATTTACGTCTGCGCGCGCCTGGCGCAGTGCAGCTTCTGCTGCCTGGTACGCTAGCTCACGGTCGCGTAAATTACCCGTCATTTTTTCTTCGTTGACCGATGCTTTCATTCCAGTAACGGCAACCAGTGTTAGGACCGACAATATAACCAATGACAATACTAGTACTGTTCCGTTTTGTTTGTTTAATTTAAAGTAATTCATCTTATTCAAACCCATTCACTTCTATGGTGTGCGATTACGGAACGCAATGGTGGTGGTATAAACTCGCCGGCTATGATAACGACCGGGTCCGTTGGTAACGCCGTCTTCGTCCGGTAGCGCATTTGCCGCTACTGTACGGCCATCCATGGTGTATCCTACCGGATTTTCATTAGTTGCCTCCGGCGCACGAACTACCAGGCTGACACGAGCACTCACCACACGCTCCCAATCGGCAACTGTAGCTGCGTTCACATATGTGTCAGCTTCACCGTCCAATGGCGGACCTGAAGTATCTACTCCCCAAACAACTTGCAAATTTTCAACACCGGGAACCATGGGCTGATTATTACGCATTAAAGTCGGAACTGCCGCCTCGGGTCCGGCACCATCGGGATCATCCATCGCTACCGTAAACTCATTGTTGCCTACAAAGCCGTGGTACAACCTGGTTGCATTCAGATCCCAATCCCCTAAGTCACTACCCAAATCGTCGAAATTATTCCGGTAGTTTGTAGGTGGATCAGAAGCTGGTGTCGTTGAATGTTCTATAGTAGCCAGCTTGGGGTCTGTACCCGAAAACGTGTCATCAGGATCATTGGTGACTTGAAACAAGACGCCTTTGTTACAGTCAGACAGAATCACTAAATCATTTGCCTCTATACCTGTGTCGTCTATGCCGGTGACATCAATTTGAAATGTGCCCGTAGGAGGCGGTGGTGTAGGCACGACGTCTGATGGGGGTAACGGAAACGACCGTCCAGTATATACACCGGATATGGTGATCCTATCGGGTCGATCCTCAAATCCAAACCATGCTGTATTCACACCGTCCTCGCCAAATACACCATCATCGACATCTGCAACATTTTGAACACGTCCGTTTACATCAATACCAAAAACATTTTGGTACTGCGATTCTGGAGTTGACGTCGCTTTTCTCTGATATATGGGCAAACATCCCCAAAAATCACCTGAACGTAATGCCTGCGTAATTACTTGTAACGCGTAGCGTCCGTTTTCCTGCATGCGAGTAATATTTTCGTGCGATCTATATGAGTCTTTGTTTTGTATAAACAGTTGGATCACAACAATGGAAACCAACGAACTCAATACCAACGCAACCAGCAGTTCAACCATGCCGACACCGCGTTGCTTACTATGTTTATTAAATCTAAAATTCATTGCCAGCCCTCTAAGGCACAAAAGTAAAGCTATAACGTTGAACCACCTGATTGGTAACATCGCGCCGATCCGACCAGTCAATATATACCGTCCACGAATTAGGATCGTTGTCACATACAATTCCTGCACCAGGAGAAGCTCCTGCGTCGGTTTCGGGATCACCGTCTTGACAAATTACAATATCTGCATTGGATGCAATAATGTCGCCGGCATCATCCAGTATCGGCAGCACCGTACCTAATTCCTGAATCCATTCGGCAATATCAGAGGTAGCACGATCCTGCGGGCTGCAAGTTCCACCACTTTCAACTTCACACCCCGAAACAACCGAAGGGTCTCCGTCAGATCCATAATCGTAGGCATAGTCTCCCGCGGTGACACCGGAAACATTTACACGCATTCTTTCGACCAAGCCAGAAGCCTTTAAGGTGGCAATTGTCCTAGTTTGCGCGTAGTTACTAGATTGATGCGCCCGTAATTGCAATCCGGCAAGACCAAGCATGCCGATTGCAAATATTAAAAGCGCAACCAGTACTTCTATTAGCGTAAATCCCTTATTTGAAATTAATTTTTTCATGATTTTAAGGACAGGAAGTAACAGGGTTCGTCGTTACCCAGGCTCTACCCACTGCGTTAAAGTTAATAGAACGAGATGTATCCGTAGACTGACTGGCATCGCACAACCTAAACGTATCTGCTTGGCTTGTTGTGTCTCCGGAGGCTTCTCCAGTCGGCGCAAAGGTAATTATGTTGGAGTACGTTGCCGCTCGCAGTGTATAACCTGCTGGCATCGCCTCTTCTCTATGAATAACTTCGAGATCACCGGCATCATTAGGATTTTCAATTATGCCGTCACCGTCCAAATCTACCCAAACGACCCAGCCAGATTCCCATTGTCCGTTGTTTGCGCACCCTGTATTCGATATGTTGATATTGCACATAATCACATCAGTATTTCGACTTATTGCTTCGTTGCGCGCAAGCGAAATACTGCTGACGAACCGATTAGACGCAGTTGCCAAATTATTGTTTTGATATAAATTGCCGAACCCAGGTACGGCAACTGCTAGCATCACACTAAGCAAGGCAATGGTTATGATCAATTCTATGATCGTAAAACCCAAGCTGGTTTGTTTGTTTGTCGATGTCATTTTGTAACCAAAATTCAAAAGAATTTTCCTTTAACCTTGAACGTTACTTTACTTAAATTAACTGTTCGCATTTGCTCGTAACACGTAACTCGCTCGGTTTCTCTGATGAGCGGTTTTTTAACTTAAATCCTTGAATTAGTTAAAAAAATAACTCGCCAAGATTCGCCGATGAACGGTAG
>JANQOT010000173.1 GCA_028285655.1 Gammaproteobacteria bacterium
ACAGGCGAAATTGCGGTTAAGGCGTTTAATTCCATTTATTTTCCAATTTTTTCTTCGATCAAACGGGAATTTCCCATTATACTACAGCGCCTTGCCGAAAACTCTTGCTATATAAACAACAGAGAAGAACATCATGAGTAGCGATAAATTTAGAATTGAAAAAGATAGCATGGGCGAATTAAAAGTGCCGCAAGAAGCCTTGTACGGCGCCCAAACTCAGCGGGCTATCGACAATTTCCCGGTTAGCGACTTGGTGCTGCCGAGAGATTTTATTCGCGCGCTGGGTCTGATCAAAATTGCCTGCGCCAGAGCAAACGTGGAGCTAGGTCAGCTTGACCAAAATATCGCCGATGCGATTTGCGATGCCGCTCAACGCGTAGCCGATGGTGAGTTCGATGCGCATTTTCCGGTGGATGTATTTCAAACCGGTTCCGGCACCAGCAGTAATATGAATGCCAACGAAGTGATTGCGCACCTGGCCAGCGATCAGCACGGAAGCAAGGTGCATCCCAATGATCACGTTAATATGGGGCAAAGTTCGAACGATGTCATTCCGACCGCTATTCATGTCAGCGCATGTATCGCCATTGCCGGAGAATTATTGCCGGCGCTGGAACATTTATCTTCGTGTTTGCGTGGCAAGGCGCAGGAAGTGGATAAATATGTAAAAACCGGTCGAACACATCTTATGGACGCGATGCCGGTTACACTGGGTCAGGAGCTGAACGCCTGGGCAACACAGATTGAAAATGGTAGTGCACGTGTTGAAGGTGCATTGACGCGTTTGCATGAACTCACTCAGGGCGGAACTGCAGTCGGGACCGGCATTAATGCGCATCCCGACTTTGCGCAAAAAGTAGCGAATCAATTATCGACGTTAACTAAACTGAAATTTACATCTAAGCCGGATAAATTTGAAGGCTTGAGCTGCCAGGATGCGGCAGTAGAAATGAGTGGCCAGTTAAAAACAGTAGCGGTCAGCCTTACCAAAATCGCCAACGATTTGCGCTGGATGAACTCCGGTCCGTTGGCGGGTCTGGGTGAAATCGCCTTACCGGCATTGCAACCGGGAAGCAGTATCATGCCGGGTAAAGTGAATCCGGTAATACCGGAAGCGACTGCCATGGTGTGTGCACAAGTAATAGGTAACGATGCAACGATTACGATTGCAGGGCAGGCCGGAAACTTTCAGTTAAATGTAATGCTGCCGGTGATTGCCTATAACTTGATTCAAAGTGTGCATTTGTTGGCAAACAGTAGTCGATTGATGGCAGACAAAGCTATTGCAGGTTTCAGTGTAAACGAAGATGCGCTAACCAATGCATTAAGCCGTAATCCCATTTTAGTCACTGCTCTGAATAGTGTGATCGGATACGAAAAAGGTGCGGCCGTGGCCAAGAAAGCCTACGCCGAAGGCATCACTGTGATCGAGTCCGCATTGCAGTTGACCGACCTGTCTGAAGACGAGTTGAAGAAGCTGTTGGACCCCGCAAAACTGACGAAAGGTGGCATTCAAGGGTTGTAGTCTTCTATCTGCGATCTAATGCTCTAAAACGCGCTAAATACTTGTATACAATAGGGTTATGCAAGTATCTACGATTGCACAATTCCTGTTTCTCGCGATAAACGCCGGCATCAGCGCCTATGCATTTATACGCTTGCGGTCGCGTGTGCGCTTGAAATATGAATCGCGCTATTCATTGATTGCGTTGCTGCTGTGTGCATTCTTTATTTTCCTGGTTTCGACCCTGATGGTCTTTTTGTTCGGTATTGTGTATACCGAAAATCCGTTCGTAAATGTCTATGTCGTCGGTACGCTTTTAATTTTATGCAGCGCCATCATTTTGCTGTCGACTAACGTGCTGGTGAAAGACCGGGAACATTTTAGTCAGTTGGAAGAAATTCAGCGTCACCACGATTCCGTTACCGGTTTGCCTAAACATGCTGCGTTTGTCGATCATGTTGAAAAAGCCTTGGCGAAAACCAAGGGAATCAGTCCTTATCATCCGGTGGTACTGGTCATTTTAATATCCGGTTTGCGGCAACTGGATAGACGCATAGGCTTTGGTTTTTCGGATTTTGTAATTCGAACGGTAGCACAGCGTATGCATGCCGCACTTCGCACCACCGACTATGTTGCGCGACTGGGTGAAAATATATTTGCTGTGTATATTCAGGATTTGAAAGACCGCGGTAATATTTACACGGTCAGCGAAAATATAATTACCCAGATTAAAAAACCAATTCAGGTTGAATCGGAACAAATGCCGATCTTTCCGTTTATCGGAATCGCTTTTTATAACGATAATTTTCAGCAGCCGAATGAAATTGTAAAATACGCACAGGCCGCCGCTTTGGATGCATGTGATCGCGGTATGGAAGTTATCGTAGCCGACAATATTATTCACGCCGATAAAAAAGACAGTGAATTACTGAATGTATTGCAAAAAGGCTTAAAAGAACGTTCGTTCCAGCTTTATTACCAGCCGCAGGTGAAAATCGACAGTTTGAAAGTGATTGGCGCCGAAGCATTGATTCGATTGCCGACCGAGGACTGGATGTCGATCGGCGGCGGCGAATTAATTGAACTGGCCGAACGCAACGGAATGATCCATCAGTTGGATATGCTTGTATTTGAGATGTTGTTTGAACAGATTAAGGAATGGGTGAGTAAAAATATCGAAATTAGAGTGGCAGTGAACATGTCGATTAAAAGCTTTAAAAACCATTCATTGCTCGACTATTTAATCGAAACCCTGGAAGAAAACCCGGAGTGGGGGCGGCGGCTGAAAATAGAGATTACGGAAACCGCCAGCCTGGACAACGTAAAAGAATTGACCAGTTTCATGAAACAGATAGCACCCAAAGGTGTGCTGTTCAGCATCGATGATTTTGGCACGCGCTATTCTTCAATGGAGTATATGCAGCGGTTACCGGTGCATGAAGTCAAAATCGACAAGAGCTTCATTTTAAGTGCGATCAATGACTTGAGTAGCGAAAAAATTGTGCGCTCGGTGATTCAACTGGCGCACGGCCTGGAACTTTCCGTGACGGCAGAAGGGGTCGAGAGCGAAGAAATGCTCAAGTTGCTGCGGTCCTGGCATTGCGATCAGGCGCAGGGCTTCTATTTTGCGCAAGCCATGTCGGCCGACAAATTCGAACAATTCTTTGAAGAATCCCAAACAAGGTGGCATTAGAGTGCAGGGAAGTGAGTGCATGGATGCACGAAAGAGATTTGGCATCATGGATGATGCCCACATAAATATTATTGTTTTAAAGAAAAACTGCGTCAGGGATGACGCATTCAGAATCAAATTTAAATTTTGAATCACATGACCTATTACTGCATTGTAAGTGACGAGTGTCGAAGTGCTATCTTATTGGATGACGCATTCAAATTAAATATAAGTTAAATTAAGCTGCGTTAGTATTTCGTCGATAAATCAAAATAATCCCTGCAGCAATAATCAAACTTGCACCAATAATGGTCTGCGCTGTCGGTAATTCTCCCCAGAAAAACCAGCCGGCGATCGATGCCCATAATAAAGAAGAGTACGTAAACGGCCCGACCTGACTGGCCGGAGCCAGACGATACGCCTGGGTTAAACAGAATTGCCCGCAAGTACCCACCACGCCCAGTAATAACAATAAACTCCATTCCTTGGCGGTCGGAACGTATGCCTGACCCGCGAGGACCGGTATGCTGGAAAATACTGCGCCAAACAAAGCAAAGTAAAAAACTATCCGTGTCGTTGGTTCGGTATTTGACATCTTTCGTATCGCGACTTTTGCCGCAGCGGCTAATGCGCCACCGGCCAAACCAACCAATGCGGCAAACTGAATTTCGGCAGTCGGGTTAAGAAAAATAATGACACCAACAAATCCCACCGCGATGCCTAATATAGTTTTAGTAGTAACGTGTTCTTGAATCCACAGAATAGCGATTATTGGAATAAAGATCGGTCCGGTTAATTTGAGTAGCATGGCATTGGCGAGTTCGATATTGGCCAGCGCGTAGAAAAAACAGTACATCGCCAAAACTCCGCACAAAGAACGAATTAAGTGCATACCGATGTGTCGAGTTTTAATATTGTGAAACCCCTGTTTGTACAACAGAGGTATTAATACCAGTGCGGCCAGTACATTGCGGTAGAACACCAAATGATGGTTAGGGATCGATTCGCCCAGATATTTAACCAGCATACCCATGCTGACAAAAAACACTTCGCCCAGAATGACGAACAGACTTCCGATCAGTACGACTTTATTAATCGGCATATATTATTCTAAAAAGGGGTCAGAGCCCTTTTTAGATTAGTTGAGATAGTAGTTAAGAAAAGTGATCTGTAAAAAGGGCTCTGACCCCTTTTTCCCTGGTAGTTTTTCGGCTATTCCGCTAGGCGGCTAACTGACGCAACACATAATGCAAAATACCACCGTTCTGGTAGTACTCGATTTCCTGCGGTGTATCGATTCGAACTTTGGCCTCGAATTCTATTTTACTGCCGTCGCTGTTAGTCGCAGTGACTTGAACGGTTTTGGCAGTACCGTTTTGCAAACCCGTGATGTCATAAGATTCGGTACCGGATAGTCCCAGCGATTCCGCATCTTGTCCGTCCAGATACTGCAAAGGCAATATACCCATACCGACCAGGTTAGAACGATGAATACGTTCGTAACTCTCGGCAATGACCGCTCTTACACCTTGCAGTCGTGGTCCCTTGGCCGCCCAGTCGCGCGAAGAACCGCTGCCGTATTCTTTACCGGCAAGAATAATGGTGGCGACGCTTTCGTCTTTGTATTTCATCGCGGCGTCAAAGATCGTCATTTCTTCATCGCTGGGTTGATGGCGTGTGATACCGCCTTCGGTACCCGGTGCCATCTTATTGCGCAAACGAATATTGGCAAAGGTGCCGCGCATCATGATTTCATGGTTACCCCGGCGTGAGCCGTAGGAATTAAAGTCGGCGGGAGCCACGCCCCTGGCCTGTAAATATTTTCCGGCCGGACTGTCGGCTTTAATCGCGCCTGCCGGAGAAATGTGGTCGGTGGTGACGGAGTCGCCCAGATACGCCAATACGCGTGCGCCATGAATATCGCTAACATCGCCGACCGTGGCGGTCATGTTTTCAAAGTAGGGCGGGTTGGCGATATACGTAGAGTCGTCCCAGCTGTAAACCTGGCTTTCGGCGACATCCAGATTTGCCCAGTTGGCGTCGCCGGCAAATAAATCGGCGTAGGACTTGGTGAACTGATCGACCGTCAGGAACTGACTTACGGTATCGGCGACTTCTTTCTGACTTGGCCAGATATCTTTCAGAAATACTTCCCTGCCGTCGTCGGTGGTTGCCAACGGTTCTTTAT
>JANQOT010000213.1 GCA_028285655.1 Gammaproteobacteria bacterium
CTATCCAACTGAGCTACGGGCGCCTTGTTTGCTATAGGTTTTGGAAAGCCGCGCATTATGGGCAATTACGCGCGGCGGATCAATTCATCAGGGTTAAATCTGTGCAATTCCTCTCTAATTTATGGCGGAGAAGGAGGGATTCGAACCCTCGATAGAGCTATTAACCCTATACTCCCTTAGCAGGGGAGCGCCTTCAGCCACTCGGCCACTTCTCCGTGGTTGTGTTGTTTTATCTACTAGCTCACAAATTCGAGCCCATTACACTATATTTGGATGTATGCATACACATCCAATCCTGAAATAACTTGAGATTCGAAATATTACTAATTACGCCTATATATACTGGTAACTTCGCTTGCAGTTACGATTTAGCTTCCTTTTCTTTACGAATTCGCTCATAAATTTCTTCACGATGCACTGCCACATCTTTTGGTGCACTAACGCCAATACGCACCTGATTTCCTTTCACACCCAACACTGTCACAGTCACATTATCTCCTATCATCAGGGTTTCTCCGACCCTGCGGGTTAAAATCAGCATGCCCGGTCCTCCTATTTCCTATTGTTTTTTTATTCTTATTATTATTTTTGATCTACCTCCAGCACACCGCTATTTCTATAATTGTTCCTCGACGGCAGCCAGAAAGCCCTGGTTTTACGTACTTGCTCTCCTATCTACGACGCTTTTGACTCATCCACGGTTCCATCTTTGGCCAGGCCAAATGCGTCATGCAAACACCTAACCCCCAATTCTAGATACTTCTCATCCACAACAACAGATATTTTTATTTCAGAAGTAGAAATCATGCGGATATTAATGCCCTCATCGGCCAAAGTTTCGAACATTTGGCTGGCGATTCCGGCGTGAGACCGCATCCCGACGCCCACCAGCGACAGTTTTACGATGCCCGGGTCGCCATTGACCCCGGTCGCACCAAGCTTATTTGCTGTATCTTCAATGATTTCCATCGCTCGACTAAAGTCGTTTCGATGCACGGTAAAGGTGAAATTAGCGGTATTATCCCAGGCCACATTTTGTACAATCATGTCGATTTCGATGTTGGCACGCGACACCGGGCCCAGAATTTTCGCTGCAATTCCGGGTTGATCGGGCACCCCTTTGACGGTGATTTGAGCTTCGTCCCGGTTAAACGCTATACCGGCAATTTTGGCCTGTTCCATTTGTTTATCCTCAGTTGTAATCAGTGTGCCGGGCCCTTCCTCAAAGCTGGATAAAACACGCAAGGGTATTTTATATTTCCCGGCAAATTCCACGGCTCGAATCTGCAAAACCTTTGACCCCAAACTGGCCATTTCAAGCATTTCTTCAAAGGTTATCTGTTCCAAACGCCGCGCATTGGGTTCTACCCGAGGGTCGGTAGTATAAACTCCGTCCACATCGGTAAAAATCTGGCACTCATTCGCCTGAATAGCGGTCGCCAAAGCCACTGCGGTGGTATCGGAACCGCCGCGACCCAGTGTGGTGATATTGCCGTCGCTATCGATACCCTGAAAACCCGCCACCACGACAACGGCACCGTCGTCCAGATGCTGTTTAATCCGCGCCGCATCGATACTGGTAATACGCGCTTTATTTCGGGCATCGTCGGTTTTGATATCCAACTGCCAGCCGGTGCGGGAAATTGCGCGACAACCGCGCTTTTGCAAGGCCATACTCAGTAATGCAATTGTGACTTGCTCACCGGTAGACAATAGCACGTCCAATTCCTGACCATGCGGCGCATCGCCCATAATATCCTTGGCCAGATCCAGCAAACGATTGGTTTCTCCGCTCATTGCGGAAACCACCACCACTACGCTATGACCCTGATCGCGATAGCCAATGACTTTTTTGGCCACGTTTTCAATCCGCTCAATGCTGCCGACCGAAGTGCCTCCGAATTTTTGTACTAATACTCCCATTGTTTTTCCTATACGTGCTGCCGCACCCAAGGCGTATTAACGCCGTCAGTAATTTCTCTATATTTGATCACGCACCCACTCCGGAACACTTTGCAATGCTTTTTCCAGCGCGGCCGGGTTATTGCCGCCGGCTTGTGCCATGTCCGGTCGACCCCCGCCTTTGCCCCCTACTTGGACGGCAACGCTGTTAACCAGTTCACCCGCTTTAATTCGATGTGTCTGATCTTTGGTTACCCCGGCAACCAGATTCACTTTGGAACCATCTGCCGTGGCCAGGACAATCGCCGCGCTGCCCAGTTTGTCTTTTAAGCGATCCAGTGTTTCACGCAAGGACTTGGAATCCGCGCCTTCGATTTTTTGCGCCAGCACCTTTATGCCGTCGATTTCAACCGCATTGTCGGCCAGGTCAGCGCCAGCCTGGGTGGCCAGTCTGGCTTTGATACTTTCAAGTTCTTTTTCAAGCTCTTTTATACGGCTAACTGCATTGCCCGCTTTTACCGGAACATCCTCCAAACGCGAATTTAATATTTTGGCCGTCTGGTTAAAATCTTTAAGAGTCCCTTGCACCCAATCAAATGCCTTGCCGCCTGTGACCGCTTCGATTCTGCGAATACCGGAAGCGACTCCCGATTCCGCAATGATCTTAAACAAACCGATATCACCGGCACGCTCAACATGGGTGCCGCCGCACAATTCGACCGAAAACTCACCTATCGAAAGCACTCGAACCTCTTCGCCGTATTTTTCGCCAAACAAAGCCATTGCTCCGGCCGCCAATGCTTTATCCTTATCCATTATTCGTGCCGTAGCGGCCGTATTGTTGCGAATTTCACGATTTACGATTTGCTCAATTTGCGCGAGTTCCTGATCGCTTACCGGCGCATCGTGGGAAAAATCGAACCGCAACCGGTCCGGCGCAACCAGTGAACCTTTTTGCTGCACATGGGTGCCCAGCACCTGGCGCAATGCGGCGTGCATTAAATGTGTAGCGGAATGATTTAATACAATTTGTGCGCGTCGGTCTGCATCTACATGCGCTTTAATGGTCGCACCGACAGCAACGCTGCCGCGAGTAACTTTTCCAATGTGCGCGTGCGCATTACTTTTTTTCTGCGTATCGCTTACTGCAAATTGAAATTCTTTTCCTTCAATAACACCAGTGTCTCCTACCTGGCCCCCGGACTCCGCATAAAACGGCGTTGCACTTAAGAATAAAATGCCTTCGTCACCTTGTTTAAGTTCGGTCACGGACTCGCTGCCGGAAAATATCTCGGTCACGGTGGTGTCGCCCTGCAATGCCTCGTAACCAATAAAGTCACCCTCGGATTTCACATCCAGCGCAACATCGTAATCACCGCCGAAGCGACTGGCATCGCGCGCGCGGTCACGTTGTTGCTGCATATTTTTTTCGAAGCCAGCATGATCTATTTTTAGTTTCTTTTCGCGCGCAATATCGGCTGTCAGGTCGACTGGAAATCCATAGGTATCATAAAGTTTAAATACTGTGTCGCCGGAAATGGTGTCTCCGGACATTTGATCGATATCATCTTGTAAAATGCGCATGCCTTGCGCCAAAGTTTCACCAAACCGTTCTTCTTCGTTGCGCAAGCCGCGTTCGACTTTTTCCTGCGCCGATATTAATTCGGGAAACGCGCCATGAAATGTTTCAACTAAAGAAGGCACCAGCTTGTAAAAAAACGGTTCCTGCAGACCGAGCCGATGTCCGTGCCGCGCAGCACGGCGAATAATGCGACGCAGAACATAACCGCGACCCTCGTTGGCAGGCAGCACACCGTCGGCAATTAAAAAACTGCAGGAACGGATATGGTCGGCAATCACTTTCAGCGAAGGATTTTCCAAGTCTTTCGTTTTAGCCAGTTCGGCAATACTCTTGATCAGACTTTG
>JANQOT010000223.1 GCA_028285655.1 Gammaproteobacteria bacterium
CCAGGATGGATTGCGCTGGCATCCGTAACTTCGGCGGCACTGATAATAGCAGGAATATTTAAATAACTTTCGGTGGATGGAGCGGGTCCGATACAGACGGCTTCATCGGCAAGCTTTACGTGTTTTAATTCCCGGTCGACGTCGGAATGTACGGCAACGGTTTTTATCCCCAGTTCGCGGCAAGCGCGAAGGATACGCAAAGCGATTTCACCACGGTTGGCGATGACGACTTTTTCTAGCATATATGCAACGCGAGTATTTGTTATTCGATGATAAACAAGGGCTGACCAAACTCAACCGGCTGAGCGTTTTCTCCCAACACGGCTTTGACGGTGCCCGCTTTATCGCTTTCTATCTGGTTGAGCATCTTCATTGCTTCGATGATACACAGCACGTCGCCTACTTTTACTTGCTTGCCGACTTCTACAAACGGCGGCGCGCCCGGTGACGGGGCTTCATAAAAGGTACCGACCATGGGTGAGGTTACCTGGTGTCCGCTAATGGTTTCCGGAGTCTCCGAACTTGTCGGTGGCGAAGCAGCGGATGCTTCGGGTGCGGCCGGCATCGGTGGCGGTGCGGCGTAATGAACCGGCATTGCCGCCGCGGTATTAGAACTGGCGCGACTGATGCGCACCGACTCCTCGCCTTCTTTTATTTCGATTTCCGCGATACCGGATTCTTCCAGCAGCTCGATTAATTTTTTTACTTTGCGTATATCCATGACGTTTACTTTTTTAAGTGATTGTTTGCCGCGCTGATCGCAAGCTGGTACCCATGCATTCCCATGCCGGAAATAATGCCTACTGCGATATCTGTTAAGTATGAAACCTGGCGAAACTCTTCGCGTGCAAACACGTTTGATAAATGAATTTCTATAAACGGAATTTCAACCGCCAGCAGTGCGTCCCGCAGCGCAATACTGGTATGGGTAAATGCGCCGGGATTGATCAGAATGAAATCGGTTTGATTTTGTTTGGCAGCATGAATCTGCTCAATCAGGGTGTGTTCCGCGTTGGATTGGCGATGGTCGAGTTGGTGGCCGAGTGAGGCGGCATATTCGGTAGCCATTTGAACAATCTGGTCCAGTGTTTCGTAGCCGTAAACCTCGGGTTCGCGTGAACCCAGAAGATTCAGATTTGGACCATTCAACAGCAGAATCTTGCTCATGTGCTCAAATGCCGGGAATCAAACTCAGGGTTTGATTGCAGGCATATTTATGGATAGAAAAACTATTGTGCCGTAATTGGGCACAACTGTCTAATAATTTGCAAGATAGGCGAATTTATCGACAACTTATCGACTAGTTGCCAACAATTTTACGGAGATATAAATTGCCAGTGGATTTTCTAACCGCGGTTGGCAGCAATTAGACTGCTTTCGCTGAATTGTTCAATATGGCGTTCGAAGCTGGCGGCTTCGATAAAGCCCACGATGCGGAAATTGCGCTGTTCATTGCCGCTGGTATCGAAAAACAATAACGCGGGCGGACCAAATATGCCCAGTTGCCGCAGCAACTGCTGATCCTGTTCATCGTTCGCAGTGACGTCTGCCTTTAACAGAATAAAGTCATTCAAGGCGGTCTGCACACCGGCGTCGGTAAACGTGTAGGCTTCCAGCTCTTTGCAGGAAATGCACCAGTCCGCGTACATATCGACCATTACGGGCTTGTTTAACTGACTCGCATTCAGCAATGCCGCCTCCAGCCCTTCCACGCCCTTGATTAGTTGAAACGCAAGTTTTTGCTCGCTGGTCTGGCCCTGTCCGGCGCCGCCGGCGTAAAA
>JANQOT010000229.1 GCA_028285655.1 Gammaproteobacteria bacterium
GAGCACGCAATGAATAAACACTTGCAACTGGGACACCAGGTAATTTTATTCTTAAACAGACGCGGGTATGCACCGGCTATTATTTGTCACGACTGCGGCTGGGTAGCTCAATGCAAACGTTGCGATGCCAATCTGACCTATCACACCGACAGCGGTAAAATGGTTTGTCATCATTGTGAAAGCACCGCGCCCAAACCCACGCAGTGCCGGCAGTGCGGTTCGGAAAATATAATCCTGGTCGGGCACGGCACGCAACGTATCGAAGAAGTGTTACATCAGCAGTTTCCAGCCTGCTCTCTGGTGAGACTGGATCGTGACATCACACGACGGAAAGGAAATCTGGAAAGAATTCTCGCTGAAATACGTGACGGTAAACATCAAATAATCATAGGCACTCAAATGTTATCGAAAGGCCACGACTTTCCGAATGTGTCTCTGGTAGGCGTGCTCGACGTTGACTACGGCATCTTCAGTTCGGATTACCGGGCGCTGGAACGTACCGCGCAGTTATTGATCCAGGTTGCCGGTCGCTCGGGTCGCCGTGATACCCAGGGAGAAGTGATTGTGCAAACACATGCACCCGATCATCCGTTGCTTAATACATTATTAAATTCGGGCTACCCTGAATTTGCGGCAAATGCTTTGCAATTACGCTCTCAATGGGATTTGCCGCCATACACTTATCAAATAGCGTTACGCGCCAATAGCCAAAATTCACGTGATGTTAACAATTTTTTAAACCGTGCCAAACAGCTTGCGCAACATTATCTGCCTGACAAAATACAGATATTGGGTCCAATCAGTCCAAATATGGAAAAGAAAGCCGGCCAGATCCGGGCTTATTTGCTGTTAACCGCTAAATATAGAAATGCTTTTGGCGGTCACCTAGCTCCATGGTTGAATAAACTGTCCGAACTGCCCGCCACACGCAAAGTGCGTTGGGCGGTAGACGTCGACCCGATCGATAATATTTGAGTCATTCTTGCCACATTAATTGCGGTACAATGCGCCGCGATATTACTTTGGATTCATAGAATTGAAGGAACAAATCGCTCAAGCCATCACCGAGGTTATTGATACTCTTATAGCTGACGGGACGGTTCCCACCCAACCCTCGGCTGCGGTTCAGGTAACACGCACCAAAGACGCAAACCATGGTGATTATTCGTCCAACATCGCGATGGTATTTGCCAAACAGGCGCAACAACCGCCACGCGAGTTGGCGCAGACCTTATGCAATTTGCTAAACGACAATGCTGCCTTTGAAAAAGTAGAAGTCGCCGGACCCGGTTTCCTCAACTTTTTTATTGCGCAAAAAAATCAAACCGGCGTCGTCGAAAAAATTCTGTCCGAAGGGGCGTGCTACGGAAACAATACGAATGGCAAGAACGATCCAATTCATATTGAATATGTTTCGGCTAACCCGACCGGCCCGCTGCATGTCGGTCACGGCAGAGGGGCCGCATACGGTGCGACGCTGGCAAATCTCTACCTCGCCAATGGACACTCAGTACACCGTGAATATTATGTAAATGACGCAGGCCGGCAGATGGATATACTGGCTACGTCGGTCTGGTTACGTTACCAGGAGTTGTGCGGAGCCGACTTCCCGTTTCCCAGTAACGGTTATCAAGGCGATTATATTTGGGATATTGCTGCCTCTGCACAACGAAATTTCGATAAGAAATATCTTATAGATCCGAATTCTTTTCGCGCAAACCTGCCAGCAGATGAACCCGAGGGCGGCGACAAAGAACTTTATATTGACGCAGTGATAAAGATAGCGAAGCAAAGTTTAAGCTCGTCCGGATATGAATTATTCTTTAATCTGGCGATTGATACCATTTTAAACGACATTAAAGATGATCTGCATCGATTTGGAGTGGACTACGAACAATGGTATTCAGAACGCAGCTTATATGAGAAAAAGAAAACAGATACTGTTATCGATCAATTAAAAAGCAGCGGACACATCTACGAAAAAAATGGCGCTCTATGGTTTGCTTCTTCGAAACTCGGTGACGAGAAAGATCGCGTGGTTGTGCGTGAAAACGGTCAACCGACTTATTTTGCTTCCGACATTGCATACCATGCCGATAAGTTTTCCCAAAGCTACAGTAAGATTGTCAACATCTGGGGCGCCGACCACCATGGTTATATTGCACGTGTTCGCGCTGCATTATCGGCACTAGGCTACGACACGGATCGATTAAATATTCTGCTGGTTCAGTTTGCCAATCTGTTTCGCGGTAAACAAAAACTGCAAATGTCTACGCGTTCAGGCGAATTTGTCACTTTGCGCGCGTTGCGCAAGGAAGTGGGTACCGATGCCGCCCGCTTTTTTTATGTAATGCGTAAATCAGAGCAACACCTGGATTTCGATCTTGAGCTGGCAACCTCGACCAGCAATGAAAATCCTGTCTATTATGTTCAGTACGCGCATGCACGTATTTGCAGCGTGCTGCGACAGGTCGAAGACCCCGAGCAATGCAAACAAGTCAGGTACGCCGAACAACTTACCCAGGAAAGCGAAGACAGCCTGCTGCAGAAAATCGGCGACTATCCTGAAATTATAATTAATGCCTGCAATAAACAATCGCCGCATTTGCTAGTACAATATTTGCGTGAACTCGCGCAGAAATTTCACGCATACTATAACGCCACCCAAATTTTAGTGGAGTCGACAGAATTGCGAAATGCACGATTATTACTCATTAGCTGTATTCGCCAGGTTTTTGCCAACGGTCTCGCTATTCTGGGTGTTACCGCTCCGGAAAAAATGTAGTGAGTTAATTTATGGCTAATCGTCCCGCTCGCAGTAAAAAGAAACGCACAGCTCCCAGCCAGCCGCTACCTGGCTGGATTTGGTTACTTACAGGATTAATTATCGGTCTTAGTGTAACTTTTTTACCGAAATTAAACGAACGCAAACAAGAATCTGTTCCGCATTCACCCGACAAACCCGATACGAGTATTGAACAAAGTACCAAACGAAAATTTGATTTCTATACGTTGTTACCCGAACTGGAAGTGGTCGTGGACGATAATAATTCTGGCCAGACCAGCACAAATATCGACAACGATTCCGGAATATATGTTTTGCAAGTTGGCTCTTTCAAGAGCGAGAAAGAAGCCGACACGTTAAAAGCGCGACTGGCGCTTATGGGCGTGGAAACGAACATTGAGGTCGTAACGGTAAATTCTGCAACATGGCATCGAGTACGTGTCGGCCCCAGTAAAGACAAAAATCGTTTATTAACTACGCAGACGCGCCTGCGCAGTGAAAAAATGGATTCGGTTCTTTTAAAGGTGCGAAGTTAAAAATTAAGAGTTTAGTTTTGCGGACATTTACAGTCACATTCCGAATTACCGGTGGCAGTGACCGCACTGCCCTGTTCTTTCTCCAGCCGGGCTATTCTTTCCTCTAATTCCTGCATACGGCGTTGTTGGTCGGCGATTTCCGCCGTCGATAGATCGCTTGCCGATGCAGCTTCTTTTACATCGTAACCTTTGATTCCGGCTGTTATTAATTTATGCGCCTCTTTGGTCTTAATAACACTTGGGGTAATTGCGTTTCTTCCGTCTATTATTTCAAAGCTATTGAATTTTCCGGAAGCTTTGCTTTCGGTAACCAACCTTAAAAAAGGCGAGTTTCCGGTAACTTCTGCAGAGGCAACCTCAGAATAGGATTCCTGATGCATCACTTCGTAAGTTTTTTTCTTCCTGCTCCAGTCAACTACAGCGTAACCATTTTCTGTAAAAAAAATGTATGCTTTAGTACGCTCGCCGCCGCCGGATAATAAACCGAAACCTTTTTTATTCGGATAAAAATAAACATT
>JANQOT010000267.1 GCA_028285655.1 Gammaproteobacteria bacterium
GAACAGCGCATACTTAAATTTCGCGCTGGAACTTGCACAGGTGTTACTGCAACAGTTTCAGGATGCGCAACACGGCGGTTTTTATTTTACCGCCGACGATCACGAAACGCTGATTCAACGCCCCAAAGTCAGCGCCGACGAAGCCACTCCCGCCGGCAACGGTATTGCCGCGCATGGTTTGTTACGTCTGGGATATTTACTGGCGGATGTAAACTTAATCGAAGCCGCGGAAAAAACCGTCGACTACGCCAGTCAGCAAATTGTAAATTCACCGATGGCGCATGCAACTTTGCTGCATGCACTGGAAGAGATCAATGAACCGCCGCAAACGATTATTTTGCGCGGCAACGCGGACGAAATCACACAATGGCAGCAACAATGCCAGCAAGCCTACTCCCCCACTGCTTGCGTGTACGCCATTGCCAACGATACAAAAGAACTGCCCGACGCGATCAGTAGTAAATTCGGCAGCGAACAAAAAACGGTTGCGTATGTGTGCACGGGAACCAGTTGCCAGCCGCCGATTGCCGATCTGAACGAACTAAAAAACTGCCTAGCTTAGAGTTGCAAGTGCCTCGTCGTAATTTGGCTCGTCGGCTATTTCACCAACCAGCTGGCTGTAGATCACATCGTTTTCGTTATCGAGCACAACCACGGCACGCGCGGTAATGCCCGCCAGCGGTCCGTCCTGAATCAACACGCCGTAATCCTTGGCAAAATCACGGTTGCGCATCATCGACAAGGTCACGACATTATTGAGACTTTCGCTGGTGCAAAAGCGCGACATGGCAAAAGGCAAGTCGGACGACACAATGATAATAACCACGTCTTCGCGATCGGCAACAAAGTCGCTGAATTTTTTCGTCGAGGTAGCACATACCGGCGTATCCAGGCTGGGAACAATACTGATCAGTTTTTTCTTGCCCGCAAACTCGCCCAGATTAACGTCAGCCAGATCTTTATTAACAAGTTGAAAATCCGGCGCTTTATCTCCTATTGAAGGTAAATCGCCATTGGTATGAATTTCGTTTCCCTGCAGCGTGATCGTCGCCATTGTTCCTCCGCGTTTAACAGACTTTATTATGATTGATAAGGATTATGATTCTACCAATGCTAGCATGAGTCAATATTAAATTCGCAATTAACCCTGCATATTATCGGTTACTTTAACTATCAAGAACTTGCCAGAAATTCATCATATTCCTGTGCAGTCAACTGAGTTTGCATATCAGCTGTGGAATTCGCTTTTATGCGTAAAATCCATCCACGTTCCAGCGGCGACTCATTGATCAGTTCGGGTTCGTCGGTTAATTGTTCGTTAACCGCCATCACCTCTCCCGCCAGTGGACAAATTATATCCGATGCCGACTTCACCGATTCCACCACCGCGCATGCTTCGCCGGCACGGGTAAGTTTTCCCGGTTCGGGCAGCTCCACAAATACAATATCCCCCAGTTGTTGTTGCGCATATTCGGAAATGCCCAGCAGGTACTCATCATGTACTTGCATCGACAACCAAACATGTTCTTTACTGTAACTTCGTTCTGCGGGTGACTTGCTCAATGGAATAGGTGCTCGTTTGATTCGCAGCGATGATACAATAGTCTTTAATTACCTTTCCACAAAACTTATGCGTTTATTACTTTTCATTTTGTTGTCGCCATGCATTCTGGTTTCGCTTACCGCCTGCATGCACGAGGATCCGGCCGGCATCGCCGTGGAGGACGCGTGGATACGCGAGGCACCGCCCAATGCCAACGCTATGGCGGGATATATGCGTATCGTAAATAACACCGACCAGGACAATTCACTGGTTGCGGCCAGCAGTGATGCATTTAAAGTGATCGAGTTTCATCGCAGCGTCGAAAGAGACGGAATGTACAGAATGATCCGTCACAAAAAACTCGATATTCCGCAACAACAGACGCTGGAACTGAAACCGGGAGATTATCATTTAATGCTGATCGTACCGAAAAAGCCGTTGCGCGAAGGCGACATTGCATCTGTGGAATTAAATTTTGCAGATCAGTCCAAAGTGATCGTGGAGATGCCGGTTAAGAAAGCGGTTTATAATTAGCACTGCTGTTTAAATGCGTTTGAATAACAATAATAAGCAACGCTCATGCAAGATTCTTCCAGCATATTTTTAACTGCGTTTCAGCTAATAGCAGAACTGGATTCCGACCTGGTTGAAATTGTTTTACTGTCACTGCAAGTCAGTCTTACAGCCGTTTTAATTTCAACCATAATCGCCATTCCGGTCGGCGCAGTACTCGGCACGTACAATTTTCGCGGTCGAGGATTTATTATCGGAGTGCTGAATGCATTAATGGGGCTGCCGCCGGTGGTGGTAGGCCTGATGTTATACCTGATGTTTTCGCGCTCGGGTCCCTTGGGCGATTTGAATTTATTATTCACTTCCAAAGCGATGATTATCGCGCAAACTATTTTAATCACACCGATTATTGCCTCATTAACGCAACAGACCATTGAAGATTTGTATCATCATCACGCTGAACAATTTAAAGCCTTGGGTGCGGCTACGCACAAAACATTGCTACCGTTGTTGTGGGATGCACGCACCAGTTTGTTTACGGCATTGCTCGCGGGCTTTGGCCGCGCGTCGGCCGAAGTTGGCGCAGTGATTATTGTCGGCGGCAATATTAATCACGTTACACGCGTCATGACCACCACGATCGCGCTGGAAACCAGCAAGGGCAACCTGGAACTGGCGATGGCGCTGGGAATAATATTGCTGACGATTTCGTTTAGCGTTACCTGCCTGATGATGTTGATTCGGCATCATCAATCGGATCGAAAATTAAGACTGGCTTGAAAAATGCCGAACACGAATCGACATTTACCTCTGACAATCAAGAATCTGGAATACCGGCACCATCGCAGCACATTAATTAAACAAATCAATCTGCACGTCGATTCCAACGGAAACTCCATTATTCTGGGACACAACGGCGCCGGTAAAAGTCTGTTGCTAAAATTACTGCATGGCGTGATCAACCCCACCAGCGGCAAGATAGAGTGGAACGGCAGCATTCCCGCCAGCAATCAGTATTGGCGAACCTTGTTACTGCAAAAGCCGACTTTTTTTCAGCGCTCGGTGCAATACAACCTGGAATTTGTTTTACACGTTGCCGGCATGCCGGTTGCGCAACGCAAAGACTTGTTGCAGCAGGCTTTGGATATTTGCGGCCTGACTGACCTGGCGGAACACAATGCAAATTCACTTTCCGGCGGACAACAGCAACGCTTGTCGCTGGCGCGTGCCTGGGTGTTGCAACCCGATGTACTATTGCTGGACGAACCGACGGTGGCACTGGACCCGCCCGCCTCACAAGTGTTTGAAAATATTCTGTACCAGTTTAAACAGAGCCACACCAAAGTTTTGATGACCACACACGATCTGGCCCAGGCTAAACGCCTGGCGGATGAAATTATTTTTATGGATAAAGGTGAAGTGCTGGAACAGCGCGATGCGACCGAATTTTTCAGCGCTCCGGATTCGGTCGCGGCGCAGAATTTTCTGCAGGGAAAACTAGCTTAGTCAGTACGACTGGTTACCTCTAAAAGATGATACCCGAACTGCGTCTTCACCGGACCCTGCACTTCGTTGGTGGGTGCACTAAACACGACTTCGTCGAATTCTTTCACCATCATGCCCGGGCCGAACTCGCCCAAATCACCGCCTTGCGCGCCGGAAGGACATTTGGAATGTTCCCGCGCCAGCTCTGCAAAATCTGAGCCGTTCTGGATTTGATCTTTGAGATCATTACACTGCTGTTCGGTTTCTACCAATATATGTCTTGCAGTTGCTTTAGCCATTTAAACTCTCCTGGTTGATATGTGCAGATTACTTGGAATCGGCGGCTTCTTCGGCCGGTGCTTCTTCGGCCGGTGCTTCTTCGGCTGGCGCTTCCTCGGCGGCGGCTTCTTCCGCCGGCGCCTCTTCAGCAGGGGCTTCTTCCTCGACTGGCTGCGCCTTCGGTTCCGGTATTGTAATTAGACCTGCGTCGGCAAGGATTTTGGCTTTTTCGTCGCCGTTTACGTATTGCTTGTTTTTGTCTTTTACGGCGTGACGACCAGATCTTTTTTCATAAATCTTGTACTCACCCGATGTTTTGATTTCTTTCATTGGATTTTCCTGT
>JANQOT010000271.1 GCA_028285655.1 Gammaproteobacteria bacterium
TTTTTACGCCAGCGTAAAATGGAAGAAGAAACCGAAATCTGGCTGCGCCAGTTACGCGACGAAAGCTACGTAGAAAACAGACTGCTGACGCCTGTTGAAGAACCCGTGCAATAAAGTGTCGCTGTGGCTACGCTTCCCTTACTGGCGATAAGCGCCGGAGAACCTGCAGGTATCGGGTTTGACATCATTCTTAAATCATTACCGCATTTGCAGGATTGCGTTGTAATCGGCGACCAGCATGCAATTACTCAACGCGCTGAACAACTTCGTCTGAACGTAACCATAACAGAACACCCACCTACCGATCCGCAACAGTTGCATGTTGCACATGTGCCCGCCTGTGAACCGGTTCAGTGCGGACAATTAAATCCCGCCAACGCCGCGTACGTCCTTGCCTGTCTCGACCATGCCTTGCAGGGAACACTTGACGGCAAGTACGCCGCCATGGTCACCGCACCATTGCACAAAGGGGTCATCAATGATGCCGGCATTGCCTTTACCGGGCATACTGAATATCTGGCGCAGCATACCGGAGCGGAAGTGGTGATGCTGCTGGTGGCCGGAGACCTGCGTGTTGCACTGGCCACCACCCATTTGCCGCTGGCGCAGGTCGCGCAAGCAATTACGCAACCACTGCTGATCTCCAGAATTTCGATTCTGCATGCGGATTTAATCCGCAAGTTCGGCATCGAAAAACCGCATATTGCAGTATGCGGCCTGAATCCGCATGCCGGCGAACAGGGTCACCTGGGGCGCGAAGAAATCGAAGTGATTGCGCCCGCCATCACGCAATTGCAGCAACAGAATATGCATATTTCCGGCCCGCACCCGGCCGACACATTATTTACCCGCGAACATTTGCGGGGCGTCGACGCGGTATTTGCCATGTACCACGACCAGGGCTTGCCGGTACTCAAGCACGCCGGCTTCGGCCGTGCCGTAAATACCACTCTGGGGCTGCCCCTTATCCGCACTTCGGTGGATCATGGCACCGCTGTGGACCTGGCCGGCAGCGGGAACTGCGATGCCGGCAGCTTGCTGGCCGCAATTCAACTAGCACGCGAGCAAGTTGCACGTCATAATGAGGCCAAATAATAACGGCTCACTGTACATTCGGTTAATTACATGAAATTTATTCTTCTGGTTGCCAGCGCACTCATTATCGCCGCGGTATTTTATTTTTACGTTCCGCGGCACGATCCGCAGCAGGAACAGTTTGTGGCACAAAGCGCCGAATTGATTAAACAGCTCGGCGGTGGTCTAAAAAAAGAACTTGGCACGGCCATCAGTCAACACGGCGTTCCGGCGGCGATACAAACCTGCAAAATCCAGGCGCCGATCATAACGGCACAAACGCATGCCGATTCTCCGCTGACGATTCGACGCACCAGCTTGAAGTTGCGCAACCTGAACAACGCACCCGATGCCTGGGAAATCAACGTGCTGAATAAATTCGAACAGCAACTTGCACAAGGCACTCCGATCGAACAACTGACCTTTGCAGACGTCACCGAAACCAATGGCAGAAAACAACGTCGCTTTATGCGCGCGATCGGAACCCAGGATGTCTGCTTGAATTGTCATGGCGCCGAACAAAATCTCACAGCCGATGTTAAAAGCATATTAAACAGCGAGTACCCCGATGATCTTGCCACTGGTTTCGCAATTGGCGATATCCGCGGTGCTTTTTCTGTTTCGCAAACCATCGAAAATTAAGGCCGAACTATGACGACATTACCGCAAGCATTTATGGATGCGTGGGAAAAACGCGAACCGCGCATGATTTTCACCACCGTCGATCCTCAAGCCGAACCAAATTCGGTGTGGGTATTGTGCGTTAAATTGCTGGATGACAATCGTGTTTTAATTGCCAATAACTTTTTCCACAAAACCCTGCAAAATATTCAATCCGGCAGTCGCGGCGCACTATTAATGATTGCGCCGGAAAGAGAAGCCTACCAGATTAAGGGTTCACTGGAATATTATGAAGACGGACCTGTTTACGACGATATGAAAGCCTGGCTGGACCCGAAGTTTGCCGGTGTCGGAGCCGTTATCCTTAACATTGAATCAATTTACTATGGCGCAGAAAAAGTTTTATAAGCACACAGTCTTTTTTTTAGTAACTGCTTTATGCAGTCTGCAAAGTTATGCAGATGAAGGTTCGTCGTACCCGCCGGTGGAAATCACGTCCGGCAATGAATTTACTTTTACTAATCAAAACCCGGCGACCTTTACCATTCGGCCGTTAAAACCCGAATTGCGTTCGATTGAAAATTTAAAAGACACCGAAGCGGTCGGTGTCGTTTATCTGGGCGATATCGAATTAAACAAAAACGCCACTCCGCTAAGTGCACTGCGCGATGTTTCCGTGCAGATTTCCAGAGGCCTGGATATCGATCTCGCACTGATTACCGACTCCACCACCTCGCAATCGCTGGCGCCGCATGAATTGCTGCTGCTGTATCACCCGAACCTGGTCATTACGCTTGCGCTGACCGAAGTTGCGCACAATGAAGTTGCCGCTGAAAGCGAAAGCGAGCCAACCAGCGAAGAAGAATCGGAAACAGAAGCAAGCGAGGAAACCACTGCCGACGCGCCGCAAGTCCGCGGACAGTATTCGCTGATCGGCACCTATGCCATTCCACCCAAAATGCTGCCGGAATTAATCGCTCCCGCCGAAGAAGTCGCAGAAGAAATTACGGAGTAAAGCCGTAACCCACTGACGTACGGACATAAACTGCCACACGTATGGTACTGCCAAGCGGCGTTGGTAATTGTAGGATAAAACCTTCAGTGACAGCCCATGGAAGAACTCAGTGTCTACTCCCGAAATTTATTTCAACCAGCCTGGCGACACTGCCGATCTGTCATTTATTATCGAGCCCTTATTCATCGAACACTTCAAAAAAACACACGGCAACAGCCCTACCCTGGCTGAGCTGAAACAACATCTGGTGTTTACCGGCATAGACCGCCTGGTGGAATACGTGCGCGAATCAAATAGCAGTTTGTGCGAGTTATATTCTAAGTCAGAGCTGGTGCATAAAACGCAGCTGTATATT
This sequence comes from Gammaproteobacteria bacterium, assembly GCA_028285655.1. Taxonomy (GTDB): domain Bacteria; phylum Pseudomonadota; class Gammaproteobacteria; order UBA4575; family UBA4575; genus JANQOT01. The sequence goes on from JANQOT010000271.1 coordinate 3,066, forward strand.
CGACAGCTACACTGAATCAGATCGGAAAAATAATTTCCGACTGAATCATTCAACCATGCAATCCTGCATGGACAAGCAGTCTTTGTTGTCACTAGAATGAGCGAACTTCTTTTTTAATCACGCTTATTCACCCATGCAACGTCCACGTAAACGGTTCGGACAAAACTTCCTGGTCGACGCGAACACAATTCACGACCTGGTCAAAGCCATCGACCCCAAAGCCGGCGATGCCTTGCTGGAAATCGGCCCCGGACGCGGCGCACTTACGCAACCCTTGTTACATAAAGTACGACGTCTGGAAGTGGTCGAAATCGACCGTGATTTAATTCAGCACCTGCAAAAACTTGATGCCGGCGAACACCAGTTGCTGGTTCACCAATGCGATGTACTGCAGTTTGATTTTTCGGCCGATGGCATTCACCGACGCGTGGTCGGCAACCTGCCCTACAACATTTCCACCCCGTTACTTTTTCACCTGCTGGATCACCTTGAGTACATACAGGACATGCACTTTATGCTGCAAAAAGAAGTGGTCGACCGTATGTGTGCAAGCGTCGGCGACCGCGCCTGGGGACGTCTTTCGGTGATGCTGCAAAGCAAGTGCGAAACCCAAAAATTATTCGAAATTTCCGCCGATAAATTTTCACCGGCGCCCAAAGTGACCTCAGGATTCGTAAGGCTAAAGCCATTGCAGGCCGCACGTCTAACGCCTACACTGGAAGCAGATTTTGCTCGGGTGGTAAAAACCGCGTTTGCGCACCCGCGTAAAACACTGGCGAACAACCTGAAAAGCATGCTGGACAGCGCCGCGCTGGCGAATCTGGGCATCGACCCGGCCATGCGGCCGCAACAACTGGATATTGATGCCTTTCGAACCATTGCCCGCGCCATCGGCAAGTGAATACAGAACTAGTTTCTGCAACCAGGATCAAAGATATCAAGCACGATACATATTATAGTGACGACAATGGATAGCCCCTCAACCTATAACATCAAAGTCAGCGTCGATACCGCCTACCTGGAATCCCAATCCGACACCCACGAGGGCCGGTATGTGTTTGCCTATACGGTGACCATCCAGAACGACGGCGATGTTCCTGCCAAACTGATGACCCGCCACTGGATTATTACCGACTCCAACGGCAAAACCCAGGAAGTGCGCGGCGACGGCGTGGTCGGCGAACAACCGCACCTCAAACCCGGCGAAGGTTTTCAATACACCAGCGGCACCATGCTGGAAACCCCGGTCGGTACCATGCACGGCAGCTACCAGATGGTGGCCGACGACGGCACCGAGTTCGACGCCGAAATCGAGGCCTTTACCTTATCCGCTCCACGGGTCCTGCATTAACGATTATACTTTCTGTGCTTTCCACAGAAATTTACTATGGCTGTTTACGCGATCGGCGACGTCCAGGGCTGCTTCACCGAGCTCGAGCAACTGCTGAAAAAAATCCGGTTTAACCCCAACCAGGATCAACTGTGGCTGGTCGGCGACCTGGTCAACCGCGGCCCGCAGTCGCTGCAAACCGTGCAGTTCGTGCAATCGCTGGGCGACCGCGCGCACTGTGTGCTGGGCAACCACGACATTCATTTAATCGCCTGCTATACCGGCGCGCAAACCTGCAAACCCACCAGCTCGCTGAACCAGATTCTCGATCACGCGGACGCAGAACAAATCATCGACTGGATGCGCACCGTTCCGCTGCTGCACCACGACGCCGAACTGGGCTGGACCATGCTCCACGCCGGCCTGCTGCCGCAATGGGATTTACCACTTGCACAACAATGCGCAGCCGAAGTCGAACAACAACTGCGTTCAAAAGACTACGCTGACTTTCTTGACCAGGCCTACGGCAATACACCGACTCAATGGGATGCTTCCCTGAACGACCGCGACCGCTGGCGCATTATCCTCAACGCCTTTACCCGCCTGCGGCTGTGCGACCGCGACGGGC
>JANQOT010000255.1 GCA_028285655.1 Gammaproteobacteria bacterium
GGATTATCGCTATTACGTAGTGTTATCCAACGATGACGAAAACGACAAGTTTGATGAAATTACCGGCGGCGTAGCATTTTTCTTTTAAAGAAGGGAAGGGATATGAATATTAAATGGATATTGATTTTGTCGACATCTTTAATTTGCATGAGCATGAGTTGTGCATATGCGGACGAAGAACAGGATCAGGCGGAGCAGGAACAGGTCATCAAGCCAGATGTTCACCGTCGCGACATTATTGTTCCTAAAATCGATACCGAAGATTTCGAAATAACAGCGTTTTATGGAATTCTGGATATAGAAGATTTCGGTTCGGAACCAGTGTACGGAGCCAGATTCGCCTATCACGTGACCGAAGACTTCTTTGTCGAAGCTACCTATGCCGAATCCGAAATATCAGACGAATCATTTCGACGGCTTGGTCTTCCCTTGTTTCAGCAAGAGAATGAAGACGTTGAATATTATGCATTATCTGTAGGCTATAACATCTTTCCGGGCGAGGTATTTCTCGGCCGCGACATTGCATTAAGCAGTTCTTTTTACCTGATTGCCGGCGTTGGAAACGTGGAATTTATTGGTGAAGATGAATTTGCCTACCATATCGGGTTTGGATTGAAAATATTGCCGACCGATTGGCTGTCAACACGTATTGACGTGCGCGATTACATATATGAAACCGATTTGCTTGGTGAAAATGAATTTACTCATAACCTCGAAGCGACCTTCAATATTGGAATCTTCTTTTAGGAAAATCTGCATAGGATAACCATATGGAAAAAACTCGATTAATGCGATTTTCGTTAACAATAGCATCGCTGATTGCGCTGTTAGTAATTGCCAGCACTTTGTACGCTGCTAGTTCCTTATTGGGGAAAACAGCGCCGGATTTTACATTGCGAAGCAATGCCGGAGATAACAAGAAATTGAGCGAGCTGCGAGGAAAAGTAGTAATGCTGAATTTTTGGGCGACCTGGTGTGGTCCGTGTCGGCAGGAAATCCCCAAGCTGACGGAACTGAAATCATTGCACGACGAGTATGACTTTGAATTACTCGGAATCAATATAGACGAAGATCGTGCAAAAGCATTACGCCTGGCAAAAAAACTAAGTGTAAATTTTCCGATTCTATTTGATGAAACCAAACAGGTAAGTAAGAACTACTCAATCGATGCGATGCCGATGACTATATTGATTGACCGCGACGGTACCGTTCGATACGTGCATCGAGGTTACAAAGAAAATTATATCGGGCTTTACCAGCAACAGATCAAGAAACTGAAATTTGAATGAAAATGAACATTGTTCGATACATCATCGCAGTACTGGTAATTACGCAAGCGGCTTGCAGCGTCAAGCCGATCGAGCCCTGGGTGGCGCCATACGAGCGCGAACATCTTGCAGATCCGATAATGGATGTGTATCGCGATACAGTTTTCAGTGACTATCGACAACACATGTACGAAACCAGAGAAGGTTCCCGCGGAGCCGGTTCTGCACAAGGAAGCGGTTGTGGTTGTAATTAAACAAAAAATGATTGCAACAAATATTTTTTTAGTCCTGGCTACAGGACTTTTGCATTTATTGGTATCAGTGCACGCAGCGGCATTACCAGAGGACCGTGCCGATATCCTGTATCACTATTACGATGGTGGCGGTGTAGAAGTGGAAGGTCCGACAGTGCTGGTGCGCAAAAACTTTGCTGAAAAGTTTTCGGTCTACGGAAAATATCATCAAGATAGTATTACCGGCGCTTCACCGGACGTATTGGCTGGAGCAAGTCGCTATACCGAAGACCGCGATGAGTATTCCATCGGCGGAACTTATTTACACGACAACACCTTAATGAGTCTGTCGTATACCTATAGCGATGAACCCGACTATGAGGCAAACACAGTGGGATTCAATATTTCCCACGACATGTTTGGCGATCTTACGACGATTGGATTAGGGTTTTCATCCAGTTGGGATACCATTGAGCGCGTTGATGCTCCCGATTTCGAGGAAAAATTACGTCGTTACCGGTATCGAGTGTCATTATCGCAAGTTATTACAAAAACCTTCAAAGCCAGTCTGGCTTACGAAGCTACTGTGGAAGACGGATTTCTGAACAACCCTTATCGATTCGTCATTATTGCCAATGTTCCGCAGGGATTGGGCTCGGAGGTCTACCCTGGTACGAGGACGGGTCAGGCGACTGGGATCCGAGCAACCAAGTACTGGAATATCAGAGCTGCAACATCGCTTGGTTATCGGTATTTTCGCGACACTTGGGATATAACCGCGCACACGGTTGATTTCAACTATTCACAATACTTCGGTACCCGGTGGCTGGCTGATTTGTACTTGCGTTACTACACGCAGGATGCGGCGGACTTTTATAGCAATAATTTTGCAACAGCGCAGAATTTTATGGCGCGTGATAAAGAATTAAGTACTTTTGACAGCTACTCGATTGGAGCAAAAGTCAGCTACAAGCTATTTGACGAATATTCTTTTTTTAATACCGGAACCGTCAATCTTGCTGCCGAGTATATTGACTATGAATACGATGACTATAGTGGCATCGAAGATTTTTCGCAGATCACAAATGATTCGTACTCATTCGATGCGACTGTTTTGCAACTGTTCTTTTCCGTAAGGTATTAGGAAAAGCATGGTTAGTGTGTATAGGAGGTAATAATGCCTGGAAAAATAATCGTTTTTATAATTACGTTGCTTTTAGTCAATGGCATATATGCCGCTACTCAACCGGACCCGGGGCTTGACGACGATTTTAAATCCCTGGATGGGCGAGTACAGGAACTAAAAAAAGAAGTGCTAGAAATCAATCGCGATTTGTACATATTGGAAGAGGAATTACTGTTTCCATCCAATACGCAGATTGCAGTATTTGTTTCGGTCGACGTGGGTGAATTTTTTGATCTGGATTCCGTGCAGGTAAAACTGGACGATAAAATCGTCGCGAACTACCTGTATACAAAGCGCGAAGTGGAAGCATTGCATCGTGGCGGTGTTCAGCAGTTATATCTGGGTAATATTGCCAGTGGTGAGCATGAGCTGGTTGCCATATTCGTAGGCAAAGGACCAAGCGGGCGGGACTATCGCCGCGGCGCTAATGTAAAAGTGGAAAAAGGATTGGGCGCCAAATATCTCGAGCTGAAAATAACCGATCGCACCATAAAAAAACAGCCTGATTTTGTCATTAAGGAATGGCAGTAATCATATAGTCGGCAACGTGTACTCGCAAATCGTCAAATTCGTCTTGCGCTGCACTTTAGTAAGTGCAGTCATTTGCTTGTGCGCAAGTACATCGCCCTTTGCAGAAGAGGCAAAGGTCGAGAAAAAAATCATAAAAGATCTGCATTATGGCGAAGTGTTGTTCCATTTTTTTCAGGAAGATTACTTCACTTCGATAACGCATTTGCTAGCCGCCCAACAACTTAACCGGGTCGCCAATCACCGGCCGGATGATGAATTATTGCTAGGTGGTTTAAATCTTTCCTATGGCATGCACAAAGAAGCCGGTCGCATTTTTGCCCGGTTGCTGGATGAATCCGCCGACGATGCGGTCAAGAACCGGGCTTATTATTATTTGGCAAAAATTTCCTATCAGCGTGGATATCTGCCACAAGCAGCCCAATATATTGAAAACATAAAAGGTGCAGTGCACGCAGATATATTCACTGAAGTAAAACTGTTAAAAAGCCAGATTTATCTCGATACCGGTCAGCCGCAAAAAGCGGTAGCAATACTGGACGACTGGAAAGCCCCGAAAAACTCGCGTGCATATGCATTACATAACCTGGGGATAGCGCATATCCGCAACGGCGACGTAGATGATGGTATCGCCAAGTTAAAAAAAGTCAGTCGGTTAAAAGTCCGCAATCAAAGTCAGTTAACCCTGCGCGACAAGACCAATCTGGTCGCGGGACTAACCATGATTCAGAATAAAGACCCGGAGAAAGCACAGAATTACCTGGAAAATGTTCGATTAAGCGGGTTGTATTCGGATATATCGCTGTTGACCATGGGTTGGGCGTACAGCGAACAAGGCGATTATCAAAAAGCACTCACTCCCTGGCTGGAACTGCGCAACCGGCGCTTAACCACAACTCCGGTGCAGGAAGGCTTATTGGCAATTGCATATGGTTACAGCCAGTTAGGGTTGAATGGACGCGCCGTCAAGTCGTATGAAGATGCCGTTAATTTATATCAAGTAGAAACGACCAATCTGGACGAGTCAATTTCCGCAATACAAGACGGAAAGTTTATAGCCGCTTTAGTCAAAAAAACACAAGATGAACCTCTATTGGGTTGGTTCTGGTCTTTAAAAAGTATTCCGGATGTGCCGGAAATGCGTTATCTGGCCGAATTAATGGCAGACCATCAGTTTCACGAGGCAATTAAAAATTTTCGTGACCTGATTTTTTTGCAAAATAATTTGCGCGACTGGCTGGATAATATTGCGGTTTACGACACCATGCTGGATACGCGCAAGACGCGTTACAAAAAAAATGCTCCCACCGCCGAAGTGGCGATTAAAGAATCGTTAATTAAAAGATTTAATCGCAAATACGAAGAATTGAATAACCAGATCATGGCAGCCGAACAAAATGATGATGTGCTGGCATTTGCAACCCATGAGGAAAAGCTGCAGTTAAAACGTATAGAGCGTCTGGAGAATAAGCTAGACAAACTTGCAGATACCGATTTGCAAAAAGACGAATTAGAAGAACTGAACAAACGTCTCAAAATACTAAAAGGTCGCGTTTACTGGGCTGCATTTCAGCAGTACCCGGATCGAAAATGGCAAGCGAGAAAAAGCCTGGTTCAGGTTGAGACAGAACTTAATCGCTTGTTAAGCGTAAAAGAATCCATCGGCAATGTTAAACATGTGGCGAAAATCGGTTTTGCGGGTTTTGAATACCGTATAGCGGAGTTACGTGAACGAATTGAAAAAGCGCTGCCGCGTCTGGAAGTCGCTTACCAAAAGCAGACTCAGTTGCTGGAGCGTTTAGCAGTGCGTGAATTGTTAAACAGAAGACTGGTTATGCAGAGTTACCATGCACAAGCACGTTTAGCTCTGGCGCAAGCCTACGATCGCGCCACGACGGGAGTTGTAACAGAAGATGAGGAGGAGCAGGAATGAGCAGGTTGCAAGTTTTAATTCTGTGCATACTCGGCTTACTGTTGCATGCCTGCGGTTGGGGCGGTGGTTCCTACTACACTATTGAAGATCTGGAAGGCAAGAAAGTAGACGTCGAAAACGATATTCCCGTGGAGAGCAGTAGAAAGAAAGCAATATATAGTTATCGCGAGTTACTGGAAGATAAAACACCGCAAACCGACACGCCGGAAGTGATGCGCCGCCTGGGCGATTTGCGCCTGGAAGAAAACGAAGATCTGAATGCAGTAGATTCGCTGGAACCGCAGGTAGTGAAGCAGTTTACCACCATCAAAATCGACTATAAGGAAACCATTCAGTTGTATGAGGATTTGATTGCCGGGAATCCATATTACGAATTAAATGATTCTGTGTTGTATCAATTGTCGCGCGCTTATGAAAGCGATCAGCAGCGGGAAAAAATGTTGCAAACGCTGAACCGGCTGGTGAATAAGTTTCCTGCCTCCGGTTATTATGCCGAAGCACAGTTTCGTCGCGGCGAAGTGTTATTTGTAGACAAGAAATATCGAGCGGCGGAGCAGGCCTATGCGGAAGTTATTCGTACTGGTAAAGAAGGACGTTTTTATCGCCATGCGTTGTACAAACAGGGGTGGTCCCATTTCAAATTACTGGACTACGATATTGGCCTGCATTCTTTTATCGCGTTGATGGATAGCATGTTGCAGGAAGGAACGCAGCAGGAAATAAAAAGTCTGCCGCGCCCCGAGCAGGAACTGTTAGACGACTCGTTGCGTGCGCTTGGCCTTAGCTATGCTTATCTGGGGGGCGCCAAGGAAGTTTCCAAATATTTTATTGCATATGGAAAACGACCTTACGAAGCATTAATTTATGATCGTTTGGGATCTCAGTATCTGGCCAAACAGCGCTACAGTGATGCGGCCGGAACCTATCGCGAGTATGTGGAACATAATCCGTTTAATCAACAAGCTCCTTATTTTCAAATTAAAGCGATTGAAGCTTTCAAAAAAGGTAAATTTCCCAGCGAAGTCTTAAATGCTAAAAAAGAATTTGTCGAAAGCTATCATTTGAATTCTGAGTACTGGGTGCATAACAAAATTGAAGAGGCGACGGATGTAGTCGAATATCTCAAGTCAAATATTACCGATCTTGCCAAGTACTACCATGCGGTAGCACAAAAAAGTAAAAAGAAACCGGATTATCTGGAAGCGGCGCGTTGGTATCAGGCGTATATCGATTCTTTTCCGCAAGATCCGCATGCCGCGCACATGAACTTTTTACTCGCCGATATCTGGTTTGAAACAAAAGAATACGCCAAGGCAGTTACCGAATTCGAACGCACGGCTTACCAATACAAACCTCATCCGAAAGATGCCGAAGCCGGTTATGCAGCCTTGGTTGCCTATAACGACTGGATGAAAGGAATAGACGATTCCGCAATCAAAGCACAAATCAAATCCAGGGAAATCGACAGTATTTTTAAGTTTGCGAATAAATTTCCGCAACATCCGGAAGCGCCGGTGGCGATTACCAAGGCAGCCGAGGATTTGTTTTCAGTGCGCGATTACACGCGCGCCATCACCGCTTCGAATTTAATGATTGAAAAATTTCCGGACGGCAAGCCTGCGTTGCGTAAAAGTGCGTGGACAGTTAAGGCCCATTCTTCGTTTGAGTTAAGTGAATTCGCCCAGGCGGAACAAGCTTATCAACAAGCGATTTTGTTAGTGGTAAAAGACGCCGAAGAACGCAACAAGCTGGAAGAAAAAATGGCGGCTTCAATTTATAAACAGGGCGAAGCCAGTCAGTTGGCCGGCGATACCGAGGCGGCGGTAAGTCATTATTTGCGGGTTGGCGAAGTAGTACCCACGTCGAAAATTCGTTCTACCGCACAGTATGACGCAGCAGCGTTATTACTGAATTCAGAACAATGGACGCGTGCGGCCGGAGTGCTGGAAGATTTTCGTAGTCGTTTTCCCAAGCATAAAGAACAATCCGAAGTGACGCGTAAACTTGCATTGGCGTACGAAAAAGACGGCCAGAATCTATTGGCCGCGCAAGAATACGAACGTATTAGTCTGGATAAATCCAACGATTTGGAGACACGACGAAATTCCAGTCTGATTGCCGCCAATATGTACAAAAAAGAGCAGGAGACCTCACGTGCAATCGAGCTGTATAAAGACTACATCAAGCGTTTTCCGACGCCGCTGGAACCTTCCGTGGAGGCACGCCAGTCGCTGGTCGATTTATACGCAAGCAGGCAGGATTCTAAAAACGTCAAAAAGTGGCGCCAGGACATTATAAAAACCGAAGCTGCGGCCGGGCCGAAAAGTACACCGCGCATGCGCTATTTAGCCGCGCAAGCTTCGCTGCAATTAGCCATTCCTAGATACACCGTATATCAGGCCGCTCGTCTGAAATTACCGCTGGAAAAAAGCCTGAAAGTGAAGAAGGTATTAATGCAAAAAGCACTCGATGCATTTGAGTTGGCGGGCGCTTATAAAGTACAGGAAGTCACCACGGCAGCCACCTATTATTCGGGGCTAATCTACCACGACTTTAGTCGTGCATTAATGCAATCTGATCGGCCCGGCGGCCTATCCAGCGAGGAATTAACGCAATATGAGCTATTACTGGAAGAACAGGCATTTCCATTTGAGGAAAAAGCCATTGAATTATATGAGCTGAATGCTCGCCGCACGGTTGACGGAATTTACGATCAATGGGTAAGCGACAGCCTGCAACAGCTCGCGGAATTGGTCCCGGCAAAGTATGCAAAACATGAACAGTCAGAGCCGTTTGTTGAAGTCATTTACTAGCGCGCGGGCATGGATAATTACCATGCTGGTGTTATGGTTAATGGCCTGTTCCGGCGTGCCGGTTTCGACCCCCAAAGCCGATAAAGCAGAAGCAGGTAAAACTGAAGTGCCCGTGGCCGGCTCGTTCAAGGTGAATGCTGCTGTGCAAAAAGAGTACACCGTCGCATTGGAATACATGCAGGCACAACGTTATCCGGAAGCGATTCAGCTATTTAAGAAAGTGGCGCAGAAAGATTCACGCCTGTCCGGACCCTGGGTCAACATGAGCATTGCCTATCGCACGTTGGGAGAATTGGAGAAAGCCGACGAAGTCATCGAAAAGGCAATCAAGATTAATCCGAAAAACCCCTACGCGTATAACCAGGCGGGCATTATTAAACGCGAACAAGGCGAGTTTTCTGAAGCAATGTCAATGTATCAAAAAGCATTGGCCGAGTATCCGGATTACGCAAGCGCTCATCTCAATTTAGCTATTTTGTGCGATCTGTATTTGCAAAAAATAGTTTGCGCGAAAGAACACTATCAGGCGTACCAGACGTTGGGCAACGATAACAATAAGCAGGTCGTCGCCTGGCTTAGCGACCTTGAGCGGCGAAGTAAGTGAATAAGGCAATGGTTGGTGTTGGAATGTTTCGAGGTTTAGCGATAGTGATCATCTGGTTGTTCGCATTACGGTATGCGCTGGCGGACCAGAGTGTTCAGGAATTACACGGTATCTCTATTATCGGAAATAAAGAGTTACCGAAAAGTCTGGTAATAGTGCCCTGGAAAGCAACATTACCGGGTGAGGGCGATTTTTCTTTGCAACGTCATATTGACGAGTACATACAACCCGTAGACAAGGAAGTATTTCAACGCAAAGTAAATTTTTATTTACAAAGTAAAAACTAAACATAACTGAAGATATACATTACAAGGAGCACCAGATGGGTATGTATGAATCATTTGTCTCTTTTTTCCAGTCGGGCGGCGTGTTCATGATTCCGATCGTCATCGTTTTAGCGGCTGGATTGGCGATTACCATCGAACGTTACATTTATCTCTCGGCGACGCGTACTAAAAATCAGCTGGCGTGGAAAAAAATACAGGAAGTGCTTTCTACCGGAAACATTAATGAAGCACTTAAGTTTGCCGAAAAATCCAAATGTGCGATCAGCAAAATCATGGGCTACGGCGTTATGAGTGCAAAGACTTCGCGTCGACGCGACGATGTCGAAACGGCAATGGAAGAAGGTTTAATGGAGGTAGTTCCGAAACTGGAAAAACGCACTCATTATCTCGCAACGTTTGCCAATGTAGCGACTTTGCTCGGTCTGCTGGGCACGATTATTGGTTTGATCGACGCGTTTACTGCGATATCCGAAGCGAATCCGGCAGACAAGGCGGATTTATTGTCTTCCAGTATCTCGGTAGCAATGAATACAACCGCATTTGGTTTGATGGTGGGCATTCCTTTGTTACTACTTCACTCTTGGTTGCAAACCAAAACGACCGAAATAATCGATAGCCTGGAAATGGCATCGGTGAAAGTGCTGAATTCAATAACAACTCATATGCGTGGCAAATCTGACGCAGAACAAGCGGCCGGCTAATTATGCGAATTCGACGCTTTAAAAGACGCGCGAACAAAGATGCGGAATTAAGTATTACCGCATTCATGAATCTAATGGTGATTCTGGTGCCGTTTTTGTTAATTACCGCGGTATTTTCAAAAATCAGTATTCTGGAACTTGACCTGCCTTCGCGTTCGGAAGTTGTCAAGCAGAACAAAAAAGCGTTGCAACTTGAAGTCGTTGTGCGGGAAAGTTCTTTACGCGTACAGGATCGAAACAGGGGAGTATTAAAAACCATTCGTAATATTGAGTCCGGTTACGACGTGGTAAGCCTGAACGATTACCTGCAAGCGCTAAAAACAAAATATCAGGATATTAATACGGCCACCATTTTACTGGAACCGGATATCACGTACGACGTGCTGGTACAGGTAATGGATTCCGTACGTTTGGCCGAGGTGAATCGGGACGGTGAAATCGTACGGGCAGAGCTGTTTCCGGATATTTCTGTCGGAGATGCACCTGTTTACACTGCGGGAAGATAATAATGAATGGAAATAAAACATTACGCAGAATGGAGCGTAACCATCAGCGTGGAAAAAAACAGCCGCCATTTAATATCGTGTCGCTAATGGATATTTTCACTATTCTGGTATTTTT
>JANQOT010000275.1 GCA_028285655.1 Gammaproteobacteria bacterium
TCATCTATTTGATAATATTTATGTTTTCTAGACTCATTCGCAATGATTGCAAAGCCTTCGCCTTCCCCCAGTGCGAGCACTCCGCTCAAGGTCAGATTGAGTGAGGTATCGGGTGCGTTCTGGGTTTGTATAGCCGCGGAACTTGCCACTGTCGCTTTTCCCATTAAATGCAATCGAGCAATTTGCGAGCCATAGTCGGGGCGGGGCGCAGGTGGCTTTACCAGCTTTGGCGGAACGGAGGATATTTTAGGCGTATCCACTGTGGGCGCGTCGCCGCCGATAAGGCTCCACACCAGTTTGGCCGCAGTAATCGCAATTAATACCACCAGCACATAGCATAATATGCGCGGTATATAGACCATATTCCTTTGCAGAGGAGCCGGTAATTGCAGAGCGCTGACCATATAAACGGATTAGAATAATTCTAGTGGCAAAAGTTTACTGAATTGTCGTTAAAGTAGTGTAGAAATCCCGATAAGCAAGGGAAAACTAAGAGTAGCAAGAACAAGTTTGGCAGGCTTGACATAAGTCCCTGTTTTAACGTACTGTTCGCGGCCCATGGGCTGTGCGGCGTACTGCCATCATAGCGCATTTGGTCCAGTTTGCAGTCCCCATCGTCTAGAGGCCTAGGACATCGCCCTTTCACGGCGACAACAGGGGTTCGAATCCCCTTGGGGACGCCATATCGCTTGCAATGACTCACTTGAAAAGCGCAACAGACGTCGCCGATTCACTTTACACCTGTCTTTAAATTAGTCATTTAACTCATTCAATTTAATGAGAAAGCCGTATTCTGGACCATGCACTGTAGTCCAGACTCAAGCATTTTTTTCAGAATCGCAACAGCGCCGGAATATTATTTACTCGGTGGGCGGTCTTGATCATGAATTTGCTCCAGCCAGCGATACAGCCATTCGCCAAACAAAAACAGTAAGGTGACGGGCAAGGCCACAACCACAATCGACCACCATTGCGCTCCCCAAATCAGAATACAAGCGAAGCTTAACGCAAATCCTGCCAGTACGGTTACGATAATTCCAACCAGAAATGAATTGTCCATACCTGCAAGTATGAGTAACAATTTAATTAGATAAAACGGGTTGGACTGCGGTCCAGGCTTAATTTTTATCTCGCCAAAAGTGCCGGCTAGCCATTCTTGTCGAAGAGAAGTCCTGATTGATACCATCCTTAAGTGCGCATAATGTATATTATGTTAAATAATAAATAAGAGTACATGAATGTGCGGGGTCAGCACTTCTGAATAGCGCTATCTGCTAGGTTGCGGATTCCAGGTTGTGGTTGGGGTTCGAACTTATGCAACGCTTCATTGCGTGTTTTTTTATTCTATTTTGTCTATACGCAGATGCGGTTGCCGGCATTGTATTTCGTTGTACCGACCCGACCAGCAACGTTACGGTGTTTTCCGATCGTCCTTGCCGGCATGCACCGTCTGCAAAAGTCGACATACCGCCGGTGAATCAGATTCGTGGCATTACTCAATATGAGCGTACATTAATTAACGCGCTGGAAGCCGGCAAAAACCGAAAAAACGCTGCACCTAAGCCTGCCAAGCGCGCCAAACCCAGTCAGGAGATTCATTGCATTCGCAATCAGCTACGAATAGACAAACTAAGTCTAAGGTTAAAGCAAGGCTACAAAAGCAGGAAATACAACGAGTATCACGATAAATTACGGTTATATAAAAAATATCGCCGTCAACATTGTGTGTAAGCAGAATATAATAAGGTTGGTCCTTGAAAAAATATTGCCGATTTATTCATTAAGCTTACGAAATCATTGCTGCAGACATCCCATACACTTGCAATCGTGGTTCCGGTGTTCAACGAGGAATCATCGATTAAACCCGTCATTCAATATTTTGGGAAATTGAATGCGCTATGTGAGCTGGTGTTTATCGACGGCAACAGCTCGGATAATACCGCCAATTTATTACGGCAAAACGGATTTACCGTGATTAATGCCAAGCAGGCCAATCGCGGCGCGCAGTTGGTGCAAGGTGCATTACAAATCACGGGTGATATTGTATTAATCCATCATTTCGATTCACGCCTGCCGGAAGATTTTTCGCAATTGATCGAGCAGGCGCTTGAGTCGCATGACTGGGGCCGATTTGACGTGCAACTGGATAGCAATGACTGGCGCATACGCACGGTGGAAGCCGCCATGAACCTGCGTTCGCGTCTGACCGGCATTGCAACCGGAGACCAGGCCATGTTTATGCGCAAGAGCGTGTTACTTGCACACGCAGAAGAACTGAATAATTATCCCTTAATGGAAGATATTTTTCTGTCCCGACAATTAAAGCAATCTACGCCTCCTGCCTGTCTGAAAGCTAAAGTAGTTTCTTCAGCGCGCTATTGGGAAAAAAACGGTGTTATTGTTTCGGTTCTGAAAATGTGGGCGTTTCGTTTATTGTATTTTTTCGGTATGTCGCCGCAATCGCTGTATCGTTTGTATTATGGAAAGCAATCGCACCATGCGTAATCGCGATGTCGTCATTGTATTTGCCAAAGCGGCGCAAATCTGCCGGGTCAAGACCCGTTTGTGGCCTGCCTTGTCGCACCGGCAGTGTTTGTATTTGCACAAACAGACGACTCGACATGTCCTGCAAAAACTGTCCGGACAGAAAAACTTTCAATTGATCTTATACACGACTAACAGGCGTCCTGCTTTTTCCGTGCCGGAAAATATTAATGTTAAATTGCAATCAGGGTTTAACCTGGGTCAACGCATGCAGCATGCCGTCACCGAAGAATTAAAAACATTTAACAGAGCTGTGATTGTCGGGTCCGATTGCCTGGATATGACGGCCGATTACATAACAGATGCGTTTAGCCGAATGAATTCGCAACGGGAAATCGTATTAGGGCCTGCAACCGACGGTGGATATGTATTAATTGGTATGAGTAAAGTGCATTCCACGCTTTTTAATAATATTGCCTGGGGCACCTCTCATGTGCTGGAACAAACACTAAAAAACGCAGCGGCGGCAAATATAACAGCGCATTTGCTGCCGCCATTGGTAGACGTAGACTGTGTGCAGGATCTGCAAACGCTGCAAAAGGCGAATCGACTGCCGGTCTGGGCTGCGTCGTTACTGCCGCAGTACTAGGCGCATTTTTTATTCAGCAATTCCAGACCTTGATGGATCAACTCCACCCCTGCTCCCGGTTTATGCATATTTTCGCTTAGATGACGCCGCCAGGCTTTGGCGCCCGGAATATTTTGATAAAGATTTAACATATGCTTGGCCATGCATTTAAAGGGCACGCCGACGCGCATATTTTTTTCAATATAGTCTGTGTAGGCCAGCACGATAGTCTCGACGCTGCTGGAGTGTTCTTGCGGTTGACCAAATAACTGCTGATCGATTTGCAGCAAAAATTGTGGTTGCTTGTAAGCGTGCCGGCCGATCATCACACCGTCGACAAAGTGTAAATGCGTTTTAACTTGCTCGATGCTGTCGATACCGCCGTTGATAATAATAGTGAGTCCGGCAAAATCCTGCTTGAGACGATACACGCGGGAATAATCCAGTTCCGGAATTTCGCGATTCTGTTTGGGGTTCAGCCCTTTTAACCAGGCTTTGCGTGCATGCACGATAAACGTATCGCAACCGGCGTCGGCAATGGTTTGAATAAAACCAGTTAAAAATTCATAGCTGTCGAAATCGTCGACCCCGAGCCGGCATTTAACCGTTACCGGCAGCTTGCATGCGTTACGCATCGCCGCAACGCAGTCGGCGACCAGATGCGGTTCTTTCATTAAACAAACACCAAACCGGCCGGATTGCACGCGATCGCTGGGGCAGCCGACATTAATATTAATTTGATCGTAACCGGCTTGTTCTCCCCAGCGCGCCGCGCAGGCCATTTCTTCGGGGTCGCTGCCGCCAAGTTGTAGCGCGATCGGATGTTCGCGCGCATCGAATTGCAAGAATCGTTCACGGTCGCCGTGCATCAGCGCGCCGCTGGTGATCATTTCTGTATATAGATAAGTATGCCGACTCATCAGGCGCGCCAGATAGCGAAAATGGCGGTCGGTCCATTCCATCATCGGTGCAATTGCAAAAATTTTGTCAACCTTGGTCAAGTTAATTTAATTCCTTAAAACTATGCGTTAATGGCCGCATTTTAAAACAATTACCAACAAAATCATTTTTATATTCAGTATCTTGTAATATTAGCAAGTGGTGGTTCTTGATGACTTTCGGCCATATGCCAAATAGAATAAAGCCATAACAACAATAAACCATGGGCAATATTTCGTTTGTCCGCATTCATCAGGGGTGAATGACAAATGGATGGCAATCTCAACGCGATTACCACTATTTTTACCGAATTTTATTATTGGGTAACGGTGGTAATCATGTTTCTTATTCATGTGGGCTTTTGCCTGTACGAAGTGGCTGCCAGCCGCCGCCGTAATTATATGCACACCCTGATGAAAAACATCATGATCATTCCTCTGGTCACGGTGACTTTTTTCTTTTTTGGCTGGTGGATTTACTGGGCGTTTCCCGACTTTCCGTTGTTTGGCGGGTTAAATCTGGAAGCCGGTGCGGCCAATACGCCGTGGTCGGAAAATATGTCGACCCATCTCGGCGATCGCATCACTGGTGTGTTCTGGGCGGCCTTTTTGTTGTTTTCCTGGACTGCAGCTTCGATTGTGTCCGGTTCGGTGATCGAACGCATTCGTTCCAGCGCGTTCTGGGTGCACGCAGTATTAATCGGATCGGTATTCTGGATTATCGATGCCGCCTGGGGCTGGCATGCCGAGGGCTGGATGGTGAAATACCTGGGGTATCACGATGCCTATGCGTCCGGCGTCATTCATGCCATTGCCGGCGGGTATGCGCTGGGAATTCTGACCGTGTTGGGCCCGCGCCTGGGCAAGTTTGCTGCCGACGGAACCCCGCGCGATATTCCACCGCATAATCCCTGGCTGGTTGCGATCGGTTTGTTTCTTATCTACACGGGTTTTTGGGGATTCTACGCCGCGTGCAACGTACCGATCATTTCACCCGAAGCGATTGGCGGTTTAATTACCGGCGATACCTGGACCGCAACCAATATTTATCTCGGGCCCACGACCCTGAGTGCCATTACGTTTAATTTCTTAATGGCCTTGTCCGGCGGTTTGATGGCGGCGTATATTGTTTCCAACGGCGACCCGTTCTGGACCTTCTCCGGCGGGTTGGCCGGAATAATTGCGGCTTCGGCCGGGAACGATTTGTACCATCCGGTGCAGGCGATGCTGGTTGCAGCAGCGGGCGTCTGGGTTGCCTACAAAATGCATTTCTGGGTAGAACGTAAGTTTAAAATCGACGATGCAGTCGGCGCAGTTGCCGTGCACGGTTATTCCGGTTTCTTCGGTGTTGTTATTGCCGGCTTTTTACTTTGGGGTGCGCCCTCTTCTCCGTTTGAAGGATTTGCAACGATTAATCCCTTCGGGCAGTTTTTAGGGGCGGTTATTATGTTTTTTGTGTTGGGCTTCATTCCCGCCGTGGTGGTTGCAAAAATTCAGGCGGCAATGGGAGTATTGCGTGTTCCGGTTGAAGCCGAACTGGAAGGGCTGGATTTCGAAGCACGTATCAAATATGAACAGGCGGTGAACGAAATAACCGCAGTAAATAAATCCATGCTGGAAAAATAAAAAGGAAAGCCTGATGTCTACCATAGAATATAGCAGTTGGGCAGTGGATTTGGCTGAGGTCGGTCCCGTTTACCCTTTGCAAGGCTGGGAAGTATTGATGGTCATACTCGGTGTTGTGTTCTGGCTAGGCTGGCATGTAATTCAGCATCGGCGTGAAACGAAAGAACTGCAACAACAGGTAAAAGATTACAGCAAACAGTCGGCGAGTCACAACATCGAACAATACTGAGATATAATACCGCCGACAGACAAGGAAGTCGGTAGTGGAATTAATATTCGAAAAATGGTGGCTATTATGTCCGACGACACTCCTGAAAAATCGATTATCAGTCGTCCGATGTACGGCCGGTTATCCGCGGGCAATTCCACACATCATTTGTTTGTCGCCGATGCAGAAGGTGCTCAAGCGATTCTCGATATGCAAGTACCGAACGCATCCGAATTCTATTCTCGTGCGCATATCATCTATATTCCACGCGATAGCGGCAACCGGTATTTATCAAGTTTGCAAGCACTAAATGCCAAACAATTTTACACGGGCCCTTCGATTGCGACTGCTTTGCAGCGATTACAGCAAACACTTTCGACTGCGCATATGGGATTGCAATTATATCTGGCAGGAACCGAAGGACTGATCGGACAAGCGATGCAAGTTGCCATGAATGCGGGTATGGATTATGCGGTGATCCAAACCGAACACCGTGGTTCTCGAGCCCGTCGTGTTCAATGTGTGCATTGCAAAGGGATCACCGAAGACGTGACGACACAACCGGTGACGTGTTCGCATTGCGGCTTATTATTGCTGGTACGCGATCATTATTCACGCCGAATCGCTGCATTTCAGGGGGTTTGCATTAATGCGGAAGATCCCTCTTATGTGCCGGAAAAACAAGAGATCTTTAAATGAGTGCCGGTACCGGCAAACTTGATGTACTGGTTACAGACATCAAACCGATTAACACTTTAGTCAAACGTTTTCAGTTTGAACGCGCTGATGGCCGGCCGTTACCCAATTTTTCCGGCGGTGCGCATGTCGTCGTTGAAATGAAAGACGATGATCGCATGCGTTTGAATCCATATTCTTTGATGAGCTCGCCGCTGGATACTTCGCATTATGCGATTTCTGTACGGCGTGACGATCAGGGTCGCGGCGGTTCCCTGTTTATGCATAACCAGGTTGCTGTAGGTGACCGGCTGGTCATCAGCTATCCGGTAAATTTATTTGCGCTCGATTTACGTGCGAGCAAGCATTTAATGCTGGCCGGCGGCATTGGCATTACCCCGTTTATGGCGCAGATGGCACAGCTCGCGGCCAACGGCAGCAATTTTGAATTGCATTATAGTTGCCGCAGTCGATCGTTGGCGTCTTACGCGCAGGAAATCAGCGCTCACT
Source organism: Gammaproteobacteria bacterium (assembly GCA_028285655.1). Taxonomy (GTDB): domain Bacteria; phylum Pseudomonadota; class Gammaproteobacteria; order UBA4575; family UBA4575; genus JANQOT01. The sequence goes on from JANQOT010000275.1 coordinate 7,070, forward strand.
ACGATCACCGGATTCATTTGTACTATGATGACGAAGGACAGCAGATCGATATTTCAACATTATTGTCCGGCCAGGCACTGGGAACTCAAGTCTATGTTTGCGGGCCGAGAGGCATGATCGATGCAGTTTGCTCGCAGGCTACAGCGGCCGGCTGGCCAGACCAAGCGATTCACTTCGAAGAATTTATTACCCCTCCTACCGGCAAACCATTTAAAGTGAGACTTGCCCGTTCAGATAAAACAATAACAGTAGGCGAACATCAAAGCTTGCTTGAAGCGATTGAAGCCGCCGGTATCGATGCGCCGTATTTATGCCGCGGCGGAGCCTGCGGACAATGCGAAACCGATGTGCTTTCTTGTGACGGATCGATGCTGCATAACGATCATTGGTTAACCGAAGACCAGCATGCCTCCGAAAAGAAAATTATGCCGTGCGTGTCGCGCTTTGAAGGCGAATTGCTGGAACTGGATCGTTAGAGACGTGTACCAATGAGTATTCAGTTCAAACAAGAAACGTTCCGCGACGACTTTACTTTTTCCAATAGTCCCGAACAGATTCAGCGCTTTCCGTTTCCGTTTGATAAAGACAGTTTTATGTATTCGGTAAATCTTGAACCGCACGCCGATGGTCGCAAAGACAGTGCCTACGAAGCATCTTTCGATGTTGATGAACACTATGTTTCTGAAATGCACGACCGCGCATTAGTGCTGGACGAAGATCCCCTGCGCTGTCAGTCGCTACCGCATATGACACTGGCCGGTTGGGACGTGCTGGAATTAATCATGACCGAAAAATCCAGAGATTATCCGGATTTGTTTACGCTGGAACGTAAAGGAAATCAGTGCCACTGGATAAACCGGCCATTAGAAATCGATCAGCATTTTACCTTCGGAGATGAAACCACCCTGCCCCACGGACCAATGGAATACATTACGCGCCAGGCACAGGGAGATTTTTGCCTGCTTGATCAACGCAACGATAATTTATGGATGGATGCGGGTATTGTAACTACGCAGGCCGACTGGTCGCTGGACTTCGATATCGGCATGAATTTTTTTGAATGGCATGCACCCGTACCGTTGGCGCACGAAATGGGAATTTTTCAACGCGCATTAAAGTTTTTGCTCAATATTCAGCAAGGCCGACCCGCGCGACGGCTGAACTGGACTTTAACTATCAATCCGCGCCTGGATACCAGCCCCGAAAATTATCATAAGTGGGGTATCGACAAAGCAACCGTTGCACCGGAAAACGTCGGCGATAAAGTTCACTTACGTGTAGAGCTGCAGACTTTTTGGCGCTTGCCGCGGTCAAACGCGCTGTTGTTTCCGATTCGTTGTTATTTAATCAAAATGAGCGAATTGGTAACGGTGCCCAAATGGGGTCGGCGCACCCATCGCGTACTGCGCGATATTCCACCGGAATTGGCCGACTATAAAGGGTTTGCTTCCTATCGGGACACATTGGTTGCATGGCTATCGCAATACGACGACGGAGAGAAAACAAGCCCCGGCGTTTGGCCGGAGTAGTTGCTGCGACTATTTTAAATAGCGTTGTTCCAGATAATGACAAACACTGCGCAAGCCCATGGCTTCACCGCCTTTCGGCCGGCCCGGACGGCCGCGGTTGTTATACGCCATGATGTCAAAATGCACCCAATCGCAATCTTTGGGTACAAAACTATCCAGAAATAATGCAGCGGTAATGGCACCGCCGAAACCGCTGCTTGCACAATTCACCATATCCGCAACCGTACTTTTGAGTTGGTGTTTGTAGGCGCGGTGTAATGGCAAACGCCAGATATCATCTTCTACCGCTTTTGCCGCGGCATACAAACCATGCGCGGTTTTGTCCTGCTTGCTGAAAAACGCACCGATTTCGGTTCCCACCGCCACTCTGGCGGCACCGGTCAGCGTGGCAAAATCGATGACTAAATCGGGTTTCATCTCGCCGACCTCGGCCAGCGCGTCGGCCAATACGAGTCTGCCTTCGGCATCGGTATTGTCGATTTCGACGGTTTTACCCAGGCGCGAAGTAATGACATCTCCGGGGCGATACGCATCGCCGGAAATGGCATTCTCCACCGCCGGAATAAATACTTGCAAGCGCACCGGCAATTTGGTTTGCATAATATAATTGGCCAGCCCCAGAATATGCGCCGCGCCGCCCATATCTTTTTTCATCCAGCGCATACCGTTCGCCGGTTTAATATTCAAACCGCCGCTGTCAAAGCATACGCCTTTGCCGACAATGCACAGCAAAGGATGTTTTTCTTCACCCCAACTGAATTTAATCAGGCGCGGTTCAAAATTGCTGGCACGTCCGACCGCATGGATCAGAGGATAATTTTGTTTTATCAAATCTTCGCCGGTCACCTCGGTAAAATCGGCTTGAAATTTTGTTGCCAGCGATTGTGCGGCAGCGGCCAGATGGATGGGCATCATATCGTTGGCCGGAGTATTGACTAAATCGCGCACCAATGCGGTTGACTCTACAATCGCGTTTAATTTTTCGATATCGATATCATTGGCACAAAACAAACGGGCGCATTTATCGTCTTTTTTCTGGTATTGGTTAAATCTGTACGCGCCCAGACCCCAGCCGATAGAAAGTCGCTGGCGAACGTCCGCAGCGATCGAATCGGATAAATGATAGTCACCCGGTGGTAAAACCCAGGGCAGACTCGCGATCGACCACACCGAATGCTCGGAACCGGTAATGACCAGCACTTGCTCTAGTTTGCCTTCGGCGTTTGGAATCAGGTGGTGGCTGCCCTCTTTTACCGAGCGATTACTGGATAATAGCCAACTGGCTTTTAACTCCAGCGAGGAATCGATATATTTTTCGTACTCCGCTTTGGATAGTAGTTCGATTAAAATGCTATCTTCTTTGCGCGATGTGTTGAAACAGTCCATATCGTTATTATTATGTAAACAAGTCAACGGATTGTAGCAAACCAGCCGTAGCTAGGTTGCTCTATTTACCTGTACATGAATACTTCGGCCCCGGCCCTGGAAATTAAGAACCTTACAAAACGCTATCGCAACGATGTGCTGGCGTTGGATGGAATCTCGTTTCATGTGAATCGTGGCGATTTCTATGCGCTGCTGGGTCCCAACGGTGCCGGCAAATCGACCACTATCGGCATCATTTGTTCGCTGATTAATAAAACCGCGGGCGAAGTCAATATTTACGGCAAAAACATCGATTACGAATTTGCAGAGGCAAAAAAAATGATCGGGCTGGTGCCGCAGGAATTCAATTTTAATTCTTTTGAGCCGATCGCCGAAATTGTCGCCAACCAGGCCGGTTATTACGGAATCGCGTTAGCCGAAGCGCGCCAACGCGCAGAACATGTGTTGAACAAACTGGGTTTGTGGGAAAAGAAAACCGATACACCGCGTCAGTTGTCGGGCGGCATGAAGCGTCGTTTAATGATTGCGCGCGCACTGGTACACGACCCGCAACTGCTGATTCTCGACGAACCCACCGCAGGTGTGGATATCGAAATTCGTCGGTCGATGTGGAAATTATTGCAGGATTTGAATGATGACGGTCGTACTATCATATTGACGACGCACTACCTGGAAGAAGCCGAGTACTTGTGCAAGAACGTCGGAATTATCAACCAGGGTAAAATAATTATCGATACTTCCATGCGATTGCTGCTGGATCAATTAAAAAAAGAAACGTTTATTTTTTATCTTCGCGATCCGCTTGCTAATATTCCGCGACTTGATCATGGTGATACGCATAAAATCGACGAACGCACAATCGAAGTCACGCCGAATGAACATTGCACGTTGAACGATATATTCACCGATTTAAGCCAACAGAATATTGCGATTGTCAGTATGCGCAACAAAGCCAACCGGCTGGAAGAACTGTTTATTGATCTGGTAATGTCCTGAGCGATGAATACCTCAGAAAAGCTAATTGCGCTGAAAACCTTGTTCGTAAAGGAAATTTTACGCTTTGCACGCATCTGGATTCAAACGATATTGCCGCCGGTCATTACGGTGGCGCTGTACTTCGTCATTTTCGGTAACCTGATTGGTTCCCAGTTGGACGACATAAAAGGCTATCGTTATATCGATTTTATTGTTCCCGGCTTGATTATGATGTCGGTTATCACTAATTCCTACGCCAATGTGGTGTCATCATTTTACAGTTCAAAGTTTCAGAAACACATCGAGGAAATGCTGGTTTCGCCGATGCCGAATTATATTATCGTGTGGGGTTTTGTATCGGGCGGAATAGCACGCGGAATTATCGTCGGGTTGGCCGTCACTCTGGTCGCCACGTTTTTTACCGATATTCAGTTTCATAACCTGCCGTTGCTGGTGCTGGTCACACTGCTCACGTGCATATTATTTGCGCTGGCCGGCTTGATTAATGGAATATTTGCCAACAGTTTCGACGATATCTCTATTATTCCAACGTTTGTACTAACGCCTTTAACATATCTCGGTGGTATTTTTTACAGTATCGATATGCTGCCGGAGTTCTGGCGTAACCTGTCGTTTGCCAATCCGATTCTTTATATGGTGGACACTTTCAGAACCAGTATGCTGGGCATCAAGGATATCGACACAACGATATCGTTGGCGATAATTATTACATTCGTAATAATTCTTTACGCAGTCGCATTGCGACTACTGCAAAAAGGGATTGGAATCAGAACGTAGTTGAAGGTGAATTTTAAACAGTAGCCGCTACTTCCTGGCTGTCGCTGGCTTGCTGCTTTTCTTTGACGGCAACTTTTTTCGCATCCATTATATTGGTGCCGCTGGCGCTGTTCTTTTTCGCCGGGCCGTCGGTTTCCTTTTGATACATTATATTGTCAACGCGGTATTCCATATTAACGCGGGCAAATGAAATTTTATCGCCGGACTTTAGCACGCATTTGTTTACACGGTGTCCGTTAACCTGGGTGCCGTTGGTGCTGTGTAAATCTTCCAAAAAGAAATTGCCGTGGAAGCTGATTATCTTTGCGTGATGCATGCTGACCGACTGCACCCCCAGATGAACGTCGTTGCTTGGAATTCGTCCGATGGTGGTTACGTCTTTGGTAATATCGTAACAGGCGGTTACTTTATCGCCGTCGAGTTCGACCAGTTTCGGTGTCGGTTCCCCTGCCATATTCAGCGATGCAACATTCTTCTCGGCAAAGTGTTTAATGCCGACGCGTTCCTGATATGGAATCCACTGCAGTTCATCGATCGCCAGTTCCAGAATACGTACTGTGATATATCGTTCTTCTTCCACGAATGCAGTAATCAATGCCGTATCGCATAATGCATTCATCAATCGCGGCACACCGCCCGTGTACCGGTGCATCACGGAATAACAATCCGGATCAAAAATCGGTTCTTCTTCGCCCTCGTCTTCTTTAGAATAATCGTAGCCGGCGGTACCCATGCGGTGGCGTACATAAGAAGGAATATCTTCGGCATCCAGCGGAGCCAAATGAAATCTAAAACGAATACGCTGGCATAACTGCTCCATTCCCGGCGCATCCAGCACTTGTTTTAATTCCGGTTGTCCCACCAGAACCAGATTTAAAATACGTTCTTGCTGGGTTTCCATGCCCGTTAACATGCGTACTTCTTCCAGAACCCGTCGACTTAAATTCTGTGCTTCGTCGATCACCAGAATAACCTGTCTTCCCTGCTGGTACTGTTCCAGCAAAAAGTTATTCAGCATTTCGATTAATTCGACTTTACTGGCGTTAAACGGTTTAAAACCGAATTCAACCAGAATGGCCTGGAAAAATTCGATTTCGTCGAGTTGTGTTTGGTATACCCTGGCGATAATTACATCGTCACCCACACTGCCGAGCAAACTTTGGATCAGCGTTGTTTTTCCAGATCCGATTTCTCCGGTAATTACTACAAATCCGTCCCGGTTCCAGACCGTGTAATCCATATAGGCTTTGGCTCGCTTGTGTCCTTTGCTGAGATAAAGGAAATCGGCGTCGGGAGTGAGTTGAAACGGTTGTCGTTCTAGACCGAAGTGTTCTAAATACATAAAAGTTTCTCTAAGTGGGTAGTCACTCTAGTTGGGCTTAGTTCTAATAATTTTC
>JANQOT010000008.1 GCA_028285655.1 Gammaproteobacteria bacterium
GCCGGCAAACTCGGCATGCTGGGTGTTCCGGTATTTATTTTTCATGAAGGCCACGATACCGCTGCCGCAACTGCATTCAAGCATATCGCGCAGCTCAGTAATGGCGCATACTGCCCGTTTGATCAAAACAGTGTTGCACAATTAAAAGACCTGCTATGTGCGGTGGCTGCATTTGCAGTCGGCGGCATATCTGCATTGCAAAAACAAAGTCGGCAAGGCAATACACTCGCCAGCCGCATAGTGAAACAGTTACCCGCCAAATAATTATGGCCAGAATTGTTCTTATCATCGCCGCTATTGTCCTTGCGTTGTTTTTATTTCGCTGGATAAAACGGCAACCTGCCAACAAGCGTTGGCAAATGACGACCGTCGTTGTGGTGGTAATTTTACTGGGTTTGGTGCTGACCGGACGACTGCATTGGCTGTTTGCCTTTGTTGGCGCCATGATTCCCATATTGCAAAGAGCGTTGGGTTTAATTGCCTACTTGCCTATTATGCAACGTTTATATCGCACCATGAGCGGCAACCAACCCAGTGCCGGGCAAAGTTCGCAGGTTGAAACTGACTATTTGCATATGGAGCTGGATCATGACACCGGCAATTTAAGCGGCTCGGTAAAAGCCGGCACACATGCGGGGCGCAACTTGCACGACCTTTCCCTGGAAGAGCTTCTGCGGCTATACGAGGAATACGCACGAATCGACGAAGACTCTAAATTATTACTCGGCAATTATCTGGATCGAACCCACGGTACTGAGTGGCGTACGCAATTTGAGAATGAATCCGCTTCCGACGAGGCCGGCGGTATCAGCAGCAATCTTTCCGAGCAGGAAGCCTATGCTATTCTTGGGCTGGAACCCGGCGCCGACAAGGCCAGCATTATCGAGGCGCATCGGCGCTTAATTCAAAAACTGCATCCGGACCGCGGCGGTTCAAGCTACCTGGCCACCAAGATTAATCAGGCTAAAGATTTATTACTTGAAAAACATTCCAGTTAATCTAAGTGAATTTAAAGTTCTGGCAAAGAAAACCAAAAAAGACTGCGCTCGCGAAAGAAGCAAGCGACTATAAAGTAAAGTCCTATGCCAAAGACGGCGGATTTATTCGCTCGCCCGACCGTGCCGGTAAAAACCAGAACAGCTCCACCTACGGCGGCATGGGCGAACGCGAACTGCAATTGCGGATGGAACTGCTGGTAGACCAGGTATTGTCCTCGCAACGCAGCGTTTTCAAACCCGCGCAGGAGCTGGTTGATTTTAGTCTTACCGATCAGGAACGTTTTCTGGAATCTATCGAGCACTTGTCCAATACCAGTGTCGAGCTGGCGTATAATTTTTGTCATTTCGGTCCGCCCAGCCTGAAACAACTGGACGAATCCGACTGGCCTGCATGGATTGTGCACTTGCTGGAAATTTACGAACAACAAGGCGTAAACGGCTGTATTGCCGTCATGAAAACACTGGACCGTTACCTGGCCAGCATTTCCGTCGCCCCGACCGCGGTAAGCTTTGAAGAAATTCATCGCGTCATCGAAAGCATTATTACCGGACTAAACGGCCGCGCGCTCAAGCTTGAACAAAGCGATGCATTGTTTACCGACACCGAGACAATTCATTTACCCGAGAATATTTCTACCTTTCAAAATCGCGAAGACAACTTTGCGCTGTATAAAACCATTGCCGCCCATCAATGGGCACAAACCTGGTACGGCACCTGGCGTGTGGATGTAGAGCTATTGGTGGGCAATTTTTTGGACCAGCAACGCGCTGTCAATTTGTTTCACAAACTTGAAACCATTCGACTGGATGCCAATATCAAAAGAGACTTGCCCGGTATCGGCCGCGTAATCGAGAAGTTCAATTCATTATTAGTGGCGGATGACTTGCCGCGTGCCTGGCAGGAAGCAGTGTCGACCTTGTCCGAAAAAAGCGCAACTGCACACGATTCCGCACGACTGCTGTACGAGTTGTACGATCACGACTTTGTCCCCGAGGATACTTTATATCAAGGCGTACTCGACCCTTCGCTGGCAAAACAAAAAATAAACGAACGCATCGGGCAGGACAAAACCAACCTGCAAAACAAACTGGTGCAATTACAACAGGAACTACAGGAAAATCGAGCGGAATCCCCTATCGACAGCGAGCGGGAAAGCGATCGCATGCGACTGCGCGAAGTGGAAGACGATGAAATGCCAGACGGCTATCGTTTAACACTGGAGTACGAGGGTGAAACCGTCGACCCGCCGGAGGATATTCAAAATCTTCTAGATTCTATTCAGCAGGATCTTGGCGAAATTCCCGAAGATTATCTGCCGACGGCCGAAGAAAGCATGTACCAGACCGGCGGCGGTGAAGAAGAAAAAGACGAAGTCAACATTCGTCCTGAAGCCGGCGAAGTGTTTTTATATGATGAATGGGATCACTCACGCCAGAAGTACCGCAAAGAATGGTGCCAGTTGCGTGAACGCAACGTCGAAGGCACGCCTTCAGACTTTGTCGAACAAACACTGGATAAACATCGTGGCTTGCTAAAACATTTACACCGAACATTTGAAGCATTGCGTGAAGACGACCGAAGAATACGCAAACAGCCATACGGCGAGGATATCGACATCGATGCCGTGATCGATTCCTACGCAGATTTAATCAACGGCGAAGAAGTCAGCCAGAACCTGTTTATTAAACAAAAAAAGGTCGACCGTAATATTGCGGTCATGTTTATGGTGGACATGAGCGGTTCCACTTCCGGCTGGATTAATGAAATGGAACGCGAAGCGCTGGTGCTGTTATGCGAATCGCTGGAAATTCTTGGCGACCGCTATGCGATTTACGGCTTTTCCGGTCTGACCCATCGTCGTTGCGATTTATACAAGATAAAAGAATTTGAAGAACCCTACACCACTCGCGTAAAAAATCGCATCGCCGGCATTGAGCCGCAGGACTACACACGCATGGGCGCGGCTATTCGGCATTTATCGAAATTATTGGCGCGCGTGGAAGCCAAAACCAAAGTGCTGATTACCCTTTCCGACGGGCGCCCGGACGACCAGGACGGCTATCGCGGTGCCTACGGGATCGAAGACACACGACGCGCGTTAATCGAAGCCAAGTTTCTCGGCATCCATCCCTTTTGTATCACCATCGACGAAGAAGCAATGGATTACCTGCAGCATATGTACGGCCCGGTTAATTTTACGATTGTCAATCAGGTCGACAAGCTGCCGTACAAAGTTTCTGAAATTTACCGCCGTATCACAGTGTAATTACTTAAACATTTAATTCCGTCATTCCCGCGCAGGCGGGAATCCAGTAAACTAATATTCGCATAGCGAATCCTTTTCCCGCAGTAAATTAAATCCGCATGGACGACTCAAAAATCAGCCAACGCGTACGAGCCGTACAAACGCCGATTATTCCCACTATTAATGCGATGGTGCGCACCAATCCCGGCACGATTTCGCTTGGACAGGGCGTTGCTTACTACGGCCCACCGCAACAGGCCTATGATGCGGTTGCCAAGCATTTGCACTCCTCGCAATTAAATAACTACGGACCGGTCGAAGGTATTTCTGAATTCACCGCCGCGCTTTCAAACAAACTTCAAAAATATAATGGCGTCAGGATAGATCAAGACAATGCAATTTTTGTAACCGCCGGGTCGAACATGGCCTTCAGTTCGTTAATACCGGCGATTGCTGATCCCGGCGACGAAATCATTTTATTAACGCCCTACTACTTTAACCACGAAATGGCTGTGCGACTGGCCAATGCCATTCCAGTAACGGTGCCGACGCAAAGTAACTTTCACCCGAATATCGAAGCCATTAAACAAGTCATTACGAACAAGACCCGTGCGGTTGTCACTATTTCTCCCAACAACCCGACCGGCGCGGTGTATACAAAAGAAGAACTGACCGCAATTAATCAGCTTTGCGCGCAACACGGCATTTATCATATCTCCGACGAAGCCTACGAAGATTTTATTTATGATCGGCAAACGCATTTTTCGCCGGCCTCCCTGCCCAATACAAGCGAGCACACCATCAGCCTGTATTCCTTTTCCAAAGCCTACGGCTTTGCCGGCTGGCGCGTGGGGTATATGGTCATTCCCGCCGGCTTGTTCGCTTCGCTGAAAAAAATTCAGGATACAGTATTAATTTCTCCGCCAATCGTTTCGCAAATCGCAGCGATAGGAGCGCTGTCCGCTCCCGACGACTACATCAAAAATAATCTGGCCGAAATAATCGCCTCACGTAAAACCTGCCTTGACCTGCTCAATCAAAGCAGCTTGTTAGCAGAACCGGCAAACTCGGAAGGCGCGTTTTATATATTTATCAAATTGAACAGCCAACATAACGATTTTGAAATTGCCCAACAGTTGATTGAGCAATTCGGCGTTGCCACCATACCGGGAAGCGCATTTGAAGCCACCGGCGGAACCTACCTGCGCATTTCCTATGGCGCCCTCACCCGCGATACCGTTTCAAATGGTATTAAAAAATTAATTGCCGGACTGCAAACCCTAATCACCTGAATATAAAGCACGCTACCCGTCCTCCTGGACTTGATTCCAATTGATAATTATAATTGTTGTGTATTAACTATTTGATACATTCCATAGGGTTGGGACCTATGCTATTTCTATTTCATCGCAGAGTTATATGTCACCACGACAGATTTAATATGGTCGTCGCTACGTATAATTAACTACTATGTGTTTTAAATTAAAATGAAAAGTGGTTCAAAAGGCACTGAAAAGGAATATAAGAGATTTTCTTCCATGTCTATCTCTGAATTAAATTCAGAGATTCATAGATGTTCGCTAGATTACAATAGAAAGTGAGGAAAATAGTATGAGTGTATCAGTTACATATATAAGTGAAGGTAACAATATTAGAGGTCCTGAGATAGGAGCTTCCGGTGGATTAGGAATGCCTAGTCTTGATATAGAGAAAGTATACGATGATGACTGGGGTGTTTATAACTATACCTTTGGCTGGATTTTCTCTGGCTTAGAGTCTGTTGGTCTGATTACGCAACAAGTCGCGAATTTTAAGGAATATCTCGAAAAAAATAACGATAGAAATGTTTATCTGTTCGTTGAGGGTGGAGACAATCCGGACGAAGGAAAGATCGACTGGGACAACATATCCCCTTTTGAGCCTTCTGAAAAACCTGAGTACAAAACATGTAGCTATAAAATTATCAATCAGTCATCTGGAGAGTCTTACATTTTTGATAATGGAGATAAGATAGAAAAACTTATCCCTTGTGAGAGAAAATTGACGCAGGAAGAAATAGACAACTTTATTAAGAAGCTAGTTAGCGCGGATATGGTAGATGATAGTTTCCACAATCAATTGCAATTACTAGAGCCATATGAGGATTTCGGCCGTATAA
>JANQOT010000014.1 GCA_028285655.1 Gammaproteobacteria bacterium
GGTCTCTGCTGATCGATATTTTAATCAGCTGGTTCCCCATGCTGTTGTTGATCGGTGTATGGATATTTTTCATGCGGCAGATGCAGGGCGGTGGCGGTACCCGCGGCGCCATGTCGTTTGGCAAGAGCAAAGCCCGTTTGATGGGCGAAGACCAGATTAAAGTTACCTTTGCAGACGTCGCCGGCGTAGAGGAAGCAAAAGAAGAAGTTTCCGAGCTGGTGGAATTTTTGCGCGACCCCGGCAAGTTCCAGAAACTCGGCGGCAAGATTCCGCGTGGCGTATTAATGGTGGGCTCGCCCGGAACTGGTAAAACATTATTGGCGAAAGCCATTGCGGGTGAAGCCAAAGTACCGTTCTTCACGATTTCAGGTTCGGATTTTGTGGAAATGTTTGTTGGTGTCGGTGCTTCGCGCGTACGCGATATGTTTGCGCAAGCCAAGAAGCATGCGCCGTGTATTATCTTTATCGATGAGATCGATGCGGTCGGACGTCATCGCGGTGCCGGATTAGGCGGTGGCCACGATGAGCGCGAACAAACACTTAACCAGTTGCTGGTGGAAATGGACGGTTTTGACGGCAATGAAGGTGTCATTGTAATCGCGGCTACCAACCGCCCGGATCTGCTGGATCCCGCATTATTGCGTCCGGGGCGTTTCGATCGTCAAGTGACTGTTCCGTTGCCGGATTTGCGTGGTCGCGAGCAGATATTAAAAGTACATATGCGCAAAGTTCCTTTGGGCAGAGATGTGCGTCCGGATTTAATCGCCCGTGGAACGCCGGGATTTTCCGGTGCTGATTTGGCGAATTTAGTTAACGAAGCCGCATTGTTTGCTGCGCGTGCCAACAAGCGCAATGTCGAAATGGACGAATTCGAACGCGCTAAAGACAAAATAATCATGGGTGCCGAACGCAAGTCCATGGTGATGAGCGAAGACGAGAAAAAACTCACGGCTTATCATGAAGCGGGGCATGCCATTGTCGGTCGATTGGTTCCGGAACACGACCCTGTTTATAAAGTGACGATAATTCCGCGTGGCCGAGCATTAGGCGTGACCATGTTTTTGCCCGAGGAAGATCGTTACAGTCACAGCAAGCAACGTTTGGAGAGCCAGATTTCAAGTCTGTTCGGCGGCCGTTTGGCTGAAGAGTTGATCTTTGGTGTCGAGGCGGTAACCACCGGCGCGTCAAACGATATCGAACGTGCCACTGAAATCGCGCGCGGCATGGTCACCAAATGGGGCTTGTCTGCCAAAATGGGTCCGCTGGCGTATAGCGAAGAGGATGGCGAAGTATTTCTTGGACACTCTGTGACGCAACGAAAAACAGTTTCAGATGAAACCGCGCACTCGATAGATGAAGAAGTACGTAAAATCATCGACGACAACTACGATCGCGCCAAACAGCTACTGGTCGATAATATGGATAAGTTACATACGATGGCGAAAGCGCTAATCAAGTATGAAACGATAAATTCAGATCAGATCGACGACATTATGGAAGGCAAAAAGCCACGCCCGCCGGAAGACTGGGAAGACGATGAGCCGGGCGGTACTGCGGTGGCCGATAGTGGCGATGAGGATACGGGGCCGATTGGTGGGCCCGCTAGCTTGCATTAAGCCTGATTCCTAATTAAAAAGTTTGAAACGGCTCGCATAGCGGGCCGTTTCTGATTTTATTCCTCAAATCTGCTGACGAGCTGTATAGTCAAATTTCCCGTAGCTGGGTAAAGTGGTGTCATTCACTTAATTATAAGTAACGGTATGGCAAGGAAATATTTCGGCACTGATGGAATTCGCGGTCGCGTGGGCGATGGCGTGATGACACCCGAGTTTGTATTAAAGCTCGGATGGGCTGCGGGGCGCGTGCTATGCAAAAACAACAACAACCTGGTGTTGATTGGTAAGGACACACGCATCTCGGGATATATGCTGGAATCTGTGCTGGAAGCGGGCTTATCGGCCGCCGGCGTCAATAGCCGTTTACTGGGTCCGATGCCCACTCCGGGAATCGCCTATTTGACTCGAACTCTGCGCGCATCGGCAGGTATCGTGATCAGTGCGTCGCACAATCCGTATTACGACAACGGTGTAAAATTTTTCTCATCGGAAGGAACCAAACTTCCCGACGACATCGAGCTCGAAATCGAGCAGGAAATGGAAAAACCGCTGGCCACCGTAAGTTCGGATCAATTAGGGAAAGTGGAACGCGTAATCGATGCTTCCGGTCGTTACATCGAATTTTGCAAAAGTACCATTGCTTCGAAAATTCGTTTAAACGGATTAAAGCTGGTCGTCGACTGTGCACATGGTGCGACCTACCACGTGGCACCCAATGTTTTTCGAGAATTAGGTGCGGAAGTCGTTGCCATTGGGTCGGAACCCGATGGTTTGAATATCAACCATCAATGCGGCGCGACTGACCCCAAACATTTGCGCATGGCGGTGATTGAGCATCATGCTCATCTTGGAATTGCGATCGACGGCGACGGCGATCGGTTAATCATGGTGGATGAAAACGGCGAAGTCGTCGACGGCGATGAGTTGCTTTATATTATCGGTGTTGCGCGCAAGCGCAGAAATAACCTCAAAGGCGGCATCGTCGGCACTCTGATGTCCAATTTAGGGTTGGAGCATGCGCTGAAAAACCACGATATTGCATTTAAGCGCGCGGCAGTAGGCGATCGCTATGTGCTGGAAATGCTGCAACAAACCGGTTGGGAAGTCGGTGGTGAATCTTCCGGGCATATTATTTGCCTGGATCGCACTACTACCGGAGATGCGATTGTGGCGGCTTTGCAGGTGCTGGAAGTTCTGGTCGAGCAACAGCACTCTCTGCGCGAGGCCAAGCATGGCATGAGCAAATATCCCCAAACGCTGGTAAACGTTCCGGTCGAGCAAAAAATTAATATCGAACAATCCAAAGTGATTAATGCGGCAGTGAATGACGCGGAAACTCAGTTGGCGGACCGGGGTCGAGTATTATTGCGGCCTTCCGGTACCGAACCACTAATTCGCGTGATGGTCGAGGGCGTGGACGCCCCCCAGGTAGGTAGTCTGGCCGAGCAGATTGCATCGGTGGTTTCGCAGGAATGTGCGGTTCACGCATAACCTTGATCCTGCATTGATTTTCCAATACGCGCTAGGTAAGCTTGCGCGCTTTCCCATCAATTCCTGTTGGAAACTAATATGCGTCGTCCCATTGTTGCGGCAAACTGGAAACTGAACGGAAACCGTAGCATGGTAAGTTCACTTGTTGCGGCTGTGAATAAGCATGCCGCCAGTGCGGTATCTGCCGACGTGGTAATCTGTCCGCCGTTTCCCTATTTGGTCGAAAGCCGGGCGTTAATCGATCAGGGTAACGCATATCTAGGGGCGCAAAACGCAGCGAAAGAAACGAACGGTGCGTATACGGGCGAGGTTTCTGCAGAAATGCTGGCCGAAATCGGCTGCAGATTCGTAATCATCGGGCACTCCGAACGGCGTCAATACTACGGTGAATCGGATAGCATCGTCGCGGAGAAGTTCGTTCGTGTACAAGAAGCGGGATTGATTCCTATTGTTTGTGTGGGTGAGTCTCTGCAGCAACGCGAACAGGGTAAGATGGAGCAGACAATTATAAGTCAGATTCAGGCGGTAATCGCCAAGGCGGGAATTAGCAACTTCAACAATGCCGTGGTGGCTTATGAACCCATTTGGGCCATTGGCACCGGAGAAACGGCAACACCGGATCAGGCGCAACAAGTGCATGCATTGATTCGTGGTGAAGTCGCGCAGCAGTCTGAATCGATAGCGAGTGAATTAAGAATTCTTTATGGCGGAAGTGTCAAAGCAGACAATGCCGCAGAGCTTTTTGCCCAGACGGATATCGACGGTGGATTGATTGGTGGTGCATCTCTGGATGCAGCGCAGTTTAATGCAATTGTGTCAGCGGCTGGATAAACAAACAAAATCTGGAATAACGAATGTTATATAGTGTTTTAGTTTCAATAGATGTGTTGATAGCCGCCGGCTTGATTGGCTTGGTGTTGATTCAGCAAGGCAAAGGTGCAAATGCCGGTGCCGCTTTTGGCAGTGGCGCGTCCGGAACTGTATTCGGTGCGCGTGGTTCGGCATCGTTTTTGACTCGACTCACTGCGATATTGGCGACGCTGTTTTTTATCAATAGCCTGGTTTTAGCGTACCTGGCCAGTCACCGACCCGTGTCTGAAAGTGTAATGGATGCTGCTACGCAGGTTCAGCAGCAGCCGTCCGTGGATGGTGGCGACCCTGGCATGACCATCGATGACGTCAAGCAACAAATACAAGAGCAATTGGGTGAGATGGAACAACCTGCTGCAGATGATTTGCCTGATGATGTGCCCGGCTTTAGCCAGGACATGATGAATGAGTCTGCAGAGACAATTGATAATCAAGTCGACAATATGCAGCAAGAAGTTCAGGACGCTGCTGAAAAAGCAGAGCAGTCATTACCGGAAGATGTTCCGCAATAGACCCTAACGAACCTACGGTCCGGGCCGTTTTCTAGCGTAGCCGATGTGGTGGAATTGGTAGACACGCTGTCTTGAGGGGGCAGTGGCGCAAGCCGTGCCGGTTCGACTCCGGCCATCGGCACCAGCTATGCTCATTGCTGAATGAGCAATTTTATGGTCGCGAAGCGACGCACTATTATTTAAATTCCGAGTAATAGGTTTCGCGATACTTCTGGGTTAAATCTGGCAACAATGGGCGAAACCTGGCTAGTACGCGCAAATTAATAATGCCGAAGGCATTCCTTAATAGGTTAAATCTTACGATTGCCTGCAAATCAATCGTCGCGAAGCGACACCTTAAATACTTTCCCACAATCGAGATATAGCTTGTGCGAGAGCATGGTGGGTAATTATCGCGAAGATGGACACAACCTCCTGTAGCCACACAATTTATACATCTATTATCTAAACTCCCATCATGACGTAGTTACTCCTGATCGTATGTCAGTGTGTAGAGCTTACATTTTGGTTTCGCAGAGCGATTCATTCGAAGTGCGTAAAAACAGCTTTGATTCCTTTCCAGGCTTGCACATTTTTCGATCAATTGACGTTAGTCCGCCAATTTAATGCCCTTATTAGCTACGTTATTTGTGTTCGGCGTGGCTGGGGCTTAATATGCAATTTGCCTGAAATTCCATCCGGCGGTGGAATTTTTATGATCTTGAGGTCTACTGCGCTAAGACTATGTTACAGCAATATGTTCCGATTCTTATTTTTCTGGCGCTGGCCGTCGCCATCGGCATTGTGCCGATTCTGGCCGGGCTGCTGTTAGGCAAGAGGATTCCCGAGGAGGCCAAAGATTCCCCCTACGAATGCGGTTTTGAAGCATTCGAGGATTCGCGCATGCGCTTTGACGTTCGCTATTATCTGGTGGCGATTTTATTCATTATTTTTGATCTGGAAATTGCATTTTTGTTTCCCTGGGCGGTGGCGTTACGTGAGATCGGCATGCCGGGATTACTGGCAATGGCATTCTTTTTAACGATTTTGGTGATTGGCTTTATATATGAGTGGAGAAAAGGCGCCCTTAACTGGGAGTAACGTAAATCCCGAGCAAATTATGCAGCAGGGATTTGTAGTAGGAAAACTGGATCAACTCGTCAATTGGGCTCGTACCGGCTCGATGTGGCCAATGACCTTTGGGCTCGCTTGTTGTGCGGTGGAAATGATGCAGGCGGGGGCCTCGCGCTACGATCTGGACCGTTTCGGCGTGATGTTTCGGCCCAGCCCGCGCCAGTCAGATGTAATGATTGTCGCCGGCACTCTGGTGAATAAAATGGCGCCGGCACTACGCAAAGTCTACGATCAGATGGCAGAGCCGAAATGGGTAATCTCGATGGGATCGTGTGCCAACGGCGGTGGCTATTATCATTATTCCTATTCAGTTGTTCGAGGGTGTGATCGGATTGTACCGGTAGATATATATGTTCCGGGCTGTCCGCCTACCGCGGAAGCTTTAATGTATGGTGTGCTTCAATTACAAAACAAAATTCGCAGAAGCAATACGATTGCACGTTAAATCGTTTTCAAAAAAACAATAATAATGACTAACGAAATAAATTTCGCAACCACCCTGCGTAACTTTGCGGAAAAATGCGCATGTAAATTTATTGAAGATCGAGATGAGTTTACCCTTGAAGTCGGCGTAAAAAAATTAATCCCGGTTTTAAAGTCGTTGCGGGACGAGCAGGATTTTTGTTTTGATCAGCTTATCGATGTTGCGGGTGTGGATTATCTCGAATACGGAAAAACCGAGTGGAAAACTCAACAGGCTACCGGAACCGGCTTTAGTCGCGGTGTGCAGCATTCGACGTTCGGCCGTTTTACATTTGACGATAACCCGATTTCCGAACAAATGGACCAGCCGCGATTTGCAGTGGTATATCATTTGTTGTCAGTTGCAAAAAATCAGCGTGTGCGAGTGAAGTCGTTTTGCGAAGACAATGAGTTTCCCGTATTTCCGTCGGTATGTGAACTCTGGGCATCGGCTAATTGGTATGAACGCGAAGCTTTCGACTTGTATGGAATCGTTTTTGAAGGCCATCCGGATTTGCGAAGAATTTTGACGGACTATGGATTTGTCGGGCATCCGTTGCGCAAAGATTTTCCTTTGGTCGGCCATGTGGAAGTGCGGTTCGACCCCTCCAAGCAGCGCGTGGTGTATGAACCCGTTTCAATTGAGCCGCGTGTATTGGTGCCGAAAGTAATTCGGGAAGACAATCGCTACGATCTGGATAATGAAGAAGCTTAGCTATGGCTGAAATTCGCAATTACACCATGAATTTCGGACCGCAGCATCCTGCGGCCCACGGCGTGTTGCGTCTGATCCTGGAATTGGACGGCGAAGTGATTCAGCGTGCCGACCCACATGTCGGATTATTGCATCGTGGTACCGAGAAATTAGCCGAAAGCAAACCTTTTAATCAAAGTATCGGCTATATGGATCGGCTGGATTATGTATCCATGATGTGCAACGAACATAGTTACGTACTTGCGATTGAAAAACTGCTGGGGATTACACCGCCGGTGCGAGCGCAGTACATTCGCGTCATGTTCGATGAAATCACGCGAATTTTAAATCACCTTTTATGGTTGGGCGCGCATGCACTGGATGTCGGTGCAATGTCGATGTTTTTATATGCGTTCAGAGAACGTGAAGATTTAATGGACTGCTACGAAGCGGTTTCCGGTACACGCATGCATGCAACATATTATCGACCAGGTGGCGTTTATCGCGATTTGCCGCAGGCTATGCCTCAATATAAACCTTCGAAATGGCGCAAAGATAAAGAAATCAAAAAAATAAATGCAGCTCGGCAAGGCTCCTTGCTCGAATTTATCGAAGATTTTACGCAGCGGTTCCCGGGATGTGTGGATGAGTACGAAACTCTGCTGACCGACAACCGTATCTGGAAGCAACGTACGGTGAATATCGGGGTGGTATCACCCGAGCGCGCGCTGCAACTCGGCTTTACCGGTCCGATGTTACGCGGGTCGGGCGTGGAGTGGGACTTGCGCCGCAAACAACCCTACGAAGTTTATGACGAGCTGGAATTTGATATTCCGGTGGGTGTAAACGGCGACTGCTACGATCGCTACCTGGTAAGAATAGAAGAAATGCGCCAATCCAATCACATTATCAAACAATGTGTCGATTGGCTGAAAAAGAATCCGGGTTCGGTCATGCTGGATGACCACAAGATTGCGCCACCGTCGCGAGCCGAAATGAAAGACGATATGGAATCCTTGATTCACCATTTCAAGTTATTTACTGAAGGCTATTGTTTGCCGCCCGGCGAAGTATATTGCGCGATTGAACACCCTAAAGGCGAATTCGGCATCTATCTTGTTTCGGACGGTGCCAATAAACCTTATCGAATAAAAATTCGAGCGCCGGGATTTGCGCATCTTGCATCGCTGGACGAAATGGTAAAAGGACATATGCTGGCCGATGTGGTTGCGGTCATAGGAACGCAGGATATTGTATTTGGAGAAATAGACAGGTAATCGTATGGTTCGTGTAGTTGCAAAGGAATTATCTGAAAAGGTAGTCGCAGAAGTCGAAGACTGGATGCAGCGTTTTCCAGAGGAACAAAAACGCTCAGCGGTTATCGGCGGGTTACACGCAATCCAGCATGAGTATGGGTACTTGCCGGTCGAACAAATGGATGAATTGGCAAAGAAGCTGGAAATTTCTCCTATAGATGTATACGAAGTAGCATCATTTTATTCAATGTTTGAATTAGAGCCGGTAGGAAAACACACCATCGCCGTATGCACGAATTTATCCTGCATGTTACGCGGTGGAGAAGAAATATTAAGTTATCTTGAAGATAAGCTGGAAATAAAATGCGGGCAAACCTCTGCAGACGGGAAATTTTATTTAAAAAAAGAAGAAGAATGTCTCGCCGGTTGCTGCGGTGCACCGATGATGCAGGTGAACCACATATATTATGAAAAACTGACACCTGCCAAAGTCGATAAAATTCTGGAGGAGCTGGATTAGGTATGGACGAAGTCGTATACCAGACAAGAAACCAGGCCGACCCATGGTCGTTGGAAACGTATCGTAAATTCGGCGGCTACCAGGCGCTGGAAAAAATCGTACGTGAAAAAATTTCGCCGCAAGAGGTAGTGGAAATTGTAAAACAATCCGGTTTGCGCGGTCGAGGTGGTGCAGGATTTCCAACCGGAGTGAAGTGGAGTTTTATGCCGCAAGGCGACGATAAGCAGAAGTACATTGTTTGTAATTCAGATGAGTCCGAGCCAGGTACCTGCAAAGACCGGGATATTCTTAGATTCAATCCTCACTCATTGGTGGAAGGGATGATCATTGCCGGTTACGCCATTGGTGCAACCGTAGGCTATAACTATATGCGCGGCGAATTTATGGATGAGCCGAATAAACGATTCAAACAAGCTTTGGCGGAAGCGCGCGAACAGGGTTATCTCGGCAAAAATGTTTTGCAGGGCGGTTTTGACTTTGAACTTTACGATGTGCTGGGCGCAGGTGCGTATATTTGCGGCGAAGAAACAGCATTGCTTGAATCTCTTGAGGGTAAAAAAGGAATGCCGCGGTTTAAGCCGCCGTTTCCTGCAGCTTATGGGTTATACGGTTGCCCGACCACGATCAATAATACTGAAAGTCTTGCGTCTGTTCCCGCAATAATTTTAAACGGGGCCGACTGGTTTGCATCTTTGGGAATTCCGAATAATGGTGGCGTAAAATGTTTTTCAGTATCGGGGCATGTAAGCAATCCCGGCAACTTTGAAATATCTCTGGGCACTCCGTTCAGTGAGCTATTAAAACTGGCGGGAGGTGTGTGGCATGAGCGTAAGCTTAAAGCCGTAATACCCGGAGGATCTTCAGTGCCGGTAGTGCCGGGCGACGTCATGCTGGAAACCGATATGGATTACGACTCAATTAATAAAGTCGGATCTTTTCTGGGTTCGGGTGCGGTAGTGGTTATGGACGAAACAACCGACATGGTGCAGGTGTTACGACGAATTTCCCGGTTTTATTTTTCCGAATCCTGCGGGCAGTGCACACCGTGTCGCGAGGGAACCGGCTGGTTGTACCGAATGTTAACCAGAATCGTAAACGGAGAAGGCACCTTAAACGATATCGATACCTTGGACCAGGTGGCGGAAAATATTCAAGGCCGTACAATTTGCGCATTGGGTGATGCGGCCGCGATGCCGGTACAAAGTTTTATTAAACATTACCGCGAAGAGTTTGTTTATTACGTTGAACACGGTCGCAGTCTTGTTAGTGCGCAAGAGGTGGCGGCATAACCATGACGGAACAAGCGCAGCAGGATCTGGTAACAGTTACTATCGACGGTGTCGAATTGCAGGCGCCGCGCAACTCCATGATTATCGAGGTGGCCGATCAGGCCGGAATTAGTATTCCCCGGTTTTGTTATCACAAGCATTTGTCGATTGCCGCCAACTGTCGCATGTGCATGGTCGAAGTTGAAAAAGCTCCAAAACCACTGCCGGCGTGTGCTACGCCGATCAATGAAGGTATGCAAATTCACACCCGCTCCCCTTTGGCGATCGATGCCCAAAAAGGCACCATGGAGTTTTTGTTAATTAACCATCCCTTGGATTGTCCGATTTGCGATCAGGGCGGTGAATGTGAGTTGCAGGACGTCGCAATGGGTTACGGCAGCGATGTCGGTCGTTTTAATGAGCGCAAACGGGTGGTAAAAGATAAAAACATCGGTCCGTTGGTCTCCACCGATATGACGCGTTGTATTCACTGTACGCGTTGCGTTCGCTTTGGCAGCGAGATCGCAGGCATTCGCGAACTTGGCGCAACCGGCCGCGGCGAATTTATGGAAATTGGTACTTATGTTGAAAAATCCCTGTCATCGGAATTGTCGGGGAATGTTATTGATTTGTGCCCGGTAGGCGCATTGAATGCAAAGCCTTCGCGTATGCGCGGACGCGCATGGGAGATGGTCGAACAGCAAAATATCAGTCCGCACGATGCATTGGGTTCGAATCTAAATATGCACGTAATTCGTAACCAGGTAATTCGAGTGGTGCCGCAGGAAAATCCGGAAATTAACGAAACCTGGCTGTCGGATCGCGATCGTTTCAGCTATGAAGCGATGTATAGTGAAGAGCGATTGAAAAAAGCGATGCGCAAGCAAAACGGTGAATGGCGATCCGTAGCCTGGTCGGAAGCTCTGCACAGTATTGCGCAAACGCTACGCGCTTATGAGCCGGAAGACATCGGAGTATTAATCAGTCCGAATCAAAGCAACGAAGAAATCTATTTAATGCAAAAACTTGCGCGCGCATTGAACGTTAACAATATCGACCATCGTGTTCATCAAATTGATTTTAGCGATCAAGATAACGATCCCCTGATTCCTTGGCTAGGTCAAAGTATCACGCAACTCGAGCAACAAGATGTAATCGTCATTATCGGATCTGACTTGCGCAACGAGCAACCGCTGCTAACGCATAGAATACGCAAGGCGGTCAAACGTGGCGCAAAAGTGATTGTAATCAATCCGCAAAAATATGAATTCCATATGCCCGTGACAATGCACGAGGTTGTGCAAATTCAGAAATGGATGCCGGTATTAATATCATTGTGCGCCGCTATTCATACTGATTCAAAGCACAAGCCGCCGAGTGAACTAACCAGTTTATTGAACGATGCGGAAATCACCGAACAGGCTAAACAAATTGCGCAATTATTGCATCAACATGAAAACACCACTGTTTTAGTTGGCAACATAATGCAGCAGCATTTTGATTACGCCGGTATGCGTGCAGTTGCATATTGGTTGGCCAAGCTTAGCGATTCCAAATTCGGCAACGTTGCATTGGCTTCCAATGCAGTGGGGGCCAGTCTGCTGGGGGCATTGCCGCATCGTGGGGTTATGGGAGAGAAAGTTTCCGAGCCGGGGCTTAGTTGGTTGGAAATGGTGGAGTCGCCACGCAAAGTGTACATATTGATGGGTCTGGAGCCGGAATGGGATTGCGCAATGCCCGCCGCAACACTGAATGCACTCTCACAAGCGGAAACCGTAATCTCATTAACCTCATTTGCAAGTGAGCATGCGCAGGAATACTGCGACTGGATGTTGCCCGTCACATGTTACGCAGAAGCTGAAGGCAGCAAAGTCAATATCGAAGGACGCTGGCAGGGATTTTCCAAAGTGGTTAATGCAGACGCCGATGTAAAGGACGGCTGGAAGATTCTACGCAAATTGGCAAACGAACTTGAACTGGATGGTTTTGATTATTTTACGCTGGATGAAGTGCGCAAGGAACTGGGCGAGCAAGTCGGTGCCGAGGTCACTTTTTCCAATGATCTGCAGTCAATACCGAAAATAAAAATTACCCGCTTTGATGACGACGATATGCTTCGAATAGGCGCCGTTCCTATATATTCGATCGATGCTTTGGTGCGACGCGCACCCTCATTGCAGCAGGCACAGGAATCGCAGGAAGCTGAGTTGCTGGTGCATCCAAATGATATTTATAAATGGAGTTTACTGGAAGGAAAGTGGGTAAGAGTTACACAAGATGGCGAAAAAAGTATTCTCAAGTGTGTTGCCAGCGAAGATGTTATGCCCGGCACGGTATGCATTCCACGCGGATTATCGCGCAGTGAAAAGTTAGGCGCGATTTTCGGGCGAGTTGAACTTAAAAATCTGTCGGTTACGTAATAATGACTTCGTACTGGTACGCAATTCCTGAACTTTACCGAGACGTTATAGTTACATCGATCTTGATCGTTGCATTTTTGTTAGTGTTAATGGGTGCCGTGGCGTACGTAACTTTTGCCGAACGCAAGCTCATTGGTTATATGCAAATGCGGATGGGGCCGAATCGAGTCGGCCCGAAAGGCTGGTTTCAACCTTTAGCCGATGCATTAAAGTTAATGGTGAAAGAAATGATTTTGCCTACCAATGCAAATTATTTCTTGTTTCGTGTAGCGCCGATTTTATCGATTGTTCCCGCACTGGCGGCCTGGGCCGTAATTCCGTTTATGGATGGCGTGCAATTTTCCAATATAAATGCTGGATTGCTTTACGTGCTGGCCTTAACTTCTATGGGCGTATATGGAGTTATCGTTGCAGGCTGGGCATCAAATTCCAAGTACGCGCTGTTGGGAGCACTGCGGTCAGCCGCGCAAATCGTATCCTATGAGATCGCCATGGGGTTTGCGCTGGTAGGAGTATTAATGGCCAGTGGCAGCCTGAATTTGGGTGATATTGTGCGCGAACAAAGCGGTAATATCGGTCATTGGTATGTGTGGCCGTTGTTACCTTTGTTTTTGGTTTATCTGATATCCGGAGTGGCGGAAACCAATCGTGCGCCATTTGATGTTGCCGAAGGTGAATCCGAAATTGTTGCCGGATTCCACGTCGAGTATTCCGGAATGGGATTCGCAGTATTTTTCTTGGCGGAGTACGCCAATATTATTTTAATTTCTGCATTAATTGCCTTGTTGTTTTTCGGCGGCTGGTTGAGTCCGTTCGAAGGGCCGACCTGGTTAATGGCAATCCCTGTCATTGGTATGTATCTTTTTCAGGGGCTTTCGTGGCTTACGGATTTGCCTTTAATAGGTTTGCTGCTGGATTCCGGCCCCCATTGGTTTCTGGCAAAAACATGCTTTTTTATTTTTTGTTTTTTGTGGTTTCGCGCAACATTTCCGCGTTATCGCTACGACCAGATTATGCGCTTGGGCTGGAAAGTCCTGATCCCAGTGACGCTGGTTTGGATATTTGTCGAAGGTGTTGCAATTGCGTTTGAGGTAGGGCCATGGTTCGACTAATAAAAATGTGCTTTTTCATCGATAGTATTTTAGTAGGAGCCCATTGGCGGGAATAGACAGATGAAACATTTTATAAAAAGTTTTGCGCTTTGGGAGTTGCTAAAGGGATTGCGTGTTACTGGTAAAAAACTGACCACCAAAAAAATTACGGTGCAGTATCCTGAAGAAAAGACACCGCAGTCGCCGCGATTTCGCGGATTACATGCGTTGCGTAGATACCCCAGCGGCGAAGAACGTTGCATCGGTTGCAAGCTGTGCGAGGCTGTTTGTCCTGCTTTGGCGATCACTATCGATTCGGCCGAGCGCGAGGATGGAACACGCAGAACAACGCGCTATGACATTGATTTGTTTAAATGTATTTATTGCGGCTTTTGCGAGGAAGCGTGCCCGGTGGATGCGATCGTCGAAACCAGAATATTCGAATATCATTTTGAAGAGCGCGGTACACAGATAATGCGCAAGCAGGATCTGCTCGCAGTGGGAGACAAATATGAGCAACAAATTGCCGAAGACCGAATGACCGACGCACGGTATCGATAACAAAAAAATAATAATGTCTATTCAATTGTCAGTATTTTATTTATTTGCTGCCGTTATGGTGCTGGCTGCCATTCGTATGATTACAGCAAAAAATCCGGTGCACTCTGCATTAAGCCTGGTGCTGGTATTTTTTACCTCTTCTGTAATCTGGCTATTAATGGAAGCCGAATTTTTGGCGATTGTGCTGGTGTTGGTATACGTGGGTGCGGTTATGGTGCTGTTCCTGTTTGTGGTCATGATGCTGGACATCAACATAAGTCAAATTCGCGAAGGGTTTGTACGTTTCCTGCCAACCGCAACTATTGTTTCTGCGATTATGATTGTGGAGCTGGTTTTGGTGGTCGTTTCAAAAGAGCTGGATTATGCTCGTGCCGCAGTACCTGCCACCGATATCAGCAATACGCAGGCGCTCGGCGAAGTGCTCTACACAGATTATTTATTACCGTTTGAAGTGGCTGCCGTGATTCTGTTGGTGGCCATTATTGCAGCAATTGTATTAACACTGCGCCAGCGACCGCAAACCCGCTACCAAAATCCTGGCGAACAAGTCAAAGTAAAACGCGCTGACCGAATTCGCCTGGTATCGCTGAAGTCGGAAGGTAAACGCAGCGAGGCCAAACGATCGTGATTACTCTGTCGCATTTTTTGGTTTTGGGCGCGATATTGTTTTCTCTGGCGGTCGCCGGAATATTCATGAATCGAAAAAATTTGATCGTGCTGTTGATGTCGATCGAATTAATGTTGCTGGCAGTCAATATCAATTTTATTGCGTTTTCTTATTACCTGGGCGACATCGCGGGGCAGGTGTTTGTCTTTTTTATTTTGACTGTGGCTGCGGCTGAAGCGGCCATAGGTTTGGCAATTCTGGTGGTAGTGTTTCGTAATCGCGGCACTATTAACGTGCAGGATTTAAACGAGATGAAAGGCTAGCATATGTCGGTTTACGAGCTTAGCCTTTTAACAGTAATTGCGCCATTGGCGGGCGCGATTATTGTCGGTTTATTTGGCCGGGCGCTGACAGAGGCACAGGCGCATGGAATCGCCATCATCGGCGTGCTGGTTGCATTTATCGCATCGGTATTTATTTTTTACGAAATGTATCTCACCAATTTCGACCCGCAAATTTTTGATGTTTATCAGTGGGCGGTGATTGGAGAATTTTCCTTGGGCATTGGGTTTTTGATTGATTCCCTAACCGTGATCATGATGATTGTGGTTACCTTTGTGTCTTTAATGGTGCATATTTACACCATCGGCTATATGCACGGCGATCCAGGTTACAAGCGCTTTTTTAGCTATATTTCGTTATTTACATTCGCCATGTTGATGCTGGTCATGTCAAATAATTTTCTGCAATTATTTTTTGGCTGGGAAGCGGTCGGCCTGGTTTCGTATCTGCTGATCGGATTTTGGTATACACGGCCAAGTGCCGTATTCGCCAATTTAAAAGCCTTTTTGGTTAACCGTGTCGGTGATTTCGGATTTTTGCTGGGAATCGCAGCCATTGCGGCTACAACTTCAAGTATGGACTACGAAGTTATTTTTAATGTGGCGCCGCATTTGGGTGCAGAGGTGTTGCAAATATCAGACGATATTCAAGTTCCTTTGCTTACATTTATATGTTTGGCATTGTTTGTCGGGGCAATGGGCAAATCGGCTCAAGTTCCGTTGCATGTATGGCTGCCGGATTCAATGGAGGGTCCTACGCCTATTTCCGCATTGATCCATGCCGCGACCATGGTAACTGCGGGCATCTTTATGGTGGCAAGAATGTCGCCCATATTTGAATACAGTGAAACTGCGCTGATGTTTGTCATGTTTACTGGTGCCGCAACGGCATTTTTTATGGGATTGGTCGCTGTCGTACAGGATGATATTAAAAAAGTCGTCGCCTATTCGACCTTGTCGCAGCTCGGATACATGACAGTGGCTTTAGGGGCGTCGGCTTACTCGCTGGCTATATTTCATTTATATACTCACGCGTTTTTTAAAGCCCTGCTGTTCCTGGCCGCCGGTTCGGTGATTATTGCCATGCATCATGAGCAGAATATACGCAAGATGGGGGGATTGTGGCGGCGTATGCCGATTACCTATGTCACTTCGTTGATCGGAACATTGGCTTTAATAGGTTTTCCGGCGTTTTCCGGATTTTTCTCAAAAGAATCCATTATTGAGGCGGTGCATCTTTCCAATGTGAAAGGAGCACAATATGTTTACTGGTTAGTTTTATCCGGCGTATTTATTACAGCATTTTATTCGCTGCGAATGTTTTTGTTGGTTTTTCACGGCAAACCACGCATGAGTGATGATGAATATTCACATGTAAAAGAAACGCCTTATGTAGTCACTTTGCCATTAATTGCGTTGGCAATTTGCAGTGTAATTGCCGGCTACGTAATGGAGCCGCTTATCTTTGGAACGTACTTCGACCAGTCAATATTTGTATTAGACAGTCATCCTGCAATTGCAAATTTGCAGGCACAGTTTCATGGCGTCTGGGCATTTGTGAGTCACGGATTTGTAACCAAAGCGTTTTTACTGCTGGTTGCAGGTGTTGTGCTTGCAGCAATTTGTTACTTGGTAGTGCCGCGAATTCCCGAAGTGGCTGCGCGTGTTTTATCAATTCCCTATCGGGTTCTGGTTCATAAATACGGGTTCGACTGGTTATTTATTAAAGGGTTTGCACGTAGCGGAGTTGGCTTGGGCAAGGGTCTGGCTGCATTGGGAGATCGAATTTTAATTGACGGTGCGATGGTTAACGGTACCGCGAGTTTGGTACGCGGGATAGCCAATCAAGTACGCAAAGTGCAGACAGGTTATTTATATTCGTATGCCTTTGCAATGATTGTGGGATTGCTGGCTTTACTCACGCATTTTTATCTGCAGAGTTAAAAATAACTAAAAAGAAACAATATGGAACTGCCGCTTCTTAGCTTGTTGATCTGGATGCCGATTATTGCGGCCATCATGATCCTGTTTGCGGGTCGTGGTGCCGGTGGGCAAATGAAATGGTTTGCGCTGGTGGTATCGCTGGTTGAATTAGTTGCCAGCTTAATATTGTTACAACGCGCTTTGCCGCATGGAAAATTCCAGTTTATCGAGCAGCACGTATGGATAGAGCGTTTTAATATTTACTATGCCTTGGGCGTAGATGGTATTTCAATAACGCTGATTGTATTGACGGTGTTTATGACGTTATTGATCGTTATTACAAGCTGGCGCAATATTAAAAAACAGGTTTCTCACTATTTAGCTGCATTTTTATTGCTTGAAGGTTTAATGATCGGCGTATTTTGTGCGCTGGATGCAGTGCTGTTTTATGTATTTTTCGAGGCGATGTTGATTCCGATGTTTTTGATTATCGGAATCTGGGGTGGGCCGCGCCGCGTTTATGCCACTATCAAATTCTTTCTGTATACGTTTTTAGGTTCGGTTTTTATGTTAGTTGCGCTGCTGTATTTGTATTCGCAGACTAACACATTTGAAATTGCGGCAATGTATACCGTTCCGCTGGCGCTTAATGTGCAAATTTTGTTGTTTCTTGCGTTTTTAGTGGCGTTTGCAGTCAAAGTGCCGATGTGGCCGGTGCATACGTGGTTGCCGGATGCGCATGTGGAAGCGCCTACCGGCGGATCGGTTATTCTGGCCGCAATTATGCTAAAAATCGGAGGCTACGGATTTTTACGATTTAACTTGCCGATTACTCCCGATGCCAGTCGTTCGCTGGATTGGTTGTTGATTGCTTTGTCGTTAATCGCAATTGTGTATATTGGTTTTGTGGCACTGGCGCAGAAAGATATGAAAAAACTTATTGCGTACTCATCCATCGCGCACATGGGTTTTGTCACAATGGGTTTCTTTGTGATTTATCAAATTACGCCGGGGAATTATGATTTTCAGGCAATGGCGATCCAGGGCGGTATGATCCAAATGATTTCGCATGGATTTATATCCGGCGCCTTATTTTTATGTGTCGGCGTGTTATACGATCGATTGCATTCTCGTAATATCGAAGACTATCGCGGTGTAGTAAATAGCATGCCGAAATTTGCCGCGCTAATGGTTTTATTCGCCATGGCGAATTCGGGATTACCGGGAACTTCGGGATTTGTCGGGGAGTTTATGGTCATTATTGCCAGTTTTGATGCCAGTGTCTGGTATGCAGTATTCGCCGCCATAACGTTAATTGTCGGTGCGGCGTATTCGCTTTGGCTGGTCAAGCGAACAATATTTGGCGAGACATTAAATAATAATATCGCAACATTGTCTGATCTCGACGGCCGCGAATTTTTTGCGCTGGCTTCTCTTGCTGTTTTGGTGCTCTGGCTGGGGATCTGGCCTGCGCCATTAGTTGAATTTATTCAACCCTCAATTGAAAATGTAATGCATTTTGCATTGGGCACTAAGCTTCCTTAAGTTATGGATATTCAATCAATACTCATAGAATATTTCTCACGTATCCCCGAGATAACGTTATTGCTTGGAGCATGTGTGGTGCTGATGGCTGGTGTATTTTCTTCCGCACAAAATAGTTGGACCTATTTGTTAAGCCAGATAGTGCTATTGCTTACAATTTATATAAGCATTACATCCGCTACAAATTCCACGGGACAATATTTTAACGGAATGTATGTAATCGATGATCTGGCCGTCCTGACCAAGTCAGCGATGAGCATATTGATGTTTGTAGTATTGCTTTATTCGCGCGATTTCATAAACCGGAATAATTTTTCGGCGGGCGAGTATTACTCGCTGGCACTGTTTGCGTTACTGGGAATGATGTTGATTGCATCGGCTGGTCATTTGCTAATGATTTACCTCGGTCTGGAGTTGCTCTCTTTGTCTTTATATGCCTTGGTTGCGATGAATCGGGATGACTCGGCGAGTTCCGAGGCGGCAATCAAGTATTTTGTTCTGGGAGCGATCGCTTCCGGCTTTTTGCTGTATGGAATTTCGTTAATGTACGGGTTGACCGGCACCTTGTATTTGCCGGAATTGTTGGCGCGGATCAACGACGCTTCGGGGATCGGTGTTATAGCCGCGCTGATTTTTATTGTGATTGGAGTGGCGTTCAAGTTGGGAGCGGTACCATTTCATATGTGGATGCCTGACATCTATCAGGGCGCCGCATTGCCTGTTACCTTGCTGGTGGCCAGCGTGCCGAAAATTGCCGGATTCATGCTGGCGGTACGATTATTAGTCGATGGGTTGCAAAATATCCATCTTTACTGGCAACAGATTTTAATGGCACTGGCGTTGTTGTCGCTTGTCGCCGGTAATTTAATCGCGATCGCTCAATCCAATCTGCGTCGCATGTTGGCATACTCCACTATCGGTCACGTGGGATATATTTTATTGGGATTCCTGATAGGGGACGCGGCCGGGTATTCGGCTGCACTGTTCTATACTTTTATATATGCTTTGATGAGTTCTGCAGTATTCGGCGTTTTGCTTTGCGCCGCTCGCATGGGTTTAAATATTACCGAACTATCTGATTTGCAAGGCCTTAGTAAAACCATGCCTTGGCTGGCATTCCTGTTGTTGCTGTTAATGTTTTCAATGGCGGGTATTCCTATGACCGTAGGCTTCTACGCCAAGTTAAACATTTTACAGGTGGTTGTAGCCAATGGTCAGATTGTCGCGGCGGTCATTGCGGTGATAACTTCTGTAATTGGTGCATTTTATTATTTGCGCGTAATTAAATTGATGTATTTCGATGAAGGGAACGATCAGGTTTTTGCGGACATGCCGGTAGTTCACGGTTCTTTGTTAAGCGTGCATTCCCTGTTGGTGGTAGTGCTGTTTTTGTTTCCTCAGTATTTAATCGGCCTTTGTAATAGCGTATTTAGCTAGCGATATTGCAGTCTGTCGCAGTATTCTTGAAATCTTTTTCCGACCTGCGTACACTCCCTCGCTCAGTTCGATGCGAGAGTGGCCGCATGGATGCGTGAAAGAAAGATCGCATCAGGAATGATGCGAACCAAGACTCTGCATATGCCACAGAAATGTTGTTGCCTTAATTGATGCGGGGTGGAGCAGTCTGGCAGCTCGTCGGGCTCATAACCCGAAGGTCGCAGGTTCAAATCCTGCCCCCGCTACCACCTTTGCGTGTAGGTAGTACACGCAAATCGATAATGCCGCAGGCATTCCTTTAATATTTTATCCTCTAATATTTTATCCTCAGTAGTAATAGGTCGCACGTTAGATTGATACGTTTTTCAATTAGAGCGGGTGCGACCTGGTATTAGTCGCAAATTAATAGTGACGAAGTCACGCTACTTTTCTTCGAAATTTTTGTAATCCTCAATCTAAAATTTACGAAGCCTGCGACCGTAGGTCGCCGGTTCACAAAATCGTCTGGTGAGCACATGGATGTGCGAATGAGAGCCTGCATCAGGTATGATGCAATCATCTAAAACGAAAACTTAGAAGTTAACTTTTCTATGTAATTGCCGGTGTGCTTTGTTGGAATCGGTGCTGGCGGTGCGATTTATGAGCGATGAGGCATTATCCGCGCGTGCTTTAATGGCAAAGTAATAAATTTTTCTGTTATTAATTGTGCAGACAACATTGCCGGCCGGAGTGATCTCTCCACTGCACTTTTCGCCATCAGGAAGTAGATACGAGGTTATATAAACAGAATCAGGATCTACTTCGCCAACCGCCTTAACGATTTCGCCGTTCGCCAGTTGCATATACATCGCGACGATATAGGTTGAAGTGGCAATCCATGCTGTCATTATCAGATCCTTTGGTCCGGCGGTTTCAGCGCCGGTGTGGATTTGTATTTTATTGAATATCAAAATAATTGCCTTTTTCGCAATCCGCAAAAGGCTTAGCGGTTCAAAAAAAAAGAATGATGGTCGGAGGTGTAAACTTTAGTTATAAGGAGAAGATAGATTACTGAAATGTGTCCATAGGGCCAGATGCTAATGCCCTAATTCGTAAAATGCGTATACAGCAAATTCTTCAAATGTGCACGATGCTTGATCGGGGTCCGAGATATAGGATTCATACATGGTTTGTAAATTTTCCTTGTTTTCCTCAATCCATGCTTTGACTGAGTCGTCGATAAATTTATCCAGGTCGTTATCCATAGCTATTTCTATTGTGTTCGATGTCGCAGATAATCACCAAACTGTGGCGGCAGAGTGGGGTAAAGTCAATAATAAAAGTTCCTGAGTCTTCGATTCTATCTAGTTTTTACACAACTCTGTATAACAGTTCGCAGCCAGAGCACGGCAAATTCGTTGTAATATCGTGCTCAAATTTGATTGTTGTTTTAACTTAATGCGCACATTGATTAAAAATTCTGTTTTTTACCTGGGCAAGTATCTGGGCTTATTTGCGCTGGCTCGACGAATAAACAGAAATAAAATTCGAATTTTGTGTTATCACGGATTCACAATGGTCGATGAGCATCTGAATGTGCCGGGATTGTTCATTGAACCTCAAGTGTTTGCGCAAAGAATGCAGTATCTGCAACGAAAGGGTTATCGCGTAATAGGATTGCACGATGCCTATCTGGCTACGCAAAATCGTGAGCATGATTCTGACAGAGTTGTTATTACCATTGATGATGGTTATTTCAGTGTATTGAAAGAGGCTGCGCCTGTTCTTAAAAAGTATTCTTATCCCTCTACACTGTATCTGACTTCTTATTACTTCGATAAAAATTGCCCGGTATTTACCCTGGCGACCGGTTATATGTTCTGGAAGTCAAGCGTTGCATCGGCGGATTTCTCGATGCTGGGAATTCCAGAGTTGAGTACAGAGTCTGCGTGTACGATGACACCGGAAAACAAGCACAGAATTTCAATTGCCGTCAAAGAACACGGTCAGGCCTTGGACGGCAACGCAAAAAGAATTGATTTGCTTAAAAAGCTGGGTGAAATCCTGAAAGTTGATTATGACCGGCTGAATCAATACCGCATATTTAATCTGATCAATAAACAGGAGCTGGAAGAGTTAAGTAACTATGGTGTAGATATTCAACTGCATAGTCACCGCCATACCTTTCCGGTCGAGACAGATCTTGCGCGAAAAGAAATTCGCGACAACAAAAATGCGGTTAATCCTTTACTAAAATCACCTATGCAGCATTTCTGTTTTCCCAGCGGTGTTTGGTCGACCCAGCACTGGGAAGCGCTACAGGCAGAACAGGTGTTGACGGCCACCACCTGCGAAACCGGTCTGGTGGATGAACACTCACCGGTGCTGGCCTGGAAGCGCATTCTGGACAGTTCGCGTGTATCGCAGATCGAATTCGAGGCTGAAGTGTCTGGATTTAATGAGTTAGTCCGCAAAATTCGATCCTGAGCCCGGGAATCGGGATATTCAGCGGTCGATTCCATGGGGTGAGTCGCTTGAATTGGGTTTGTCTTGGCTATTGATGATTGCAGGCGGGTTAAATATAATTGCGGCGGTTGGTAATGGTTACGCTGACGCTGGACACAGGATGTAGAGGCCCCTTTTGGGGCTTTTTTATTGTTGGCCTCTTTAAATTCGCAGGATGTGATTGAGTGTAATCAATAATGGGCCTTGGGCCCATTTTTTGTTTTTGGAGATCGGATTTGAAACTAGACCCCGAAGGGCTAGAGGGAATATTAAAGCCCGCAGTTGAAGGATTAGGATTTACGCTTTGGGGGGTGGAGTATAGAAGTTCGCAAAAATACGCACACTTAAAAGTGTTTATCGACCATCAGGACGGAATTACGGTCGATCATTGCTCCGATGTAAGTCATCAGATTAGTGGTGTGCTGGATGTGGAAGACCCGATTAATGTGCCTTATACCCTGGAAGTGTCATCGCCGGGTATAGACCGGCCGTTGATGAAGTTGGAACATTTTGAAGAGTATATCGGGAGTACAATAAAAGTTCGGTTGAGCTGGGCGATCAATAACCGAAAAAATTTTTTGGGGACATTGGTAGAAGTAAAGGCTGACGAAATCGTATTGGAACAGGATGGCGAGCAAGTTGGATTTCCATTCAATGCGGTCAAACGTGCAAATCTGATGAGTAGCGAATTTGTTTGAGGTACTTAGGAACTAAGTATGAATAAAGAAATATTAATGGTTGCAGACACGGTGTCTAACGAGAAAGGTGTCGAGAAAGACATTATTTTTCAGGCTATTGAAGCGGCCCTGGCCACTGCTACGCGTAAACGTTATACCGAAGACATCGATGTACGGGTAGCAATTGATCGCGAATCGGGTGATTACGAGACCTTTCGCAGATGGTTGATTATGGATGATGAAGATCCGGAATTTGAATCTACAGAAAAACAGATTCTTTATAGCTATGCGCTTCAGGATCACCCGGATATAACCGTCGGCGAATATATAGAAACGCCGATTGAATCGGTTGCGTTTGGTCGCATCGCCGCACACACGGCAAAGCAGGTGATTGTGCAAAAAGTGCGTGAGGCGGAAAGAGCGCAAATTGTCGAGGCGTATGCCGATCGCGTAGGCGAACTGGTGATGGGAGTGGTTAAACGCGCGGAGCATAGCGGGGTCTATATCGATCTTGGTGGTAATGCCGAGGGCTTTATTCCGCGGGAAGATTTGATTCCGCGGGAATCTATTCGCCCCGGCGATCGAATTCGCGCGTATTTGAAAGATGTGCGTTCAGAATTACGTGGACCGCAATTGTTTTTAACGCGCACGGCGCCCGAATTTTTGATCGAATTGTTTAAATTGGAAGTTCCGGAAGTCGGGCAAGGCCTGATCGATGTTTTAGGCGGTGCTCGTGATCCGGGCTTACGTGCAAAAATCGCGGTGCGTTCTTTGGATCCACGCCTGGATCCCGTTGGTGCTTGTGTGGGAATGCGCGGATCGCGTGTACAGTCGGTCTCAAATGAGCTCGCGGGCGAGCGAATAGACATCATATTGTGGGACGAGAATCCCGCGCAGTTTGTGATTAATGCAATGTCTCCGGCAATGGTGTTATCGATCATCGTTGACGAGGAATCCCGTAGCATGGATATCGCGGTCGAGGAAGATAAACTTTCGCAGGCAATTGGCCGCGGCGGTCAAAATGTGAAACTCGCCAGTGAATTGACCGGCTGGGAGTTAAATGTAATGACCGAAGGACAGGCGGAAGAGAAAAATGAAGGGGAAATGCGCGTTCTACAGCAAATGTTTATGGATAGTCTGGATGTGGATGAAGAAGTCGCCGCAATTCTGGTACAGGAAGGGTTTTCAACAGTAGATGAAATCGCATACGTGCCGCCGAAAGAATTATTGGAAGTGGAAGAATTCGACGAACAGATCGTCGAGGAATTGCGTGGACGAGCACGCGATGCGTTACTAACGCAGGCAATCTCCGGTGGTGACGACGCTTCGGAACCTGCGGAAGACTTGCTGGCCATGGAAGGAATGACGCGAGAGTTGGCTTTTGAACTGGCTGCACGCGGAATCGTATCAATGGAAGACCTGGCGGAGCAGGCGGTGGATGATATCGTCGATATTGAGGGTTTGGATGAGGAACAGGCAGGCGCGCTAATCATGCAGGCTAGAGCTCCTTGGTTTGCTGAAGCGGAATCGCAATAATTCGGAAAATTTATGACACAAGTCACTGTACAACAACTTGCGGAAGTCGTCGGAACACCGGTAGATAAGTTGCTTGAGCAACTTAACGATGCCGGACTAAGTTTTTCCGAACCCGAACAAGTGATATCGGATAGCGAAAAGCTTCAATTGCTGGAGCATTTGCGTCAAAGCCGCGGCGCCAAGTTGGGAAATGCGGCGGAAGGTAAAAAAATAACCTTGCGGCGTAAAAGTACGTCTCAATTAAAAGTAAGTGGTGGACAAGGCCGCTCGGCAACGACGAAAACAGTTAATGTCGAAGTGCGCCGAAAGAAAACCTATGTGAAGCGCAGCGATTTACTGGAAGAGCAGGAACAAAAACGTAAAGAGCAGGAGGCGCTTGAAGAACAAAAGCTGGCCGAAGAACGCAAGGCGCAAGAACAAAAAGAAAAAGAAGAGCAGGAAGCGCAAGCAAAACGCGAAGCGGAAGAGGCGGAAGCAAAACGCATTGCGGAAGAAGCCGCCAAACAGGCTGATTCGGCGACCACGCCCGAGCCGGCGGCACCAGTAGTAGAGCCGCCACCCGCGCCTGCCAAGGAAAAGAAAACCGCGCGCAAAAAAGGCGCGACGGAACGCAGTCCTCAAACCAAACGTGAAGAACTGCATGTTGCAAGCGATAAACGCGGTCGCCGTAAAACCACTCCAAAATCACGTCCGCGCCGCACCGTGGAAACCAGCGGAAAGCACGGGTTTGAGCGACCCACTGCGCCGGTGGTGCGGGAAGTCGAAGTTCCAGAAAGTATTTCGGTATCAGATTTGGCGCAAAAAATGGCGATCAAAGCCGCTGAGGTTATTAAGGTCATGATGAAAATGGGCGCGATGGCGACCATCAATCAAGTGATCGATCAGGACACCGCAATTCTAGTGGTGGAAGAAATGGGGCATATCGCCAAGCCCATGCAGGAAAACGATATTGAATCGGAAGTGGTTAAGCATACATACGATGAAGCGGCATCGGTTACGCGACCACCCGTAGTCACCGTGATGGGTCATGTCGATCACGGCAAAACTTCCCTGCTGGATTATATTCGCCGTTCGCGCGTGGCTGCGGGCGAAGCGGGCGGAATTACGCAGCATATCGGCGCTTATCACGTGGATACGGCAAAGGGCGTCATAACGTTTTTGGATACGCCTGGGCACGCGGCATTTACCGCCATGCGCGCGCGTGGAGCTCAGGCGACGGATATTGTGGTTTTGGTTGTGTCGGCAGACGACGGTGTCATGCCGCAAACGCAGGAAGCGGTCGAGCATTCGCGAGCCGCCAAAGTTCCGGTCGTGGTTGCGGTGAATAAAATCGATAAGGAAGACGCCGATCCGGATCGTGTCAGAAATGAATTGGCTGCGCTGGAAGTTATACCCGAAGACTGGGGCGGCGATACGATGTTTATTAACGTATCTGCCAAAACCGGAGAAGGTATTGATGATTTGCTTGATGCAATAAGTTTGCAGGCGGAAGTAATGGAGCTGACCGCAGTACCGGAAGGACACGCGACCGGAATTGTAATTGAATCCAGTCTCGATCGTGGACGCGGACCAGTTTGCACGATACTGGTACAGGAAGGAAAATTGTCACGCGGAGATATACTGCTTTGCGGCGAAGAATACGGCCGGGTACGTGCAATGTTCGACGAGCAAGGCGAACAAATCGAGAGCGCCGGACCGTCTATGCCGGTAGTGGTTTTAGGTTTATCGGGCACCGCCAATGCCGGTGACGAAGCCATTGTGGTAGAGAGCGAGCGCAAGGCGCGGGAAGTTGCCGAGTTGCGAGAAGGAAAAGTGCGCGAATCCAAACTTGCCGCACAACAGGCGGCCAAGCTGGATAATATATTTAACGAAATGCAGGAAGGCGAAACGGCTGCAGTTAACATCCTGGTTAAAGCCGATGTGCAGGGAAGTGCCGAAGCATTGCGAGATTCACTGGAAAAACTCTCGACCGAGGAAGTAAAAGTCAGCATCGTGACCGCAGGTGTCGGCGGAATTACCGAGTCTGATGTAAATCTGGCAGCTGCATCCAATGCTGCTGTAATCGGGTTTAATGTACGTGCGGATGCCAGTGCGCGTCGTGCACTGGACGAGACCGGAGTGGATTTACGTTACTACAGCGTAATCTACGAAGCGATCGATGATGTTAAGAGCGCAATGAGCGGGTTATTGTCCCCCGAGCTACGCGAAGAAATCGTCGGAATTGCGGAAGTGAAAGACGTGTTTAAATCTTCGGCGCTGGGAGCGGTTGCCGGATGCCATGTAATTGATGGTATCGTCAAAAAGGGCAACCCCATTCGAGTGTTGCGTGATAATGTCGTGGTTTATGAAGGCGAACTGGAATCTCTGCGCCGACATAAAGACGATGTTAAAGAAGTGCGTGCCGGGACCGAATGTGGTATCGCAGTAAAAAATTACAACGATGTAAAAGTCGGTGATCAGATCGAAGTGTACGAGCGCACGGAAGTTGCACGTACAATCGATTAATAAACGGCATTCAATGCATGCCCAAGGATTATCCACGCTCCCTTCGAATTGCTGAACAAATCCGCAGAGAACTTAGCCTGCTTGTTCGTGAGCAAGTTAAAGATCCGCGCGTAAGCGATTTTTCTATCACAGAAGTTGTCGTTTCAAAAGATTTATCTAACGCTAAAGTCTATTATTCGCCATTTTCGACTCATCCGGATGTAAAAGGATTGCACGCAGGTCTGCAAAGTTCGGCGGCATTCATGCGCAAAGCGTTGGGCAGACAATTACATATGCGCGCTATTCCACAATTATTTTTTATCTATGACGATACGGAAGAACGCTCGGCACGCATGGAAGCGCTGCTCGCTGACAATCCCTCTTCCGACCAGAATAAATAATCGTCGTCTTTTGCTTGGATAATAATTGCCGTGGCCAGGAAAAAAAATCGTGGAAGAGATTTGCATGGCTTATTGGTGCTGGATAAGCCCCTGGGCATAAGTTCGAATCAGGCGTTACAGCAAGTCAAAAAATTATTTAATGCCAAAAAAGCCGGTCATACCGGAACTTTGGATCCTTTGGCTACCGGCGTGTTGGTAATCTGTTTCGGTAAGGCAACCAAAACAGCGCAGCATGTTACCGATGCAAGCAAGACTTATTTGGTAACGGCCAAGTTGGGAGAATCTACCGATACCGGAGATAAAGAAGGTGAGGTTGTGGAGCGAGTAATCGTAACTGCGGCACATGTGCGCCGATTAGATGCGGTTATTCAACAATACGTGGGTAAAATCAAACAGACTCCGCCGATGTTTTCTGCTTTGAAGCAAAAGGGCGTGCCGCTCTACAAACTGGCAAGAGCGGGGGTCAACGTGCCGCGCGAGGCCAGAGAGGTCACCATCTATGCCGCTCGACTTGAGAGTGCGAATACACAACAGTTCAAATTAATGGTGCATTGCTCCAAAGGCACATACATACGCACGCTGGTGGAGGATGTCGGGCAAGATTTGGGTTGCGGAGCGCATGTTGTGGATTTGCGACGGGCAAAGGTGGGTATTTTCGGCCAGGACACTCCCGTCTATACGCTGGACGAGCTGAAGCGAATTGCCGCCACCGGTACAGCGCAACTTGATCGCACTCTTCTGCCTATCGAAAAAGCATTCGGTCACTATCCGCAAGTGGAGCTGAAAAACGGCTTGATTTTGTTGGCGGAGCGAGGTGTGGCGCTTAAACTGGCGACATCCCAAAACGGCGAATACGTTCGCGTGGTCGACTCGGACCGGGTATTTCGTGGACTTGGGCATCTGGATGATAGCGGACACCTGCATTTTCAGAGATTTTACAACCACTAACGGCGAATTAAGTATTGTGCCCATTCTGGCACATGGTAGAATCGCGCACTCTTTAGAAAACCTAGTGAATAGAATTTGGGATATGGCGTTAACAGCGGAAGACAAGTCGGGCATTATCAAGGAATATCAGCAGTCGGATAACGATACCGGATCACCTGAGGTGCAGGTGGCCTTGTTGTCGGCTCGGATCAATTATTTAAGTGAGCATTTCTCCAGTCATAAGCATGACCACCACTCCAGACATGGTTTGCTGAAACTTGTAAACCAGCGTCGCAAGTTATTGGATTATATTAAGCGTAAGGATCAGCAGCGCTACCAGAAGCTGATCTCGTCATTAGGTTTGCGCCGCTAATGAGCCGTTGGCGATGCAATGTTTGCACAGCCATCTCTCACATGTTAGTAACCGCTAGTCCTCGGCAGGCGTGGATACAGGCAACTACTTAGCAGGCAATTTTATACACGGCAGAATTTAGTTTGACGCCGAATTTTCAATATATTCTGACATAGGAAATCTGAGTGAAAAGCATAAAGAAATCTTTCCAATACGGGTCGCAGCAGGTCACCATAGAAACCAGTGAAATCGCTAGACAGGCCGATGGTGCAGTTTTAGTTAATATGGGTGACACGGTCGTACTGGTTACCGCAGTCGGCGCAAAGACAGCCGACGAAGGTCGTGACTTTTTCCCGCTCACGGTGAACTATCAGGAAAAAACCTATGCAGCCGGGAAAATCCCCGGAGGATTTTTCAAACGCGAAGGACGGCCCTCGGAAAAAGAAACGCTAACCTGCCGATTGATCGATCGCCCCATTCGCCCGCTATTCCCGAAAGGGTTTAAGCATGAAGTCCAGATAATCGCAAATGTCGTATCCATGAATACCGATGTAGATTCGGATATACCGGCCATGATCGGAACGTCTGCGGCGTTGGCCATTTCCGGTATTCCGTTTGACGGCCCTATCGGCGCAGCGAAAGTCGGTTATATCAATGGATCTTATGTGCTCAATCCGACTTTCAGTGAATTAGAAAAATCTGACCTGGAGTTGGTGGTTGCAGGTACCGAAGGTGCAGTATTGATGGTTGAATCCGAAGCAAACGTGCTGTCGGAGGACGTTATGCTGGGTGCCGTCATGTACGGCCATCAACAATTGCAGGCGGTT
>JANQOT010000041.1 GCA_028285655.1 Gammaproteobacteria bacterium
ATTTATTGTGGCAAGTTCAAGTGAGCTACTCAAACCTCGGTTAGTGGACGTCAATGTCATTAATCCGCGGAATGCGAAAATTGTTTTAGAGCCTTTGGAACGAGGTTTTGGTCATACGCTGGGAAATGCGTTACGAAGAATTTTATTGTCTTCCATTTCCGGTTGCGCCGTTGTCGAAGCGCAAATCGAGGGAGTGTTGCACGAATACACTGCGATCGAGGGCGTGCAGGAAGACGTCGTCGATATTTTGCTTAACCTGAAAGGTTTGGCGGTAAAAATGCATAATAAAACCGAAGCGACACTGACGGTGAATAAAAACGGCCCGGGGGTATTAACCGCAGGCGATATTCAAGGCGATCACGATGTCGAAATCGTCAATCCGGAACATGTTATCGCGCACCTGACTTCGGGTAGCTCGATCAATATGACACTTAAAGTGGCCAAGGGGCGCGGCTATGTGCCTGCGACCCAGCGGCGTACCGATGAAGATCGGCCGATCGGATCGTTGCTGCTGGATGCCAGCTTTAGTCCGGTGCGGCGTGTTTCCTACAACGTCGAAAGCGCACGGGTCGAGCAGCGTACCAATTTGGATAAACTGATTATCGAGCTGGAAACCGACGGCACTGTCGATCCGGAAGAGACGGTCCGCAAGGCGGCGGGAATTCTGCAGCAGCAATTGACCGTATTCGTCGACCTGCAGGGAGACGAGCAGGAAGAACAGGCGCCCAGCGAATCCGAAATCGATCCGATTCTGATGCGTCCGGTAGACGATCTGGAACTTACGGTTCGATCGGCCAACTGTCTCAAGGCCGAAAATATCTACTATATTGGCGATCTGATTCAGCGTACCGAAGTGGAATTGTTGAAAACACCCAACCTTGGCAAGAAATCGTTAACCGAAATTAAAGACGTGCTGGGCTCGCACGGCCTTTCACTGGGTATGCGGCTGGAAAACTGGCCGCCGGCACACATCAAAGACGATCGCAAACCAACTTTATAAGTTTTAACAAGGCAAGATCATGCGACACAGACATTCAGGCAGAAAATTAAACAGAACCGATGCGCATCGCAACGCGATGTTTCGCAATATGGCGGTCTCATTGGTCGAGCACGAAGTCATCAAGACCACATTGCCTAAAGCGAAAGAGTTGCGTCGTGTACTGGAGCCTTTGATCACTCACGCCAAAAATGATTCGGTCGCAAAGCGTCGAGTGGTATTTTCGCGTCTGCGTGATAAAGCCGCGGTAGGAAAGTTGTTTACTGAACTCGGCCCGCGTTACAAAGATCGACCCGGCGGGTACTTGCGTATTCTGAAATGCGGCTACCGTCGCGGCGACAATGCGCCATTGGCTTTGGTCGAATTGGTGGATCGGCCGGAGTAAGAATTTCATGTCATTCCGATCCCGGATCAAGTCCGGGATGACGGATCCGGAATCACGTCAAACAAATCTTTCGCATAGCGAAACAGTCAAATTTCAATTACCTAGTAATAGGTCACGCGTTACTTCTTTGCATTTTTAAATATTCTTGGGCGTGACCTGGCATTTTTTATGCGCGTGAATTACTTGAGGCTGGTCGTTTGACCGAAATGCCAGCAGCAATATTTTGATTGCAGAGTAATAAGTTGCGCTATACGATTTAGTTTTCTTTGAAAAAGGCGGCGCAACCTGATAGCTCTTTTTTCCGACTTCAGCCTTTCAGACCCTTATGTGGGGCTGATGAAACTTGAAATCTACAAGCGCGCTCCAAATGCAACGATCATCGATATTTGTCACGATTTACCGGCATTCAATCCCAATGCATCCGGTCGTTTATTGCAGGCATTGGTAAAAGACCTGCCCGACAATGCAAACGTGCTGGCGGTCGTCGATCCCGGTGTGGGCACCGATCGACATCCACTATGGTTAGAAATCGACGGAAAACACTTTATTGGTCCCGATAATGGATTATTTGGGCGAATCGTTAATCAAGCTAACCAAGTTACCGCACATATTATCGAATACGATCACGCAAAAGTGTCTGCCAGCTTTCATGGCAGAGATGTGTTTGCTCCTTTTGCCGCCGGTCTTGAGATTGGAAAACCGCCGGCATCGAAACCAATTGCGTTCGACAACCTGCTTGGTCGTGATTGGCCGATGCAGTTAGCAGAATTAATTTATATTGATCATTATGGCAATGGTATGACGGGAATTGAGGCGAAGTCTGTAAAGAAAACCGCGGAAATTGGCATTAATAAATTTCGATTACAGTATGCGCGAACATTTGCATGTGCGAGTACTGACATGTTTTGGTATCAAAATTCTCTCGGATTGATCGAATTGGCAATGGCAGGTCAATCATTGCAGACGGAATTATCTCTGAAATTAGGAGATAAAGTTGTTGTGTATCAATAGTGTCTTGTTTGCAGTTTTAGGTGAGATTCAATAATACGCCGTTAAATTTTATTCCAGAACTTTATTTAAATATTGACCGGTATAAGTTTTGTTATTTTTGGTCAATGACTCCGGAGTGCCGGTCGCGATTATTTTCCCGCCACCGGCACCTCCTTCGGGGCCTAAATCAATCACCCAATCGGCGGTTTTTATTACGTCCAGATTATGCTCAATTACAATAACTGTATTGCCATGGTCACGTAATCTGTGTAATACATGCAGTAGCTGTTCTACATCATGAAAATGTAGGCCAGTAGTAGGCTCATCCAAAATATACAATGTTTTGCCGGTATCGCGCTTGGAAAGTTCGCGTGAAAGTTTTACCCGCTGGGCCTCGCCTCCAGACAATGTAGTCGCGCTTTGCCCGAGTGTAATGTAGGTCAATCCCACTGCAACCAGCGTTTCCAGTTTGCGCTTGACCACGGGTACGGCGTTAAAAAAATCAAGTGCATCTTCAACCGTCATTTGCAAAACATCGTAGATATTCCTGCCTTTATATTTGATTTCCAGCGTTTCACGGTTGTAGCGTTTGCCTTTGCAGACTTCGCAGGGCACATACACATCGGGTAGAAAATGCATTTCCACCCGTATCACACCGTCGCCCTGGCAGGCTTCGCAACGTCCGCCTTTAACATTAAAGCTGAATCTTCCGGGAGTGTAGCCGCGTGAACGCGATTCCTGAGTACCGGCAAAAAGTTCGCGTATAGGCGTGAACAAACCTGTGTAGGTGGCCGGATTCGATCGAGGGGTACGGCCAATCGGACTTTGGTCTATGTCAACGACTTTATCGAATTGCTCGATGCCTTCAATTTCTTCGTAGGGCGCGCAACTTATGCTGGAATTATTCAGACTGCGCGCAACTGCAGCGTAAAGGGTGTCGTTAACAAGAGTCGATTTACCGGAACCGGAAACTCCTGTGACGGCAATAAACAGGCCGATCGGAAATTCCACATCGATGGATTGGAGATTGTTTCCCGTCGCACCCTTTATAGTGAGTAAACGTAGTGGGTCGAACGCAGTGCGCTGTTGCGGAATCGCAATTTGCTTATTACCGGCCAAATACTGCCCGGTGAGCGATTGATTGGATGTGGCGATATCGTTCGGTGTTCCCTGCGCGATGATTTCGCCGCCGTGAACACCGGCGCCGGGACCAATATCGACCACATAGTCGGCAGAACGAATTGCTTCTTCATCGTGTTCGACTACGATGACGGTATTACCGAGATCGCGTAATCGGGTCAATGTATTCAATAGCCTTTGATTGTCGCGTTGATGCAAGCCGATCGAAGGTTCATCCAGTACATACATGACGCCGACCAGACCCGAGCCGATTTGCGAGGCCA
Source organism: Gammaproteobacteria bacterium (assembly GCA_028285655.1). Taxonomy (GTDB): domain Bacteria; phylum Pseudomonadota; class Gammaproteobacteria; order UBA4575; family UBA4575; genus JANQOT01. The sequence goes on from JANQOT010000041.1 coordinate 3,776, forward strand.
GGCGTATACGTTGCGCTTCTCCGCCGGATAGTGTCTCGGCACTGCGGTCAAGACTTAAATAATCCAGTCCTACGTTCACTAAAAATGATAATCGCTCGCGGATTTCATTAATGACTTTTTCGCCGACTTTGGCCAAGTGGCCTTGTAATTTTAAATCTTCAAAAAATTGCAGCGCGTCCTGAATAGAAATAGCAGTTAACGACGGCAGGTTTCTATCCTGCAGATACACATGGCGTGCCTGGGTGTTAAGGCGGTCGCCGTTGCAATCTTCGCAGGATTGTTCCGACAGATATTTACTTAGTTCGTCACGCACCGCGTAGGAGTCGGTTTGATCAAAACGCCGTTCCATATTCGGGATGATGCCTTCAAAGACATGTTCTCGCGTAATGCTACGTCCCTTTTCATTAATGTATTTGAATTTGATTTTTTCATCTTCGCTGCCGTACAAAATAATTTCCTGAATTTCTTCATCCAGTGATTCAAACGGCGCTTCCACATCGAAATCATAATGTTTGGCCAGCGACTGTATCATTTGAAAATAATGTGCATTGCGCCGGTCCCATCCGCGAACGGCACCGCCGGCGCAACTTAGCTGGGGAGCGTTTACGATCAATTCCGGGTCAAAAAATTCTTCGATGCCGAGACCGTCGCAGGTAGGGCAGGCGCCAATCGGGTTATTAAACGAAAACAGTCTGGGCTCAAGCTCGGTCACACTGTAACCGCATTTCGGGCAGGAAAATCGGGCGGAGAACACCACAGAAGATTTTTTTAGATCGTCGATATACGCGATTTCGGCGATGTCGTCGGCCAGGTTAAGCGCCGTCTCGAACGATTCGGCCAGGCGCAGCTCGATACCCGATTTGACTTTGAAACGGTCTACAACGACTTCTATCGTATGTTTTTTGCGCAGATCCAGCTTGGGTGGGTCGTCCAGCTCGTAGATTTCGCCGTCGATTCGCGCGCGCAGAAATCCCTGCGCATGCAGACCCTGCAATAATTGCAAATGCTCACCCTTGCGATTTTGAATGACCGGCGCCAGCAGCATCAGGCGGCTGTCAGCGGGCATTTCCATGACTTTATCGACCATCTGGCTCACGGTTTGTGCATTTAAATCGATGCCGTGTGTAGGGCATCTGGGTGTTCCAGTACGCGCATACAGCAGTCGCAAATAGTCGTAGATCTCGGTAATCGTACCGACGGTGGATCGAGGGTTGTGCGAAGTCGACTTCTGCTCGATTGAGATGGCCGGAGACAGCCCCTCGATATGATCGACGTCTGGTTTCTCCATACGCGCCAGAAACTGTCTGGCGTAGGCTGACAGCGATTCCACGTAGCGTCGTTGGCCTTCTGCAAATATGGTGTCAAACGCGAGCGAGGATTTACCCGAGCCCGATAATCCGGTGATTACAATCAACCGGTCGCGCGGGAGATCCAGGTCGACATCCTTGAGGTTGTGGGTCCTTGCCCCGCGTATTTGAATCGCAGCCATGCGCGTATCTCGCCAAAGGTAAACTTGCTAATATACGTGGTCTGCCCCACGCGACGCAAAACGATTAAGGAATATGCAAAACAGGTTATGGTATGAATTCGATTGAGCGTCGAGTCGCAGTTTCCCTGGCGTTAATTTATGCCACGCGCATGCTGGGGTTATTTATGATCCTGCCGGTGTTCGCCTTATACGCCGAAGAACTTATCCACGTGACCCCGTTTTTAATTGGCGTCGCGATCGGCATTTACGGCCTTACTCAGGCGATCTTCCAGATTCCCTTCGGGGTTTGGTCGGATCGAATCGGCCGCAAACCCGTCATTATTATCGGTCTGGCTATATTTGCATTGGGCAGTATAGTCGCCGGCGTTTCAGATTCGATTTACGGCGTGATAATCGGTCGAGCAATGCAGGGTTTGGGTGCTATTGCCGCTGCCGTTATGGCGCTGGCGGCGGATCTCACCCGCGAAGAGCAGCGTACCAAAGTGATGGCAATTATCGGTGCAAGTATCGGCATATCATTTATGGCGGCGCTGGTTTTAGGCCCGGTATTCAATAGTTGGGTGGGTGTGCCCGGCATCTTTCTAATCACGGCGGTACTGGCAAGTTTGGGAATCATTTTGATGCTCGGCTTACCCAGCGCCGAGCGCGGCTTGAAAAGCACGCGCACACACGTAGATCGCGAGATGTTTAAAACCGTATTGGGGAATGCTCAGCTGTTGCGCCTCGATTTCGGCGTATTTGTTTTGCATTTGGTGGTCACGGCTGTATTTGTGGTGGTTCCGTTAATTTTGCGTGATCACTATGCCATTGCTACCGATATTCACTGGCAGGTGTATATGGTAGTGCTACTCATTGCTTTACTGTTAATCGTGCCGTCAGTCGTGTTTGCCGAAAAACTGAACATGATGAAGCCGTTTTTCCTGGTGGCGATAATTCTATGCGGGCTCGGTATGTTGACCATGAGCCTGATGCTGCAAAACTTTATGTGGTTTTTTATCGCAATGGTGGTTTATTTCTGGGGCTTTAATTTTTTGGAAGCCTGCCTGCCGACTTTAGTGTCTAAAATCAGCAATCCGGAAATCAAAGGTGCTTCCATGGGGGTTTTTTCCAGCAGCCAGTTTTTCGGCGCGTTTTGCGGCGGCGCCATCGCAGGGTTGTTGGCGCAGGAATTTTCGCAAACCAGCGTATTTTTGTTCGCATTTCTTATGTTTGTCGTCTGGTTTTTAGTAGCATTCTCGATGCAGGCGCCCACCAACTATAAAAGTTACACCGTGCAACTGGGCGATGTGCATAACGATCAGGCGCCTGCGATTGCGCATTCGCTGCAGCAACTCCCCGGTGTTGCCGATGCGACTGTAATTGCCGAGGAGGGAGTCGCGTATTTGCGTATCGATCGAGATACCTTTGAAGAAGAAGCGCTAAAGTCGTTTTGTGCGGATTTAAATTAATTTAAAAATAACTATTAGTTCAATGAAAATTATTGTATTTGGCGGTGACGGTTTTTGCGGTTGGCCCACCTCATTGCATTTATCCGGCTTGGGCCATGAGGTTAAGATTGTC
>JANQOT010000084.1 GCA_028285655.1 Gammaproteobacteria bacterium
GACATTGATAACGCAAACTTGGCTTGAGTCATGAATTGCGAGCCGGGCTATTTGATTATTCGAGCGGGATTGCAGTTAAACTGGCGCGTAGTATAGCACTGATACTCTGTTAACCATGATCGAATATTGACCGTGGATTACGGAGCGTAGCTGCGCTTTGCCAGGTTTACTTGATGCGAGCCGGTGAAATGATCGAGCCCAGGACAGATCTGCGACTCAATGCTTGCGTGAAATGCTGTCTAGTAAATATTTTCCGAATTCACTTTTCGAAAATAATCAGCAAATTCCTTTTCGGACATGGTGGTCTGGGTTACATCGATATCGCTGCGACGATCTTTTTTAGAGCGTCGATCGGAGGTCACCAGTTCACCATTGGCGTCGATCAATGAGAATTCCGGAATCGCATTTCGATCTCTACGATCATCCTCGTCTCTGCGTTCAACATTTACATCCATGGTACTTTCCTTGCGTCTCTCCTATATGACTCCATTTTAAAATGTGTCGAGCGCAAGACTGAGAAATTCTGCACAATTATACTGCCGACGTTTGATTTACGGCTGAATTCGCACTGAACTGTGATCCAGCTCAAATGTTTGCAACCCTTTTGACAGCCCCGATCCGCCTCACAAGCGTTCCACACCACTGGTTTGTGCGCGCCGCGCACAAACGGTGTTGCAACCGTTATCCCCATGCAAATAATAACGTACTCACTGCATAATAATTCAATTCGGAGATTCAAAGTGAGTACATTGCAACAATTTTTTACGGCCATTGGTTTGTATTGCTTGTTAATGTCGAACCTGTTCGCCGCCAGCGTAAATCCGGGCGATCTGCTAATCAGCGAAGTCATGGCAAACCCCGCTGCAGTTACCGACAGTAACGGCGAGTGGTTTGAAATTTTCAATACATCATTCCGTTCTTTGGATTTAAACGGCCTTGTCATCAGTGACGCCGGTTCCAATTCACACATGATTGATTCCGGCGGATCATTACTGATCGCTCCGGGTGAATATTTTGTACTAAGCAATAATGGCGAACCCGGCAGTAACGGCGGTTTCATTGCCGACTATGTTTACAGCGGTTTCAGCCTGGCAAACAGCAGCGATCAAATTATACTTCAAAAGAACGACACAGAAATCGCGCGGCTTGAATATGCCGGAGCACCTTTCGGCCTTGCAGGCGTTAGTGCGGAATTAATTCGTCAGCTTGCAAACCCGCAGCAAAACGATTACGGCAGTACGCCCACTGAAAACGCCTTTCAATATGGCGATGGAGACTTCGGCACTCCGGGGTCTGCCGGGTCGGTATTGCTGACAACGCAGGCGCCGGTACCGCTGCCGGGCGCGCTGTGGTTATTTGGATCTGTGTTACTGCTTTGCATGCGGAAATTTATGCATCCGGCGCCTAGCGGCCGGCTAGCATTTAATCCGTAGAACGCCACCGAAGAGCCGTATTGCATTGCCGCGCACCATGGGCATCATGATGTAATAAACGCAAATACCACGACGTGGAAACATTATGAAATTACTACAACTTTCGGCAGTATTTCTGATTGTCTGCATGACCATTGCCTGCGATACGCAGAACAACTCAAGCACCCAACACAATAACGCCATTCAGGACAAAGTATATAAAGACCAGTTTGATGCCATGAATAAAGCAAAGCAGGTGGAGAATGTTTTAATGGATGCCGCCCAGTCGCAACGCGAAGCCATTGATGGTCAAACTTATTAATGCGTCAGCGCATGTATCCAGTTCCTGAACAGCAACTGCGAAATGTGCCGCCATTGATTGCTTACATGACTTTGCAATTCATCTTCCGGAAATTCGCTTAACGCGTCGATTCGATTTGCTGCCGATAATAACTGCTGCCGGTATTCCTGCGCCACATTCAATGCCGCTGATGAAAAATATCCGGCCGGTGCGGGCGGATAATCATCTCGCTGACCGCCGGCAAAGCGAATAATTTCACGCTTATACTCTTTCAGCAAACTGATATCGTCGTATTCGGGGTGGCCCTGAAAATAAAGCATGCCCAGCTCTTCATCCACCGCCATTTGCATACCCACCTGTTCGCTTTGAATCAAAACGGTGACCTTATTGGCCTCCAATGCCTTGCCCGAGACATCGTTAAAGCGCGAATGACACATTACGAAATTCGATTCAACATCTTTTACCAGCGCATGTTCAGGCGCAACTACCTCGTGCTTAAACACGCCCCAACACTTACTGTCCAAATGATGCCGGTCGATACCATAAAAAACTTTTGCCGCCGCATGGGTAGCAAGACAGGAACAAAGCGTGGATCGAATATTCCGGGTGGCCCAGTGCAAAATTGATTCCAGCCCTTCCCAGAATGGCTCATTGATTAACAAGGGTTGCGTCACATTAGCGCCGGTAATCACCAGTGCATCTATTTGCATGGATTGCATCGACGACACTTCGATATAATATTTTTCAACATGCTCCAGCGCCTGATCGGCACGATCGATTCCGGCAATGGTAAACGGGTAGAAGTAAATATTGACCTGTTCATGCGCGGACAGTAAACGTAAAAACTGGCGCTCCGTTGCCGCGATCGCCAGGTCGGGCATCATGTTTAAAAAGCCTACGCGCAAGGAAGGCAGACTGGTATCAATATCAGCCGGCGCCAACGTCGGCACGCCTTCTGCGCGAACGCGCTCGAAACTGGGTAAGTCGTTGTGTTGAACAAGTGGCATAGGGATGTGGCATTAGGAACGATCTATCGACTGGCATACCAGTTCAATAAAATCTTCTTCGTCACGCACTTGCTGTAACTGATGCAAATCGACAGTATAACCATGCTGATCCGCCAACGCTTCGTACAAAGGTTTGCGATGCTCCAGCAATTTCGGAAACACCCAACTGCCGAATTCGTCGGGAACAATTTCCTCCACTGCGGATATATTTTTTTCCTGCATAAACATGGATAGATGTTTATTCAAAAACTCTTCCTGGAAATATAAGGGCTTCGGATGCGACACCGCCCGATCACATAACATCTGTTCATGTTCCTTGTCGGCGCGAATGTACAAAATCATGGTGTGTTCTGCCAGTGTCTGGTACACCTGCGGATCATTTAATTCACACAGGCTGCCGCCGGCATCGTTTAAAAAATGCGGGTAACCATAAATATTGCGCGCTTTACTGATAAAGTCGGGCACATCCAGCATGGCAAAGATTTCAGCCTGGCGGTGCAAATTCTGTCGGTACATGAATTCTTCCAGATCCAGTCCATTTAATTCCGGATTACCGACCTTGCCCAGAAAAGTGGAAACAGGTTCGAGATTATTCACGCTGATATTGCTGCAGATATAAATCGAATCAGACCGCAGCAAATCCGCCAGAAAATCCACCCGCATGGCTTTGGCTTTTATATTGTCCAGAATCGGTTCTTCGAGATACTTGGTACCAATGCGGTAATCGCCCGAATAATGAAACCAGCGCGATTTATCCAGTTTGTTCGCCAAAGTGGTTTTGCCCACACCCGACATGCCCAGCAAGGTGATGGCTTTGTTTTCCAGTTGCTTGAACTCTCTGGTTGAAAATTTCATGACGGTTCCGAGACAAAATACCGTCGAATAGTAACAGGTTATGTTTGAATATAAAGGCTAATTTGAAGTTTCAGGCGCTGACTTTTCCGACCCATCGTTCATAGGTAGCCCGGCGCAGATCGTCCAGCACCATATAAAAACACGGCACCACGATCAAAATTAATACTGTTGCAAATATCAGCCCGAATCCAAGGCTTACCGCCATCGGCGACAGAAACGCGGTTTGACCGCTGGCAAAAAATATTAACGGCGAAATTCCCAAAAACGTCGTGACAGTGGTCAGTAAAATGGGACGAATTCGAACACGACCTGCATCCATTACCGCTTCCAGCCGTTCCGCTCCCTGCGCGCGCCGCTTTTTAACGAAGTCGATTAAAATTAACGAATCGTTCACCACGATTCCGGTCAACGCCAGAAAACCGATCATCGATAGAAACTGCAAATTATAATCAAACAGAATATGCCCGATGATCACGCCGACGATGGCGAACGGAATCGCCAGCATAATCACAAGCGGATCGAGCAAGGACTTAAACAATGCCGCCAGAATAAAAAATATAATCGCCAGCGAAATGATCAACACGTTGTACATATCTTTAAATGAGTCGTTGGCTTCTTTCTTTTCACCCAAAAACAGCAATTGATAACCTGGATTGTCGTATTTAAGTTCGGCAAACTTAAGTTCAACCAGCTTGTTCACTTCCAGTGGCGTGGTAACTTGCAAGTCCACTTCCGCCGTAAGCAGCGCCAGGCGCTGCGTGTTGCGACGCAGTATCGTACCCAGTCCGCGTCCCAGCGTAATATCGGCGACTTCACCGAGATATACTGTCCCTCCGCGTTCCAGTGTAATTGGCAGATTGCTCAAGCCGGCACTGTCCTTGCGTATATAGTCGGGATAAATCACCCGTACCGGATAACGGTCGTCACGCCAGTTAATATGCGTAACTTCCAGCCCGACAAAACCAGTGCGAACGGCATTGGAAATTTGCGCCTGCGTAAGACCCAGTTTGCGGCCACGCTCGTTGAGTGTGTACTGATACTCCAGTTTGCCGGGCTCCAGATCCTGGCTTACATCTTTTACACCCGGCAACCGCCGCAGAAAATCATTGATCTCGCTCGACAATTGCAACAAGGTCTCGATATTCTCGCCGGTCACGCCGATTTCAATATCCGCACCGGCGGGCCCGCCTTGCGGGCGCAGAATAGAAAATCGCTGTATTCCCGGAATCACTTGTAATTCGTCGCGAATCGCATTGATGATTTCGGACGTGCTCCGCTGGCGTTTACCCGCTGAAGCAAATTTCAAGTTGACTACCGGCGACACAAATTTTTCGATGTAGGTTTTCGGCGCTTCTTTTTCCAGATCGATAATAATCTGAATATAATTACTGCCCGTTTTTAAGCGATTGAAGTCGATCAGGATTACGCCGACATTCGTCAGCATGGTTTGCAATTCTTCTGGTCCTATTGCAACCAGAATTTTTTCTTCAATTTGTTTTGCCAGTTCGGTGGAATCTTCGACGCTGTAGGTATTGGGCGCTTCGATATTAACCAGAAACTGGCCGATTTCAACGGCTCCAAACTGGTTATAGGGTAAACGTGTTTGCGCATATACCAGGATAATGGACAAGACCGCAATCGTCAGCACAGAAACCACGTATCGGTTAAGCAACGCCCAGTTTAATACGGCTAAATATTTAGCCAGGCCTCGCGAGTAAATCGACGATAAATAAGCATTCACTACGGTGGGCTTGGCGCGCTCCACACGCAGCATGTCAGCCGAGTGCGACGGTAAAATTACGAATGCTTCAATCAGAGATCCGACCAGTGCCGCGCTTACGACCACCGGAATTACCTCAATAAATTTTCCCAATGTACCGGACACGCCAAACATCGGTAGAAAAGCGGCAACGGTTGTGCAGGTTGACGCCACTACGGGCCAAAATACTTCTTTGCCGCCGATTAATGCCGCTTCGGTCCGATTCATTCCGCCTTCCATATGACGATAGACATTCTCGGTTACGATAATCGCATCGTCGACAATCATTCCCAGTGCAATTAAAAATGCAAACAGGGAAATCATGTTGATCGTGTATCCCAGGTAATGAATCATAATCACGGCAACCAGAAACGAAACCGGGATTCCCAATGCAGTTATCGCGGCGACGCGAAAATTCAAAAATATATACAGTGAAGCAAGCACCAGCACCAGGCCGACCACGCCGGAGGACTTTACGGTTTCAAGACGGTTTTTTACGTATACGGACAAATCGCTAAACAGGCCGACATCGATTGCGGGCGGCAGCGTATTGCGTAATTCTTCTGTGTAATTCTTTACCGCGTCGGCTACATCTATAGTAGATGCGCGTGCGGTTTTGGTCACGGTTAGGTTCACCGAGGATTTACCGTTGAATCGACCGATCGTTTTTGCTTCTTCCAGTCTTAATTCAACTTCTGCAATCTCGGACAATGTTAACTGGCCGCCGTTAATATTACTGCGCAGTACCAGTTTGCCGACTGCGTCCACATCGGGTGCCACACCGATACCGCGCAGTAAAATATCGCCTTCTCTGGCTTGCAACGAGCCGCCGGGTAAATCCTCCACATTACTGCTTAGTGATCGCTGCACGTCCTCAAGCGTAATATTCCGCGCCGCCATTTGCTGTGGATTAACAATAATCCATAACTCCCATTCCCTGTCGCCTGCGATACCGACACTGGCCACTCCTGGCAAGGCGAGCAGTTCGCGTTTTACTCGTTCGGCTGTTTTAAACAATGTTCCAAGCTCGGTATCTCCAAACAAGGTAACACTGATTACCGGAAAGCGTGTCTTGAGGCGGTTGATCACCGGCGGTTCGGCTTGCTGCGGAAAATCTTCAATTGCATCGATTACCGCGCGCAGCTCGCGTACGAAATCGTCTACATCCGAGTCGGGTTTAAGTTTAATTTCCACCTTGGAAAGCCCCTCGGCACTTTCCGATGTTACAACATCGATATCGGCCAGCGACTCCAGTTCCTCTTCAACCAAAATGGTAATTTGTTTTTCAATTTCTTC